>DASXVN010000043.1:0-39314 GCA_036504235.1 Armatimonadota bacterium | reverse complement strand
CCCTTCCCCCCTCTCCTGCCAGGAGAGGGGCCGGGGGTGAGGCCGGCTTGGCGCTTGGCGTGGCTCGTCCCCCGCCGTCTGCCGTTGCCGTTTCCCGCCCCTGCCTTTGCCCTTCCCCCCTCTCCTGCCAGGAGAGGGGCCGGGGGTGAGGCCGGCTTGGCGCTTGGCGTGGCTTCTACCCCGTTGCCTTTGCCCTTCCCCCCTCTCCCGCAGGGAGAGGGGCCGGGGGTGAGGCGCCGTTGCCGTTCCTCCCCTACTCCACCAACCCCGGGTCCACCGGTCCGCCCGCGCTCGCCGCACCCTGCGGAATAAAGCCCCGCTGGCGCAGCATGAACAGGGCGATGTCCTTAGCCGCCGGCCCGGCGACGTCCGAGCCGTGCTGCCCCACTTTCGGATTCTTGGCGACGACCAGAATGACGAAATCCGGCACCCGCTGCGCGGGCCCCGTTAGCACAAAGCTTACCACTTTCTGGTCAGAGGGGAAAGTCCCGGTGCGCGGGTCGAAAATCTGCGCCGTACCGGTCTTGGCCCCCAGGACTGCCCCCGGAATCCGCGCCGAGCGGCCCGTCCCCCGCTCCACCACGCCCACCATCATTTCGCGCACCAGCCGCGAGACCTCCGGCGAGCACACCGTCGCCTTGGCCCGCGGCGCCACGTCGCGATACACGGTCCGGGCGGTGTCGGCGTTCACCACCCGCCGCAGCAGTTGCGGCTGCATGTACACGCCCTCGTTCAGAATCCCGCACAGCGCCGCGGTCAGTTGCAGCGGCGTCACCAGCACGCTCTGCCCAAAGCCCATGTTGGCCAGGTCCCGGACCCCCAGCCGGTCCGCGTCCCGCACCTGCCCCTGGCCCTCCCCCGGCAGCCCGATTCCCGTCCGCCGCCCAAAGCCGCACGCGCGCAGGAACTCCACATACCGGCTCGCCCCCACGCGCTGCACCACCTGCGCCGCCCCCAGATTGCAGGAGTTCGCCAGGATGCCGCCCAGATTAAGATTGCCGTGCCCCTGCACCGCCCACTTGCCCCAGCAGTGCAAGGGCCGCCCGCCCACGGTCATGCCGCCCCCGCAGTGGAAGGTCTGGCCCATCGTCACCGCGTTGTTCTGCAGCGCCGCCGCCGCCATGACGACCTTGAAGGTGCTGCCCGGCTCGTACTCCCAGTTCACCGGCAGGTTGAGCATGCTCGAATTGGCGACGGGATTGTGCGGCCCGCCGCCCACGGGCGAAAAATCGTTGGGGTCAAAGTTAGGCCGGCTCGCCATCGCCAGAATCGCCCCGGTGCGCGGCTCCATCACCACGACCGTCGCGCATTCCGGCTTGTTGGTGGCCCACAGGCGATCGAGCGCCGCCTCCGTCTCCCGCTGCACGTTCAGGTCCAGCGTGGTGACCACTGATTTACCCGCCGCGGAGGGCAGCGACACGTCCCCCTCCATGCCGACAATAGTGCGCCCCCAGGCGTCCACGTTGCGCCGCGGCGTGCCCGGGTCCCCGGCCAGGAGGAACCGGTACTGATACTCCAGCCCCGCCAGCGGCCGCGCATCCGCCGAGTACGCCCCCACCAGATTAGCCGCCACCCGCGCGTAGGGGTACGAGCGCCGGTACCCGTTGTGGATAATCAACCCGGGAAGCCGCAGCGCCCGCAGTTGCTGCACAGTAGCCAGCGGCACCGCCTTAGCCAGCGGCACGTAGCGATCATCGGCGGCCAGAATCGCGCTGACCCGCTCCGGCGCCAGCCGCAGCGTCTGCACCAGGCACTGCTGCAGCAGCTCATACCGCTCCTTACCCTGCCGTGCAGCCACCGGGTCCAGCGCGAGGTCAGCCACCGCCGCCGCGTCCGCCAGCACTCGCCCCGAGGCGTCATAGATGCACCCCGGCCGCAGGGCCGGAATCTCCCCCCGCGGAGAGATCTCTTCGCCCTTGTGGGTATAGAAGTCGCGCCGAGGAATCTGAATCTGCACCAGTCGCCCGCACAGCACCAAGGCCACAGCGAGCAGCCCCCAGGTAATCAGCCGCAACCCCCGGTGCTCCGCCGCCCCCGGCCGCCGCGTCAAACCCAGCGGATCGTCCACCGTAGCCGCTCCCCCGCCGGTCACCTGTCTGTCTCCTCTCGCCATTGCCATTGCCGTTAGCCTTTGCCGTCAGTGGCACCGGCGTCTCGCCGGTGCGCCCTTTCCCGCCCCTGCCGTAAGCCTTTTCCCCACCCTCCCCTATTTAGGGGAGGGCGGCGCGCAGCGCCGGGGAGGGGTCCGCCGTTGCCGTTGCCGTAAAGCCCCTCCCCTTTAGGGAGGGGTGCCCGAGGTCCCCCGAGGGCGGGGTAGGCCCGGCCGTTTCCGTCCCCCGGAGGGACCGCACGAGCAAAGCGAGGTCGCCCCTGCCGTTGCCGTTAGCCCTTCCCCCCTCTCCCCAGTCTGCGCGGGGAGAGGGGCCGGGGGTGAGGAAGCCGTTGCCGTTTCCCGCCCCTGTCATTAGCCTCTTCCCCACCCTCCCCTATTTAGGGGAGGGCGGCGCGCAGCGCCGGGGAGAGGTCCGCCGTTGCCGTTGCCGTAAAGCCCCTCCCCTTTAGGGAGGGGTGCCCGAGGTCCCCCGAGGGCGGGGTAGGCCCGGCCGTTTCCGTCCCCCGGAGGGACCGCACGAGCAAAGCGAGGTTGCCCCTGCCCTTGCCGTTCCCCCCTCTCCCGCGCACTTGTACTCAAGTGCCAGGAGAGGGGCCGGGGGTGAGGCCGGCCTGCCGCTGGGTGTGACTCATTTCCCGCCCCTGCCGTTCGCCGTTCCCCCCTCTCCCGCGCACTTGTACTCAAGTGCCCGGAGAGGGGCCGGGGGCTTGGCCGCCGTAGCTTTAGCGAAGGCGGGTGAGGCGCCGTTCCCCCAAGCGCAAAAAAGCCACGGCCGAGGCCGTGGCTAGTCGCCAGCTTTCGAGTTCGCCGCTTGGGCGATGGTCCCGCTCGCCGGATGCAGGCCCGCGGTTACCCCGTTCTCCTGGGGCACCCCCAGCGGATTCGCCGCCACCTGCTGCGGCGGCAGCGCGCGGCTCAGCCGCACGCGGTCCACCCCGGTCGCCGCGAACACCATCCCCTGTTGCCCCGCCCAGCTACGCAGGCGCGTGGGATCGCGCCGCAGGCCGATTTCGGCATACAGCGCCTGTTGCTGGGCGCGGAGCACTTCCACCTTCTGCCCTTCCTGGCGAACCTGGGTCTCCAGTTGCGACTTGCGGGCGCAGCAGTGGAGAAACAGAATACAGACGGCCCCCATCACGCCGATCAGCGCCAGGGGGCCCAGCAGATCTCTCCAGCTCTCCGGGCGCCGCGCGGTGACTGCGCCCCGGATGCCTCGTCTTCGTCTCCTACCCACGGCGGCCACCTCCTCCCCGTGAACTCCGGGCTCCTCAGCGACGAACGGCCCACTCCCGAGACAAAAAACAGGACAGGCCGTGTGGTCCTGTCCTGCCGGGCTCCGGGGGCGTTACTAGCCCCAGGAGCCGCGTGGGGAATGACGATTGAGAGAATCGGTGGGCGCCGCGGTCTGCGAGGCGGCGGCATACTAGGCGGTAAGTTCAGGCTTGCGCCCGATGTCGGGTTATGCTACAATCCCGACGCTTCCTGCCAGGAGCGAGCGCTGCAATCAAGCGGCGATCATTAGTGTAAATGTTGCTGTGAAGTTGCTGTGATTGCGGCGCCCACCGGTCTCTCTTTCCCCCCCACGGGTACGACCCGAAAAAGGGTTAGTTTGGCTATCGGGACAGGCCTTAGGGCCTGTCTTTTTTTTGCGTCTCGTCGGTCGCCAGCACCAGCGCCGCTTGCAGGCGGCAGGTCCGGACGGCCGGGTTGCGGTGAATCTCCTCTTCCTCCGCCGCTAGCGGCTTTTTCGTCAACGTCTTCACCAGCGGCTGCTTGTGGCAGATACAGGGCAGGGCGGGAGGACAAGTACACGGATGCTGCAGGCTTCGGAGAGTCTGGCGGACTAGCCCGTGCTCGTGACCGGCCCAAGTGAGGACCACTAAACGGCCCGTCCCTGGCCGCAACGAACGTACGGCAGCCTGCAACCCCCGGTCTATTTCTCCTAGTTCATCATTTACTGCGATGCGCAGAGCCATTAGCCAGGGCGTGGCTGGGTGTCGGTTCTTTCCCCAGTCCGTCGGCTTAGCTACCGCGGCTGCGATTATTTTGGCGAGCTCTTGTGTGGACTCGATCGGTTTCCTCCCCTCCCTATAGGAAAGGATCGCCCGGGTCGCTCGTCTCGCCTCCCGCCCCTTACCCACCACAAAAAAGACTTGGTGCAACTGTGCTGCGGAATACGTGTTGACGATCTCGGCCACATCCGGCCCCGGCTCGTTGGGCCCCATCTTCATGCTGAACGCCGCGCTGTCAAAGCTAAAGCCCCGCGACTGGTCCAGCAACTGATCGCGCGAGAGCCCGGTATCCATCAACGCCCCGTCCAGCCGGTCGATCCCCGCCTCCGCCATGGCTTCCTCCAGCAAACTGAAGCGCATGTTCATCAGCCGGAACCGCCCCGCGTACGGCGCCAGGCGCTGCTCTACTTGCGACAAGGCCGTCGGATCGCGGTCCAGCCCCAGGAGAAACCCCTCCGGGCCCAGGTGCTGCAAAATCAGCTCCGCGTGGCCTCCCTGGCCGAGTGTCATGTCTGCGTAAACGCCGGAAGGACAGATGTCAAGGTACTCAAGTACCTGCTGCGGCATGGCCGGCTGATGTAAGGGTCCGGACAAGGGAGGCTACTTCGCCTCCTCGACCGGCTCGACGCCGGTCCGCCAGTACCCCCCGGCCACCTGCTTGAGTTGCTGCGCCCGCAGGGTGAGGAACTCCTGGTAGCGCGTAGCTTCCCAGCACTCCCACCAACCCTCGCCCACCTTGATCAGGTAAGCCTGCAGCTTGCTCTCGCCGCCCAGCTCCGCCCAGCGCATCAGAAACTCGGGAACGCGGAGCCGCCCCTGCGCGTCTATCTCACACTGCTCCGCATTAGCGACGAGCAGCCGCCGCAGGTCGTGGGCGTCGGGGTCTTGCGAGGCGAGCTTGTCAAAGTCGGCCACAAACTTATCCCAACGGTCGGGGGTGAAGATGGAAACGCAGTTGTCGAAGCCACAAGACAGAACCGCCACGTCACCCAGCGCGTCCCGCTCTTCCTCGCGGAGCTTGAGCCGGCCGGTCGCGTCCAGCTTGTGTGGTTTGGCTCCGCCCGGTGCAGACATGTCTAATCCTGCCTAAACCTTCCCAGTCCAGTCTGGTTCAATCCGGGCCCATTATATTCCGGGCCACACCGCGTGTCAATACCACGAGGCAAAAAGGCACGCATGCGGGAAGACCGAGGTGAGGCAGGGGGTAAGCTGGGGGAGTCGTTTCCGGGGTAGCACAGGCTTCCTAGCCTGTGTGCCGTTGCCGTCAGTGGCACCGGCTGCCCGCCCTGAGCTTGCCGAAGGGTCTCGCCGGTGGGGCTGCCAATGGGGTTCGCCTGGGAGCCGTTGCCGTTAGCCTTCAGCCGTTATCTTTCTCCCGCGAAGCGGGGGAGAGTGGCGCCGCGCGTAGTCTGCGCGGTGACGAGAGGGGGAAGCCGTTGCCGTTGCCGTTCCCGTTCCCCCGGAGGGGCCGCACGAGCGCCAGCGAGGCCGGCCCTGCCGTTAGCCGTTTCCCACCCTCCCCTATTTAGGGGAGGGCGGCGTCTGCCGAAGGTCCTGAGCCCGTCGAAGGACGCCGGAGAGGGGTCCGCCGTTCTCCCCCTCTCCCAAGGTCTGCCGCGGGAGAGGGGGCCGGGGGGTGAGGTTAGACTGGCGTCCTGCCTCCGCCCCTCGCCTCAACCTCCGCCTTTGCCGTTGCCGTAGCCCCTCCCGCTCCGGGAGGGCTTGCCCGCCGTAGCTTCAGCGAAGGCGGGTGCCCGAGGTCCGCCGAGGGCGGGGTGGGCCGCGCCGTTGCCCTTCCCCCGGAGGGGCCGCACGAGCGCAGCGAGGCCGGCCCTGCCGTTGCATTTTCCCACCCTCCCCTATTTAGGGGAGGGCATGGAGTATGCAAGCATACTCCCCGGGGAGGGGTCCGCCGTTGCCGTGGTCGTTGCCCTTCCCCCCTCTCCCGCAGGGAGAGGGGCCGGGGGTGAGGCTCCCTACTCCCCCCGCAGCAACCTCATCCCATCCGCCAGACCTTCCCGATGCCGGAAGAGGAACGTCCCCGACACGATCACCCGCGCCCCGGCGTCCAGCATCAGCGGCGCGGTCTCGGCATTTAGCCCGCCATCCACCTGAATGAGCGTCGCCAGACCGGCCGCCTCGATCAGCCCCCGCGCCTGGCGCACCTTATCCACCGCGTCGGGCCGGAAGGACTGCCCCGACCACCCCGGCCGCACGCTCATCACCAGCACCGTATCGAGCAGCGGCAACCAGCGCGGCAGGTCGTCCAGCGGCGTCTCCGGGTTGTAGGCCAGCGCCGCCCGGCACCCGGCCTCCCGGATCTGCTCCAGCAGCGCCGTCGGGTCCTCGCTGCTTTCCCGATGCACGGTGATCACGTCCGCGCCCGCCGCCGCGAATTCCGCCACGTGGCGCTCGGGACACTCAATCATCAGATGCGCGTCAAAAGTAAGATCACTAAGCTCCCGCACCGCCTGCAGGATTCCGGGGCCAATGGTCAGCGGCGGGACAAAGTGCCCGTCCATGACATCAAAATGCAGCCAGTCGGCCCCCGCCTCCCGCAAGCGCGCGACCTCCTCGCCCAGCCGGGCCAAGTCGCAGCAGATGATCGAGGGGCAAATCAGCGGTCGGGGCGTATACATGGGTCAATTATCTCCTGCGCTCGGTAGCTGCGGCGTCGGCGGTTCCGGCTCCGTCGCGGGGCCGTCCATAACCTGCGGCAAGGTCGCCGTGTCCTCCGCCAAAGCGGCAAACGGTCCGGCCACCGCTTCCTCGTAACCTTCCGGCTCCGGAGCGGGCGGCGGCGGCTCCAGCGGCAGCGCCGGCGCGACGGGCGCTGCGCGGCGTCCTCGCAGGCGCAAGCCGCGCCGCTCCGGCGCAGCCCCCAGCTTGCCCCCCGGCAGTTCCATTTCATACTGCCCCTGCGCGTTCTCGTTGGGCTCCATCAGCGCCGCCAGCAGCTCCCGCTGCCGTTCGCCGGAGTTCCCTCCGGAGGTCTCCCCCGAGGGCGGCAGGACCTCCTCCGCGACCAGCTCATCCGGCGCCACCAGCAGGTCTCGCGCCAGCCACAGGAAGGCGGTCAGGGACAGCACCTGCACCGCGGCGGCCGGCCAGAGCTGGACATAGTAGAGCAGAAACTGATCGTACAATTCCCGCCCCGCCAGCGCCGAGGGCGCCAAATACGCCAGCAGCGCCGCCAGTCCCGCCCGCAGCAGGAACCCCAGCCCCACCCCCAGCGTGGTACGCCCGCGCCCCAGCCGCGGACCGCCCGTACCCACCGCCAGCAGATACAGCACCAGCTCCACCGGCAGCACCACGGCCAGCGCCGGATTCAGCTCCAGCGGCGGCGCCAGGCGCGCCCCTTCCAGCAGCAGGCTACCCACCAACCCCACGACCGCGGCGGCCAACAGCCACACCACCGCGCCCAGCGGGCTAAGCACGCCGACAGCCGCCGGTTGCAGGTCTTCCACGGGCACGGGCTGGGGATTGGACATACGTCTGCTTTCTCCGCCCCCCGCCGATTATCCTCCCTCCTCAGCGCGGACGAGAGGGGGCCGCCGTTCGCCGTTTGTAGGGCGGGGGCTACGTCCCCCGCCGGCTGTTGCCTTTTCCCGGAGGGGCCGCACGAGCAAAGCGAGGCCGGCCCTGCCGTTCGCCGTTGCCTTTTCCCCACCCTCCCCTATCTAGGGGAGGGCGGCGCGCAGCGCCGGGGAGGAATCCGCCGTTGCCGTTTCCGTTTCCTTTTCCCGGAGGGGCCGCACGAGCAAAGCGAGGCCGGCCCTGCCGTTGGCCGTTGTAGGGGTGGATCTTTCGCGGAGCCGTACCCCGCGAAACATCCACCCGCGCCCACCCCGAACCCTGGCTTGGGCCCTTGTCGTTGCCGTAGCCCCTCGCATAGTGGGAGGGGTGCCCGCCGTAGCTTCAGCGAAGGCGGGTGAGGAAGCGCCGTTGCCGTTGCCGTTGCCGTAGCCCCTCCCGCACCGGGAGGGCCTGCCCGCCGTAGCTTCAGCGAAGGCGGGTACCCGAGGTCCCCGAGGGCGGGGTGGGCCGCGCCGTTGCCGTTCGTAGGGGCGGCTCTCGCGGTGTCGGCGCCGCGCCTGCCGCCCGCTCGCCAACTGTCGGCTAGCGAGCGGGCGCGTGTGCCTCCACCAAGAGCTCCGCCGTCCGGCGTTGCCTTTGCCGTTGCCGTTCCCCCCTCTCCCAAAGTGGGAGAGGGGGCCGGGGGGTGAGGTTAAACTGGCGTCCCGCCTCCACCCCCCGCCTCAACCTCCGCCGTGCACATGCCTCTTCCCCACCCTCCCCTATTTAGGGGAGGGCGGCGCGCAGCGCCGGGGAGGGGTCCGCCGTTCGCCGTTGCCTTTCTCCCCCTCTCCCGCAGGGAGAGGGGGCCGGGGGGGTGAGGAAGCCGTTCCCGCTTGCCGCCACCCGCCTCCGCCGCTTATAATCAACCGGCACCCAGGTGCCAGGGAGGCCCCATGACCGATCCGCGCAATCGTCTCAACGATCTGACCAACCGCGAGTGGCTCCAGGAGACCAAGAGCTTCTGGCTGAGCGAGGCCGGCTGCGGCAGCCTGCTGACCCCCGAGTTGCTGGAGGAATTCAGCGCCTGGCTGCGCGAGACCCGCGGCCCCGAGGCCGCCGCCGAGGCGCTGGGCCAACTGTGCGCCAGCCGCCTGCGCAGCTCGGCCCCGCCGCGCAGCAAGCTCAAAATCACCCACCCCGCCACCTTCTCGGAGCGCGACATCGAGCGGATCATCCGCCTCTTCACCCACGCGGGCGAGCAGGTCCTCGACCCCTTCGCGGGCAGCGGCTCCACGCTCCTCGCCGCCCGCGCCTGCGCCCGCCCCAGCCAGGGCATCGAGCTAATCCCCGAGTGGGCCGACGTAGCCCGTCGCCGCCTCCAGGAGGAGTGCCCCCCCGAGCAGCAGGAAATCCCCGCCGAGATCCTCCCGGGCGACGCCCTCCCCACTCTCGCCGCCCTGCCCGCCGACAGCGCGGACCTGGTCGTGACCAGCCCCCCCTACTGGCGCATCCTCCGCAAAAAGCCGGGCCTCAAGGCCCAGGCGGAGCGCTCCGCCCGGGGTCTGACCACGCACTACAGCGAGGACCCCGCCGATCTGGGGAATCTGGCGAACTACGAGGAGTTCCTCTCCCGCCTCGGCGAGGTCTTCGCCGCCTGCCTGCGGGTGACCCGTCCGAACAAGTACCTGGTGGTGATCGTCTCAGACTTTCGAGACGGTAAACGTTTCGTGCTCTACCACGCCGATCTCGCCGCCGAAATCGAGCGCCGCGGCTGGGCGCTGAAGGGGTTGACGGTGTTGCTGCAGGACAGCAAGAACCTGTACCCGTTCGCCATTCCCTATGCCTTTGTCAGCAACATCCACCACCAGTACGTGCTGATTTTCCAGAAACCGCGCTAACCTCGGACCGGAGGACAACTATGCTAACCGACGAGCAGAAGCAAATCCTGCTGCAAGTGGCGCGCCAATCCCTGGAGGCCGCCGTGAACGACGCGCCCCCGCCGGTCTTCCCCACCGACGACCCCGCGCTCCTCGAGGAACGCGGTGCCTTCGTCACCCTCAAGCGCCAGGGCCAGCTCCGTGGCTGCCTCGGCTACGTGGAGGGCATCAAGCCGCTAATCGAGGCCATCGCGGACAATGCCGCCGCCTCGGCCCTGCGCGACCCGCGCTTCGGCCCGGTCCGCCCCGCCGAACTCCCGGAAATCCACATCGAGGTCTCCGCCCTGACCCCCCTGGTCCACGTGGAGAACCCGGACGCGGTCGAGGTAGGCAAGCACGGCCTGATGGTCTGTCTGGGCGCCAACCGCGGCCTCCTGCTCCCGCAGGTCCCGGTCGAGGAGTGCTGGGACCGCGAGCAGTTCCTCTCCTACACCTGCCACAAAGCGGGCCTCAGCCCGCAGGACTGGCAGGACCCCGCCGCCCAGCTCTACAGCTTCGAGGCGGAAGTATTCGGAGAAAACGAGGGGTAAAGTCGTCAGTGGCACCGGCTGCCTGCCCTGAGCTTGTCGAAGGGTCTCGCCGGTGTGCCGTTGCCGTTTGTAGGGGTGGACTTTGCGTTCCGACGCAATGTCCACCCGCGTGTGCCCCGAACGTCCGGCCAAACCGCGCCGTCTCCCCCGGAGGGGCCGCACGAGCGCAGCGAGGCCGGCCCGGCCGTTGCCGTTTGTAGGGCGGGGGCTACGTACCCCGCCGGCCGTTGCCTTTTCCCCGTAGGGGCGCGTTTTGCGCAGCGTAAGCGGAGCAACACACGCCCGCTCGCTAGCTAGCCTCCAGCCACCGGCCAGCGGAACAACCGTCGGGCGAGACGCCCGACCCACCGGACGACGGGGAAGCGTCCGTTGCCGTCTCCGCCGGAGGGGCCGCACGAGCGCAGCGAGGCCGGCCCTGCCGTTCGCCTCTTCCCTACCCTCCCCTATCTAGGGGAGGGCGGCGGCGGCTGCGCCGGGGAGGGGTCCTGCCGTTGCCGTTCGCCGTAGCCCCTCCCGCACCGGGAGGGGTGCCCGAGGTCCCCCAAGGGCGGGGTGGGCCCGTTCGCCTATCGCACCCCCGGCCACCACACCACCAGCGCATCCAGCAGTATCGCCACGAACCAATGCGTCAGCCACGGCCCCACCATAGACTTGCCCCGGTAGGCCATCAGCCCCAGCGCCAGGCCCGCCGCAATCGCCGCGAAGACCTCCACCTCCGGCTTGGTGAAGTGCATCATCATAAAGGGGATGGTCTGCACGACGATGGCGATCGCCCCAAAGCGCGGCAGCAGCAGGTTGAGCAAGAACCCCCGGAAGAAGAACTCCCAGGCGAAGAAGTAGACCAGCCAGCCCCCCGCCGCCAGCGCAAACCCCAGCGCCCCCTCGCGCGCCACCGGGCTGCGCGGGTAGTACATCTGCATGGCGGGCATCCGCGAGGAAATCACAATCAAGGGCACCATCACCACGGCGAAGGCCAACACATACCGCCCCCAGATCGCCGGCCGCCCCCAGGTCACGCCGTAGTCGCTGAGCCGCTGGTGCCAGACGAACTTGATCACCAGCGCCGGCACCAAAAAAAGCAGCACAAAGTTGATCCCAAACCACCCGAACTCGCGCCACTTCGGGTCCAGCCCCGGCCACTGCCCGTGGTGCCAGACCAGGCCCAGCAGCACCAGCCCCAGCAGCAGCCCCCCGTTCTCGCGCCAGGCGGGAGCCTCCGCCCCCGGCAGCCGCTCGGCCAGGCTCGCCACCCACGCCCGCCGGTCCGACACCCTTACCGCCCCTCCCACACCTGCAGACCCGTGAAGTCGAAGTTGATGTCCAGCACCGACCCCTCCTGCCCGGCCAGCGCCCGCCGCACCGGCCCCTCGCGGTCGTCGTCGCAGTAGATCAGCATGCAGCCCCCGCCCCCCGCGCCACAGACCTTGGTCGCCAGCGCCCCCGCCGCCAGCGCCACCTGCCGCACCTCCTGCATCTGCTCGGTCACCACGCCCGGCGCCAACTGGCACCGCGCGCGCCATTCCTGGTTGAGCAATTCCCCGAACGCCTCCAGGTCCTCGCCCAGCAACGCGCGGTAGATCTCCTGGGCAGTCTGCTTAATAGTCCGCAGCGCCCCGCCCACCACCGGATCGCCCGACTCGTAGGCCTCAATCATCCGCTGGTTGGTGGACCCGGACAGCCGCGACTGCCCCGTGTAGTACAGGATCAGCCGCTTGGATAGCTCACACAGCACGCCGTTGCTCAGCAGCAGCGGCTCCACCGCCACTCGGTCGTCGGAGTAAAACTGGATGTAGTTGAAGCCCCCCAGCGCCGCCGCGTACTGGTCCTGTTTGCCGCCGACGATCCCCAGGTCCTGCTCGATCCGGCAGGCCAACTCGGCGATGTCAAACCGGCTCAGCAGGCTCTGCGGCGACTGATGCAGCAGCAGCCGCAGGTGGTTGAGCAGCCCGATCAGCGCCACGCCCACCGACGCCGAGGACCCGGTCCCCGACCCCGGCGGCGCGTCGCAATGCACGTAGATGTCCAGGCTATGCGGCAACTCCAGCGCCTTGACCGCGCCCTTGAGCAGGTCCAAATTGCCGTCAAATTCCAGCTCGCGGATGTTCGCGGCCCGCACGTACTGCTCCAGGTCGTCGGCCTTGATCCGGATCTCCCCGCCCTCCCCGGCCTGCAGGCTGCAGTAGGCATACCGCGACACCGCGGCGCTCACCACGGCCCCCCCTTCGCGGTTGCGAAAGGCCGCCAGGTCGGTAGTCCCCCCGGCAAAATCAATCCGAATCGGCGCGCGACTCCTAATCTTCTTCATGGTGATCCTTCCTTCGCCGTCCGCCGTTTCCGCGTGGGGGTGGGTTTTCCGCGGAGCCCCAACCCGCGGGACATCCACCCGCGCCCCCGCGCTAGACCTAGGACCCCGCGCCCGCCGCGGGCGGCGGACGTGACTTCCGCCCCTCCGGCGAAACGGCCGTTGGCCGTCTGCCGTTCCCCCTCTCCTGCGGCACTTGTACTCAAGTGCACGGAGAGGGGGCAGGGGGTGAGGCCGGCTTGCCGCTAGCCCGGTTCCGCCGTGCCGTTCGCCGTTGCCGTTTCCCCGGAGGGGAAATGGCCCTTCTCCCTGCCGTGGCCGTTCCCCCCTCTCCCCAGCCCGCAGGGCGCGGGGGGAGGGGCCGGGGGAGGGGCTAAACGGATCTCCCGCCTCCGCCTCCCGCCTCAACCTCTGCCCCCGTCGTTGCCGTTCGCCTTTGCCGTCTAACCCCTCCCGCCGCGGGAGGGGTGCCCGCGGTCTGCCGCGGGAGGGGTGGGCGCCTTCTCCGCCAGCCTCTCCAACAGCGCCGCCGCCACCCGCCGGTTCATCCCCGGCGCCGCCGCCAGCTCCTCCGCCGACGCCTCGGCCATCGCTCGCACCGAGCCGAAGGCCCGCAGCAGCGCCGTGCGCCGTCGCGGTCCCAGTCCCGGCACGTCGTCCAGCACCGACCGCGTCATCGCCGCCGCGCGCAGTCCCCGGTGGTAAGTCACCGCGAACCGGTGGGTCTCATCCCGCACCCGCTGCAGCAAATAGCGCCCCGCCTCATGCTCCTCCGCCGGCAAAGGGTTCGCCTGCCCCGGCGCCCTCACCTGCTCCTCCCGCTTGGCCAGACCCACCAGCGCGATCCCCGCCTCGCCCATCTCCTCCAGCACCCGCTGCGCGGCGGACACCTGCCCCGCGCCCCCGTCCACCATAATCAGGTCCGGGAGCGGCAGGAAACTGGGGTCCCCGGCCGCCGCCCGCTGCAAGCGCCGCCGCAGGGCCTCGGCCATCATCGCAAAATCATCCGGCCCGACGGTACGCATGCGGAAGCGCCGGTAGCTCTGCCGGTCCGGCTGCCCCCGCGTGAACACCACCATCGCCGCGGTCGCGTGATCGCCCTGGATATTCGATATATCGTAGCCTTCAATCCGCTCCGGCAACTGCTCCATGCCCACCAGTTCCCGGAGGTCCTCCAGCACCGACGCGGCCATCCCCTCCCGCCGCGTCTGCATCGCCTGCGCCCGCACCAGCGCCTGCTCGGCGTTGCGCTGCGCCAGTTCCAGCATCCCCCGCGCCGGCCCCCGCCGCGGCACGCGCACCGTCACCCGCGCGCCCCGCAGGTCGCGCAGCGTCTGCTCCCACTCCTCCCGCCCCTCGATCTCCACCGGCAGCAGCACCTCCCGCGGCGCCCACTGCGCCGCCGAGTAGTGCTGCGTCAAAAAGGCCTCCAGCATCTCCGCCGGGCTATGCCCACTCACCGCCCGCAGCAAATAGTCCTCCGCCCCCAGCAGCCGCCCGTGCCGCACCCGCAGCACGGCCACCACCGCCAGGTCCTCCGCCGCGGCCACCGCCGCCACATCCTGCTCCACGCTCCGCGTCCCGATGACCACCTCATGTCGCGTAGCCTTCTCCAGCGCCTGCACCGTATCCCGCCACACCGCGGCCCGCTCAAATTCCTGCCGCGCCGCCGCCGCCGTCATCTTCCGCCGAAAGTCGCTCAGCACCCGCCCGGTGTGCCCGCTCAAGAACCGCCGCGTCTGCCGCACCGCCTCCGCGTACTGCGCCCCCGTAATGTCCCCCCGGCACGGCCCCAGGCAGCGCTTCATATGATAGTTCAGGCAGGGCACCCCCTGCGGCGCCCCGGTCAGCGCCTTCCGGCAAGACCGCAGTCCAAAGAGCTGCCCCACCAGCCGCATCGCCTGCCGCATCGGCCGCGCCTCGGCGTACGGCCCAAACACTTCCCCCTGCCCCAGCCGGTGGACCTCGTGCCGCTTAGGATCGTGCAGCGCCCGCGCCACCCGCTTCCCCTGCCCCCCCGGCCGCGCGTTAGGCGGCAGGTCCCGCAGCACCACCAGCCGCGGAAACGCCTCGTCCGTGAGCATCACATACGGGTAGCTCTTGTCGTCCATCAAGCGGATGTTGTAGCGGGGTTTGTGCTGCTTAATCAGCGTAGATTCCAGCAGCAGCGCCTCGCGCGGCGAGCTGGTGAGGATGTAGTCCAAGTCGGCGACATGGCTAATCATCACCACATGCCAAGCCCCCGCCCGGTCCGCCCCCTGGAAGTGCTGCTGCAGGCGCTTACGCAAGGACTGAGCCTTGCCGACATAAATCGGCTTACCCTCAGCGTCCTTGAGCAGGTAAACGCCCGGCTCATTGGGCACAGTAGTCAGCTTCTCGGTGATAGCCATAGTCTGCCTTGCCGGGCCGCTAGCTCGTTTCCGCGTAGGGGCGCGTTTTGGCCCGTCCGCGGGACAACACACGCCCGCTCGCTGCCTGCCAGTTAACCCACTCGGCTGGACCCTGCGCTCCACCCCGCCATTGCCGTTCGCAGGGGCCGCAGCTACGTCTGCCGCCCGCGCCTGCCGAGAACGCAAACCTCGGCGCCGTAGGTCGGCTGCGCGATTGCCAGCTTCCGATGCGGCAGCCGCGGGCGGCGGGTGTAACCGCCGCCCCTACCGGGAAACGGCCGTCGCCTCCGCCGTTGCCGTTGCCTTTTCCGAATCCCTCCCCTATTTAGGGGAGGGCGGCGTCTGCGCCGGGGAGGGGTCCGCCGTTAGCCGTTGCCGTCTGCCGTTGCCTCCGCCCCTCCCGCTCCGGGAGGGGTGCCCGAGGTCCCCCGAGGGCGGGGTGGGCCAGCCGTTGCCGTTACTCCCCCCTCTCCCCTCTCCCGCGAGGGAGAGGGGCCGGGGGTGAGGAGCCGTTCGCCGCCCCCTACCCCGCCTCATCCGCCAGCAACGCCCGCAGCTCCTTAATCTCGTCCCGAATCTCCGCCGCCCGCTCGAAGTCCAGCCGCTCCGCCGCCTCCCCCATCTCCGCCTCCAGCGCCGCCAGAATCTCCTCGACCTCTTCCCCCCCGGCCTCCAGCAGTTCCGGCGCGATCTCCGTCTTCACCTTCTCCTCGCGCATCTCCGCCGAGCGGATGGTCTCGCGAATCGCCTTGGTCACCGACTGCGGCGTAATCCCATGCTCTTCGTTGTAGGTAGTCTGCTTGGCCCGCCGCCGCTCCGACTCTCCCAGCGCCGCCTCCATCGCGGCGGTCCGCCGGTCGGCGTACATGATCACCTTGCCGTCCAGGTGCCGCGCGGCCCGCCCCATGGTCTGGATCAGCGAGGTCTCGCTGCGCAGGAATCCCTCCCGGTCGGCGTCCAGAATCGCCACCAGCGACACCTCCGGCAGGTCCAGCCCCTCCCGCAGCAGGTTAATCCCCACCAGCACGTCATACGCGCCCATCCGCAGGTCCCGCAGCAACTCGGTGCGCTCAATCGTGGCCACGTCCGAGTGCATATAGTTCACGCGAATCCCCAGGTCCGCCATGTACTCGCTCAGGTCCTCGGCCATCCGCTTGGTCAGGGTAGTGACCAGCACCCGTTGCCCCCGCGCCACCCGGTCCTGAATCTCGCCGATCAGGTCATCAATCTGCCCCGCGGTCGGCCGCACCTCCACCACCGGATCAATCAACCCGGTCGGCCGCACGATCAGCTCCGCCATCTGCTGCGCCCGCCCCAGCTCATAAGGCCCCGGCGTCGCCGAGGTATACATCACCTGCCCCGCCCGCGCCTCCCATTCATCGAAGGTCAGCGGCCGGTTGTCATAGGCCGAGGGCAGCCGGAACCCGTGCTCCACCAGCATATTCTTCCGCGAGTGGTCCCCGGCCCACATCGCCCGGATCTGCGGAATAGTCTGGTGCGACTCGTCAATAATGGTGACGTAGTTGTCCGGGAAATAGTCCAGCAAAGTATACGGCGGGTCCCCGGGCGCGCGCCCGTCAAAGTGCCGCGAGTAGTTCTCAATCCCGGTGCAGTACCCGACCTCCCGGATCATCTCCAGGTCGTGCAAGGTCCGCTGCTCCAGCCGCTGCGCCTCCAGCAGCCGCCCCCGGTCCTGGAAGTACCGCAGCCGCTCCTCCAGCTCCGCCTCAATCGACCCCAGCGCGCTCTCCACCCGCCCCGGCGAAACCACATAATGGCTGGCCGAGAAGATCAGCGCCTGCTGCCGCTCCTCGGTGATCTCCCCGGTCAATTCGTCCAGCACCAAGATGCGCTCGACGTCGTCCCCATACATCTCCAGCCGCACCAGTTCGTCGCGGTCCACCGGATGAATCTCCACCACATCCCCGCGCGCTCGAAACTGCCCGCGCCCCGGCTTCACATCGTTCCGCGTGAACTGCATCTGGATAAGCTGCCGCAGGATCGCCTCCCGCTCGATGTGCTGATCGCGGTAGATGTTGAGCACGATCTCGCGATAAGCCTCCGGCGACCCCAGGCCAAAGATGCACGACACGGAGGCCACAATGATGCTGTCGGTCCGGCTCATCACCGACTGCGTAGCGGCGTGCCGCAGCCGCTCAATCTCGTCGTTGATCGCCGAGTCTTTCTCGATGTAGGTGTCGGTCTGGGGGAGGTACGCTTCGGGCTGGTAGTAGTCGTAGTAGCTGACGAAGAACTCCACTGCATTGCCGGGGAAAAACTCACGAAACTCCCCGCACAGTTGCGCCGCGAGGGTCTTGTTAGGAGCGATAACCAGCGCCGGCCGCTGCACCTGCTCAATGACCTGCGCCATGACGTAAGTCTTACCGGACCCGGTGATACCCAGCAGCACCTGGTCCTTAAGACCCCCGCTCAGCCCCGCAGCCAACGCCGCAATAGCCTGCGGCTGATCGCCCTGGGGCACATACTCGGAGACGAGTTCGAACTGAGCCATGATCCTACTCTCCCCCTCCCCGAGAACATTATAGCAGAGGAGCGGGCGCTTGTCCCGGAGGGGCCGCACGAGCGCAGCGAGGCAGGCCCGGTCGTTAGCCGTCGCCGTCGCCGTCGCCGTCAGTGGCACCGGCGTCTCGCCGGTGGGGCTACCTGTAAGTCTCGTCTTATGAGGCCGTCGCCGTACGTAGGGGTGGATCTTTCGCGGAGCCGTACCCCGCGAAACCTCCACCCGCGCCGGCCACGAACCCTGGCCCGCCGGCCGTTGCCGTCTCCCGGAGGGGCCGCGCGAGCGCAGCGAGTCGGCCCTGCCGTCGCCGTTAGCCGTAGCCCCTCCCGTTCCGGGAGGGCTTGCCCGCCGTAGCTTCAGCGAAGGCGGGTGCCCGAGGCGAAGCCGAGGGCGGGGTGGACCCGGCCGTCGCCGTCAAGCCCCTCCCTTTAGGGAGGGGTGCCCGCAGGGCGGGGTAGGGCCGTTCGCCGTTGCCGCCCGTTCGCTGATGCAGGGGGGGCAGGCGGGTGAGGAAGCGCCGTTGCCCTTCCCCCCTCTCCCCAGTCTGCGCGGGGAGAGGGGCCGGGGGCCTGTCCGCCGTAGCTCTGGCGAAGGCGGGTGAGGAAGCCGTTGCCGTTGCCGTCGCCCTCCCCCGCAGGGACCGCACAAGCGCAGCGAGGTCGGCCCAGCCGTTCGCCGTTAGCCGTCAGCCGTAGCCCCTCCCGTTCCGGGAGGGCTTGCCCGCCGTAGCTTCAGCGAAGGCGGGGTGGGCCCAGCCGTCAGCCGTCAAGCCCCTCCCTTTAGGGAGGGGTGCCCGCAGGGCGGGGTAGGGCCGTTCGCCGTTGCCGCCCGTTCGCTGATGCAGGGGGGCAGGCGGGGTGAGGCCTCCTCTAGAACCCCGTAGCCAGCCCGACCAGTTCCAGACTCAGCCGTTTAGTCTGCCGGGACCAGGACAGGCCGATCTCGCGGTCCCCCAGGATCTTTCTGCCCACGTACAGCGACTGGTCGTTGTACGCGACTCCGCTCAGTTTGTACCAGTTGCCCAGGACGGCGAGCCGCCACGCCGAACTCAGGTAGTAATCCCACGTCGCGTAGCTGTACCAATCGCCGCTGTCCAGTTGCAGGCTGCCGCTCACGTACGCCATCCACTTCTGCCCGTGATACGCGTGCAGTTCGCTGGTCAGGAACTGCTGCCACCCGGTCACCGAGGAGTCCCCGCTGGTGTGGTCCGCCGCGTAGCGCAGCGTGAAGTCCAGCGAGTCCCCGAAGCTGTGATCCAGCCGCAGCTCCGAGCGCAGGTTATTGGCATGGTACGGCGAGGTGTTCCACGCGAAGATATTCGCCAACGAGGGCGTCAGCGTCGTGCGCTTGCCCACGCGCAGCGGCGGCCAGTTCAGCGACCCGTACACCTCCTGCGTCCCCTGCGGTCCCCGCCCGGTAAGCTGCCCCCCCTTCTGGACCCCCACGGTCGTGCCCACGCGCAAGTAGGGCTTGCCCCCGTACGGCGTGCACACCCGCGGCTCCGTCAGCCACTCCGCCGTCGCCCCGTAGCTGTCGGTGGACCCCTCCGGTCGCTGGTAAAAGGTGCGGTAGTTCAGGCTGTACGTGGAGCGATAGTTGAAAACTGAGCCGTCCCAGTACAGGCTGCGGTGGTCCGGCAGCGACAAATCGAACGAGCCGTCGGCCCCCGGCCACACCGTCCGCGCGTCCCGCCACTCAAAGCCCCAGTCCCTCTGCGGCAGTCCGCTCAGCGCCAGCGAACCATTGACCTGGCCGGTCCGGTACTCATGAACCAACCCCAGCCCCCAGTCCTCTCGCGCGATAATGCTGCCCGCCGCGGCCCCCTTCTCGATCATCAGCGCATCGGCGCTGTGGTCGGTGGCCCCGATGAAATACGGCATCCGCACCGCCAGGCCCCCCGAGGAGTTCAGCCCAAACGCCTGCGTGTTGGACAGCCCCGAGTACCCCGCCATGCCCATCACCCAGATCGGCGGCAGCGACATAACCTTCTTCTCTTCGCTATACAGCCCCGGATGATCGAAGACGATCTTCTCGCCACCAAACACGGTGATGTTGCGGGCCAGAATCCATCCGGCGCTGCTCCCCCGCTCCGGCTGGAACGCCGCCGGCGGCAGCTCCCACTCCATTTTGCGCGGCTCCAGGGTGGCCAGGTCGAAGGTGATCCGCTCGACGCCGCCCTCGCCCAGCCGCCGCAACACTCCCCGCTTCCGCGGCAAGTCTAGGTAAAAATCCTGCCCCTCCAGCGTTTGCGTCCCGTTCGTCAGTGTCCCCGGACCGCCCCGCAGCACCATCTGCTCAATATTCAGTTGCAGCAGGTCGGCGCCCTCCAGGCGCACCTTCCCGAAGGTAGCGTACGCCTTGTCCCGCGCCTCCACCATATTCAGATCCAGCCCGTACCCCGTCCAGCCGCCCCCCAACCGCACGATCCGCGTCTCCGCCACGCCGGTGTCCCCCGGACACACAAACTCCACCATCGTCTGCTGGCGGCTATTGAGGGCGTTGACCGTGACCGTCGCGACGCCCGCCGTATCGCTGACCAACCCCGCGGAGACGACTCCGCCCCGGGAGGTGACGTTAGCGGTGGTAGACAGATCGGTGCCGGTCAAGGTGAGGGAGCCGAGGTCGGTGTGCAGGACCACGAGGGTGCCGTCGGCGAAGGGGGAGCCGTCCTGGTTGCGCAGTTCGATGCGCAGCCGGCTCCGGCTGCGACCGTCCGCCGGAACTCGGTTGGGCGTAGCGGTCACGTAGATGCCCACCCGACCCAGCAACGCTCCCTGCCCGCGAGCGGGGGTAGCGAAACCAGCGGCCAGAACCAGCAACAGAATGCCTCCGAGGAGCTGGCGAGGCCAAAGGGACGGCATGTGCGTTCTTCCTTGTGGAAAGACCGGTCCGGACTAAGCGTCCGGACCGGCCGTCAGGGCGGAGATTAGTGCGGGAACGAGATCTGACTGAAGCTAGCAAAGGGACTAACCGACTGATCCGTGTACACCGCGGCGATGCGGTAGCGGTAGTTACCCGGAGGCGGGGTGGAGTCGAAGAACGTCGTCGCCGTCGCCCCCACCAGGTTCATGTCGATAAACTGGAACGGAGCGCCATCCTTGGACCGTTGAATCTGGTACTTAAGCAGCGTCTTGGCGCTCGGCAGCGGCGGCGTCCACGTCAGGCGGATGCCCCCGGCCTCCACGTTCAGCGACCCGGGCACCGGCGGCAAGGCTCCCACTGAGCCATTGTTGTCGCCCCCGCTGTTGCTCGCCAGCACGGCCAGCAGGCCCACGCCCACCAGCAGCGCCACCCACATGCCGGTATTGCTCTTCTTGTGGGTGACCACCGGGAGGGCTTCCTCACCCGCGGTAGCCGTAGCAATCTGACTGATTGCATCGTCAATGGCCTCGCGGATCAGCGGCTGGTCGGAACCGCTGTAGTTGGTGACCAGCGGCGAAGCACCGGTGACCTTATAGGTGCGCTCGGCCTGCGGCGTGGCCGCGACTTCCCCGGTCTGGCTGTTGTAGTTGGCCGCGACGGAGTACAGCTCGCCGGACACGCTTACCTTCGCCTGCTTGGGGAACTCGGTAATGACGACGCTCTCCAGGGTCAGCGAGAGCACTGCGTCCATCTTCAGCGCCCGCGCCACCTGCACGGCGGCCGCGGGAGTCGCCGGCGGCGTGTCGGCCTGCGCCGGCAGCAGCCGCCCGTCCGCCACCGCCCGCCGCACCTGCGGCGACGTCGGCACGAACTCCATAGCGGCCAGGCCCGGCTTGGCGGAGATCGCCAGGACGAGCTGGTCCGCGACGCGCCGCCCCAAGTCCATCTCGCCGCGACCGCTCTGGTCATTGGCGGGCAGCACCAAAATGGTGCGTGGCGGAGCAACCTGAGCGCTGGCGGGTATTACCGCCACGGGCACGAGTGTAGCCACGAGTGCGATCGCAAGCAGGGCGGACAGGGTGCGCGACAGCTTGCTGGTTCTGAGTACGGTCATTGCTTATTGGGCCCCCTTGATGGCGTGAGGCAGACTCCCGTGAGCGGGAACCCCGCCTACCGGGTTACTTCAAAGGTGGTAACTAGACTGCTGGTCTGCCCGCTTTCGGGCGCGTGCGCCGTGATCTGACACAGGTACCGACCGGCCGGCAACCGACTTCCGGAATCCGAGCGGCCATTCCACGCGAGGCTGTTCGCCCCGGCCGCGGAGACTTGGCCGGAAGCCACTCGCCGCACCACCAGGCCGGCGATGTTCCGAATCTGGACGTCTACCGCTGCCGCCGCGGCCAGCGTGTACGTGAAGTTGTAGTTCCCGCCCGCGGCCGCTTGCGCCTGCACGCCACTCAACAGCGGCGCGCCGCTGTCTCGCGGCTGCACCGTAATCTTGAACAGGCGCGTGCCCGCCTCGGCCATGTCGAAGCTATACCGCGCGGTCGTCCGCATGTACATGCAGGCTCCGGTCGCGGTGTCCTGCAGAATCGGCACCAGGCTCTCCGGCACGGTCGACAGGTCAGGCCACGACAGCGTCATGCCCTGCTGCGCCCGCGCGCTGCTCACCTGCAGGTACCACGCCTTCTGCGCCCCGTCGGCGGACTTGATGTCCACGTACCGGCCCGGCTGCTGCCCTTGCGGAGTGACAAAAACGGCCTCCGCCTGCGCGCCCAGTGGCGCCGGCGGTGCCACGATATCGCGCGGATCGGCTTCATCGCGCGCCCCGGGCCGCAGCCCAAAGGCGCGAGTCGCGGTCGGCTGATTGTTGCCGCTCAGCACCAGCGACGTCTGCCATCCGCCCTGGCTCGCCGCGGCCACGGTCTGGAGCGGCGTCTGCGCCAGGATCACCTGGGTGGGCGGCGGCATGACCAACGAGATGTTGTCATAGGCCAGAATCCAGTAGCCCACGAACGGGTCAAGCCGAATCTTGCTCAGGTCCCCGGTCCAGACATACTGCCGGGCGACCGGATCGTAGGCGAACACGGTGGCCTGCAGCAGGCCCTGACTGATGGCCTGGATCATGCTGATCTGAGCGCCTCGAGACGTGATCACGTCCATCGAATCAAAGCGCATCGGCAGCACAAAGGGGTCGCCAATCTGGTTCCAGCCCTTGGTCAGATCCACGGTTACCGGGTTCGTCAAAGGCAGCGGGGTCGCGTCCGAGGGCAGCACGATCTGCACCCCGGCGCGGTTGAGCAGCCAGTACCCCAGCCCCAGTTGGATGTTGGTCACAAACGGGTCCGGGAACCACCGATACATCAGGCTCACCGGGTCCCAGCGAATCAGCGTGCCGAGCTGCCCCGGCTGCAGGCCGCCCAGCGACTGGAACACATGCTCCGCGTCGTTATTGGTGAAGGCATACGGGATCGACACCATTTCCAAACCACTGCTGGAGATGATGGGGTTCAGCACCGGCACCGCCGGGATGAAGATGCTCCGGTCCACCATGCGCCCGCGGGGGCCCGTCAGTCCGACCGCCAGCACGCCGGGGCGCGCCGTGTCGGCGTTCACCGTCCAGGTGGCGCCCAGCAATTGATCGCGCGGCACCACGCCCAGCGACTGCGTGCGCGCCTGCGTGGCGGGGATCAGTTCCAGCCCGGTGGGCAGATTGATGGACGCACTCGCCCCGATCAGCGAGGTCGATCCGTAGTTGTCCACGAAAACCGATAGCGGGAACAGCGACCGCCCCTGCCCGTCGACGTAGTAGTAGCTCTCCACCTTGTCGGGCGTATTAGGGTCGTCCCCATTGGCCTGCTGCAAACGCGCCGGCCCATAGCTCATAGTGGCAAAGGGCGTATCATAGTTCGAGGTCGACGCGCCGTACGCAATGTAGGTAACGAAGCGCCGCGAAGCTCCCGGAGCAATGGCGGTCTCATTCCACTTGACGCCCACGCCCCAATCCGTTCCGGTCAGCGCAATCCCCGGGTTGGGCACAAAACTGAACCCGGCCGCGGCGATCCGATTCCACATCCCGAACTCTACGGCATTGGGAACACCCGCGGACGAGCCGGCGAAGCCGTTGGAGCGCACCTCGGCGTTATCCAGCAGCCCCTTGACGGAGATCAGCGGATTCGTCGGGTCGTCGTAAGACACCCAACTCGTCGGCAAAACGGAGCTCGCGACGCTGGCGTCCGGCAGTACCCGCTCCGTCGAGAACTGCGTGCCCCCCGGCAGCAATATCGAGCTGCCGTCGTTCGCGTTCGTGCCGCCAAAGCCGGTATCGAAAGCCCAGCGCACCCCGACGCTATGGGTCGTCGTGTCGGTATTAGTCACGACCAGCTCCAGGAAGAGAGCGTCGCCGATCAGTTTGTAGTTGTGGAAGACCTGCAGCGAGCTACCCGTCGGGCCCACATCCGTCAGCGGAATCAGCGAAGTACCGGAAGCGCCGCGCCCGTTGCTCGTCAGCGGCACCGGCCAGAAGTTGGGCAAGTTGCCGGCATTGGCCTGCACGTCCGCCGCATCCATCGCCGCGTAGGTGTCGAACAGCGCCACCGGGTTAGCCGCCCCGGCCACCGTGGTGTCCACCGAGAACTGCAGCATGGAGGTGTAGCCGATGAACCCGTTGGTCCCGGTGAAGGACTTGCTGAGGATCGCCTTATTCTCGTCACCGGTGCGGGTCGGATCCCCCCCTATCGGCGCGGTCGGCCCGGTCATGAACTGGAAGCGCCCCGCGGGCCGGAACCAGAAGTCAGTGCCCACCTGCACCAGGCTCGGCGCGCCAATCTGCACGCGCATGAGTCCCCCCGGCTGGGTGATATCCAGGAGCGCCTGGTTGCCCACCTGCGCCGCCACCGGCGACACCGCCGGCAGCAGCAACGCGATAGCTCCGGCGAGGGCCAGACCCGCGCTCAGCAGTTTCTTCATCTGATGGCTACAATGCACTATTCGGTCTCTCCTCTCACCAGCGACCACGAGACTCAAGGAATAACCTCAAAGGGCCGAATCGCCTGTACCGTCTGCCCTTTATCCGTCCGCGCGGTAATCCGCACGAGATAGCGCCCCGCGGGCACCTTGCTACCCCGATCGCTGCGCCCGTTCCAGACCAGCAACTCCACCGAACCGCTGGCGCCGTGCCGAGTCGCGAACTGCTTGATCATCACACCCGAAATATTGCGGATCTCCGCGCCCACCTCGGCCGGTTGCGACAGCGCGTAGGTGAAGGCCACGTTGCCGCCAGCCGTCGCCTGGGCACTGACGCCCGAGAGACTCAAGTTGGAGGCAGTCCCGGTCGAAGCGATGACGCGCAGGCGCCGTACACCGCCCTGGGGTCCGGAGTTGAATGTATACCCCGCCGAGGTCCGCATGTAGACTTCCTCGCCCGTATCAATATCCTGCAGCAGCAGGGTCACGCCGCTCGGTACGACGGCGTTAAGCTCCGGCCAGCGCACCGCAACGTCGGTGTTCGGCTGCCGGCAGACCACCTGCAGCTCCCACTCCTGCGCGCCCGCGGCCGGCTTGATAACCTGCGCGTACTGCCCGGAGCGCTCGCCCCAGTTCTTCTCCACTAGCGCGGCCTGCAGCACATCGTCCACGGCCGGCGGCTCGCCGACGGCCCACAGCGGACTGTACTGCGCCGGCGCGGCCGAGTTCATCCCCACGAAGGCGCAGGGGTCAACGTGACCGGCCGCCGAGCTAACCAGTTGCAGCCGCCAGCCCTTGCTCGACGCCGCGGCCACCGGGTTGGTGGACATCGGCATCTGCATGGCCACAGCCGGCGGGAACAGCACCATCGTCGTATCTTTCAGCACATGCAGCCAGTAGCCCTGGAAGGGCTCCAGCACTGCGGCGAAGGGGTCCGTCGGGAAGGTGTAGAACCCGCCCGAGGCCGTGGTGCGGAAGCCGAACAGTACGCCGTCCGTGACTCCCGCCGCGACCGCCTGCGCCAGCGTCTGGTGCACACCTTTGGTCACGAACTGCACGCTGCCAAAGTCGACCGCGCTCAAGAACGGGCAGCCGATCATGTTCCACCCCAGCGGCGCGCGCGACCCCACCGGCAACTGGATATCGTACTCGTCCAGCCCCGATACCGGCGTCCCCGTGATGTTCAGCGTGGCCGGCGCGGCCAGGTTGACAAAGTACGCCAGTCCGGCCGGCGGCTTGGGCACCACGGCGCCCGGCTCCACCGCATCCGGCGGCGAGAAGGTCGCGTAGGGGTCCGGATAGATGTGATACTGACCGTCCCCCGGCCACCAGCGCGCCACCTGTATGCCCGTCGTCATTCCGAACAATTGCTGCGGCGTCGGGAACTTGGTCGGCGCGAAGGTGTACGGCAGCGAGAACAGATGCAGCCCCGCCTCCAGCGTCGGCAAGGCGATGCGGAAGTTGACGACGGCCTCCGTAGCCGCGTTCCCGGCGTTGTCGGAGGCGTCTATTGTGATCTGATGGCTGGTCAGCGATAGCGGATTCGTCACCACGTAACTGAGAAATCCGGTACTCGCATCGAAGATGAACCCCGTCACCGCTACCCCGTCAATCTTCAGGACGATGGTGGCCGGGTTAACTCCGTTGCCGGTATCCGTGATCTTCGCGCGGACCAGCGGCGTGCGGCTGGAGATCGTCGTGCTGTTCTGCGGGTAGAAGATGGTGATCGACGGCGCCTCGGTGTCGATGCCGACCCGGAGGTTCAGCCGACCCGCTCCATATATGTCGTTAGGCGACGTCCCGTCCGCGGGCAGCTTGATCGCCTGTCGCAGCAGAATCCGCTTGATCGCGTCCGGCGTCCGATTCCGATCTTCGGAGAATAGCAGCCCGACCGCGCCGCCCATATGCGCCGCCGCCGCGGCGGTGGACAGGAAGGGCGTGAAGGCCGCGAGGCTCGTGCTCACCCGGTCCGGCGCCACCATATCCGGCTTCAGCAGCCCGGAAATCGTCGGCCCCTGCCCGCTAAATGACTCAATGCTGTCCACGCCGCTCCCCAACTGCGACGGCACCAGCAGGCTCCCCCAGGTCGCCCCCACCGTGAATGCCGCCGGGGACATCGCAGGCGACGGCAAGCTGTTCGCCGGCACCGCGATCGTGGAGGGCATGTCGACGCTCGGCGTATACAGCTGGAAGAAGTCCGGCTTCGACAGGTTCGCGTTGATGACCTTGATGCGCAGTTCATACACACCGGCGGCCGGCACGTGGGCCAGCAGGAATTCCGCCGGCGGCGTCATCCCGTTTTGCGTGATGCTCGACTGGGCAATCAGCGGCGCGCTCGTCCCCGAGCCCTGATACAGCGCCAAGTCGTAATCCTGCGCGGTGGTCGCTCCCGCGGACTGATACCAGGACAGGAAGGCCTGGAAGTCACCTGCCGGCAGATTCAGCGCGATGCCGGTGCCGCCGTTCAGGTCCTGGAAACCATCGCCATCCAGGTCGGAGAACTGCCCCTGCCAGTGGCGTTGCGCCAGGTCCCCGGCTGCCTGCACCCAGAAGACACCAGCGTTGGTCGCGTTGGGCAGGGCCTGTGACACCATGTCGCTGCCGTCAAAGGGACCCTCGACACTGGACACGGCACAGACCGCGGCGGTGAACTTGTTGGCGGCCACATAGTTGATGGCTTGCCGCAGGCTCAGCGTGGTGTCGACGGCGATCAGCGTCTGCCCCGCCTGCGGGGCCATATCGGCCACCAGTTCCGCCATGGCGGTGCCGGTAGCGTCCGAGCCCATGCCTTCATCGGCCCGGAAGGAAATTGAGGAGTGGTTAGGGATTTCGGCGTCGGCCGCTCCGGCGAAGCCGGTGGCGATGATCGCGATGGTCGACCCCAGTCCAGCGATACCGTTGGCCTGGAAGGCACTGGCGTTGGTAAGCTGGACGGCCTGGCTGACCGTGGCGCCAAACCCGTAAATCGCGGCCGTACGCGGGCCGCTCGTGGCGCGGAACGCAGCCCGCGCGGCGCTCAAGCCGCCCGGAATTTGCGGCGAAACTAGCGGCGAGGGCAAGGTCACGGAGACGACCCCCGGCAAAGCGCCCAGCGCCCCCAGTTGGCTAACCGGCACCCGGCACTGCAGCCGCCGACCGGCGCGGAACTGCACCTGCGCCCCGACCGCCCTGAAGTTGGCCTGGTCAGCAGCGGCGGCGCTGGTGAACCACACCTCCACGACTGCGGTACTACCGGCACGCTCCGGCGCCGCGAACAAGGCTTGCACCGGGCCGCTGAGTACCGCCGACCGCGCCGGCGCACCCGTCAGCGCGCCTAGACTGAGGACGGCCAGCAGCAGCAGAACCCTGCCCGGTGTGAGGTGGATACCCATCCTAATGCCCCCGTTCACCTTGTGACCTCCTCGCGGCCGCCCTGGAAGGCAGCTTGTTGACGACTGCCGCCGCCGGCAGTCCCTTGCTCCGATTTCTGCTGCAGACAAGATCTGTTGCCCTCCCCGGTTGCGACTCGCGCCCAGCTCTACGTTTGGTGCCATCTCTCAAAAATCGCGGTCCTACTTTACCGAGCGCGGCAAACTCCCTGTGGCTGCGGCCGCCTGCATCTGGCCCCGCATGTGCCGCGAATAGGCGGACATCAGGCGCTCCCAGCTTCCCGCCCTTGCGGCGCCCCCTCCCGCCGGCCGCCCCGTCGCCGCCAGCCCCAGCGGAAAATCTATGCCCAGGCCGCCCACTTCTTCCTCGTTGCTGCTCAGGTGTTGCGACCACACCGCCACCGTCGCGGCATCCGCCGCCTCTCCCACCGCACGAGCGCACTCGGCCACCGTCTTCAACGGGGTCAACTGGGCGAGGGCGGCAGCGAACGCGCCCACTTCCACGATCTCCCCGCGCGGTCCCCAACTAGCGCTGCGCCCGCGCGCTGCGGTGAGGTCCGCGACCAGCTCCTCCATCACGGGAATCGCCGCCGTCGCCAGTTCCTCCACCGCCAGCTCCAGCTCCGGCACGCGGCGCAAGTCCACGATCACCAGCCCGGCCGGCAGCGCTTCCCGAGCCCAGAACCGCCGCGCCTCTTCCAGCGCTACCACGGTCAGATCCCGCCCCGACATACTGGCATTCGCGCTCAAGCGCTTGACGATGCTGCCCCAGGGCAGGCCTGGCGCGTACAAAAGACCGGTCGAGGCGACCAGATACCGCGCTTTTCCTGCCAGGCTGCTCGCGGTCTGCAGACTGCCGGTGTAGCAGCAGTCGAAGAATACTACCTCGGGAACCGACAGTCCCGGCTGCGCCAGCCCGGCCGCCACGGCCTCTGCCCTCAGACTGCCCCTCGGCGCCTCCAGCTCCCCGGAGGGCGGATCGCCGTGAGCCAGAATGACCAGGGCGTACCGTTGGGCCGGGGCTCGGTCCTGCGCCCAGCGCAGGAAATCCGCAAAGGCCTCGGCGCTTCCCATGTCACCGCGGACCTCGCCCGGCTCCCACTTGGCGCTGTCCGCCGCAACCACCAGGCGCCGCCCCTCCCCGGGGCGCTGCGCATCCTCGATCTGAGCCACCACTCGCACGTCCGGCCCCGCGGCGGCGCAGAACTGCTCCACGTAACCCGCGGCAGCTTGCGCCAGCCCGCCGTCCGTGCGTAGGTACACCATCAGCGTCCACGGCGAAACCGTGGCGGCAGCCCGGGCGGGGTAACCCGCCCCCAGCACCGCCAGGATAACGCCGATTGTCACTACGCTACGCTTCACGTAACCCCTCGCTCAACCCCGACCCCGGGCTACCGCTGCTACCTTGTAGCTAGCGCGGGAACCGGGGATGCTCATTCCAGAACCCGTGCAGCCCGGCGGGCCGACCATTGGTCGCCCCGGACGCTGACGCCGGATTGGGAGGCAGGTTGACGGTTGTGAAAGTGCTCTTGGTGCTCAGTATGAACGGGAACTTGCGGCTGCCGACGATGCACTGCGGGCTGGCCTGGCCAATAGTCCGGCCGCCGACCACCCAGTAGAACGTCGTGTTGCCCGCAAAGAC
The DNA here is from genome assembly GCA_036504235.1 of Armatimonadota bacterium. GTDB lineage: Bacteria > Armatimonadota > Zipacnadia > Zipacnadales > Zipacnadaceae > Zipacnadum. Next base: position 10,152 of record DASXVN010000043.1, on the reverse strand, counting down.
GAAGTCGCTGAAGGTGAACCGCATCTGCGTCTCGCCGGTGGAGGTCAGAATAGGACTGGCCGTCACCAGGTGAGTCAGCAGCGGATCATCATAGACCTGCACCTGATACTGATCCAGGCCGATGGAGGGAACCCAGGTAAAGGTCGCGTTCTTCGGGTCCACCGGCGTAGTCGGGGTCGGATCGACCTGCGTGGGCGGCAGCGCGTAGGTGACCGGTCCGGCCGCCTGGCTTGCCTCGCTCAGCGCATCAGTCGGCGTGACCGTGAAGGTCACCGCGACCGGCACCTGCTGCGGGCCCACTTGCTGCGGCAGAATCGGTCGCAGCGGATCAACCACCCGGCGCGCCTTGTAGAAGTAGCTATTACCGGGCACCAATTCCAGATGGTTGTACGTAATCGTCGTCGTCGCGGTCTGCTGCGCACCTTTGGCGTCGAAGAAGAAGAACGAATTCGCGAAGCTGATCCCCACCTGGCGGTCGGGCGTATCCTCATAGAAATTGAGGCTGCCCTGTGCGATCGCGGCCACCAACGGGTTGCTGCCGGAGGTCGCGTCCGCAATGAAACCGGGACTTCCCCCGCGATAGATCAGCCATACGTGTGTGTGTTCAGGATCCGGGTTCATCCCCCGCTGCAGGTTCACCCGGATGACCGGCGTCGCCCCGGGGCTCTGCTGGAACAGCACCACGTTGGCGCCCGGCGCGCTATTGCTTTGCGGGCCGAGAGCGGTAGCCACGATGCCCAGGATGATCCCCAGCCCGGCAATGTTGCGCAGGCCCTGCGTAGTCTGCCGCTTTTGCTTGGAGGACTGCACCTCCGACGGCGGGCTGTACAGCGGATAAACGCGGTCCCCGATCCGGGGCACTTGGCCACCCACTGAGGTGGCGGTCGACAGTCGCACCTGAGAGCTCAGGACTTCGAGGGTCCCGATCGCTCGCATCAGGGTCTTATCCCGCTCGGGCTGATAGAAGCCCCGCATGACCAGCAGGCGGGTCCCCACGGTGATCCCGTCGTTTATGCCCAGGTCGGTGGTGATAACGCCATTTTCGTCGACTAGCATGATGCTGCCGTGGCGCAGCCGCATGCGCTCCATCTCGATCACGGCTCGCTCCGCCACTTCGCGCAGCGCTTCGTTGATCACGGGAATCTGGTCGCCGTTCCATTGCGGAATCGGCTTGGTGTCCACCGTAACCGCGGCGCCATTCAGCACCGCCCCGATGGCCACATTGTACGATCTCATGTCCAGGCTGGCGGTGACGCTGCCGTTCTTCCCGACGGCCAGCCGGGTAAGTGTGCCGGTGAAGACCTGCTCCACCTGCAACTCGGCCCCCAACCGGGCCTGCTCCAGCTCATTGAGCGGAGGGGTCAGGTCCAGATTCCGCAGCGCCCGGTCCAGGTCTTCACGCCCGATGATGCGGTAGTTTTTGGAGTCCTCGAGCGCTAGCGCCAGCGCGTCAGTAGCTTTGGCGCCGGCCAGCGAATCGGTACTGCCGCTCGCGTCGCGAATCGGCACGACCGTGGCTGAGGTTACCTCGCGGCTCTGCGCTTGGGCCGGCGCTCCCCCGAAGAGCAGGGACAGAGCCATTGCCGCGCCGAGAACCAACGCGCCTCCCCCGAACGTGAAACCATGGCTGAGTTTGTGCATTGCCTTGAATCTCCCTCCTGGCGGAGAACGAACCGGTTAGCGACACTGAGTTCAGTGTAGCATGCTCCTAGTATTACTGCCAAGTATGGTGACGGGGCGCGATCAGCGGTTAAGCCAGACACTGGCCAACGCTTGGGCGGCACGCCCCTCTGGGGTAACTGCGCGCACCGTAACCAGGTATCGTCCTGCCGGCGCACTGGCGCCGGACTGATTGCGGCCATTCCACGATAGCGTCTGCACGCCGGCCGCCTGCGGCGTCTGGGTCGCTAGCTGCCGCACCAGAACGCCGCTGATATTGCGAATCTCCACCGTCACCGCTGCCGAGGTGCTGAGCGTATAGATCACGCCCACCCGCCCCTCGCTCGCCGCGGTGCTCAGGGCCGAGACGACGGCTCCCGAGCCGCTGTCCGGGGTCAGAATCACCCGCAGCAGTCTCTCCTGCGCCCCGGCCGTGAACGAGTACGCCCCGGTCGTGCGCATGTATACCCGCTGCCCGGTGGCAATATCCTCCAGCACGGGACGCGCGTTGTTCGGCAACAGAGTCAGGTCCGGCCAGCGCACCGTGACGGTGCTGCCGACCAGATTCGTCTTCACCGAGACGGTCCACACCTGCTCGCCCGCCGCGCTGCGCAGGTCCACGGCAAGCGGACCAGGCGCCCGGTCCTTGACCAGGCCGGCGTAGACATACGGCTGGTAGTCCACGGTCGGCGGCTTAGCCAGATCGCGACCATCGTCGTACGTCGTAGCGCCCTGCGGCGAGACTCCCAGGAACGTAGACTGATCGGCGCAGTTACCGCTGCTCACCACGAGCGGCATCAGCCACCCGGACGCGGGCACCGGCACTCCCCACCGCGCGGCCGGCGTGTCGGCGACAGGCTGGTCTACCGCCAGGCCGCCGGTCGCCTGGCTGACCAACAGCGTCAGCGGCTCGGAGGCGCGCAGCCAGTAGCCCACCCAGGGGCTCAGCACGGAGACGGTCCGGTAGCCGCCCAGCACGTAGGCGAACAAGGTCCCCTGCAGCTTCGGCGGGTTGGAGGTCACCGCTTGCTGCAGCGTCATCGTGACATTATTGCTGTCTCTAACCAGCACGCTGTTGAAGTCGATGGAGCGCAGGAAGGGGTCCCCGATCAGGTTGAAGCCTGGCTGCAGCGGTATCGGGAACGGATCGCTAGCCGCGGTGCCCAGACGGCTCAGATCGGCCTGCGCCGGCAGGTTCAGCCAGTAGCCCACGCCCAGGCGGAAGTGATCCGCCGGCGCATTGGGATACAGGGCATAGCGGTTGGCGGTGGGCAGGAAGGTAGCCATCATCAGGCTGCCCGGAGCCATGCCCAGCAGGCGCGCCGGATCGTTGACGTCCACCCCACCCTGCAGCTTGTAGTCGTAGTTGTATGGTGTCGAGAACAGCGACAGCCCGGTCGGGAACGTATGCAGCGACGACAACTGGAAGTTGATCCCCGGGGTCTCTTGCCCGGTGGTCACCGTCGCCGTCCGCGAGGCCGGGGTCACGGTGAACCCGGGAGCCTCCGGCACTACCGTCACTTGCCCCGTCGGCGCGGACGTGAAGCGGTAGTTATACGGATCGCCCACCGGCGGAGTGGTAAAGCTCGCGCTGGACTTCACCGACGGCGTCACATCCACCCCGTTCACCTGCAGGTGCACCGTCACGCCGCCCACCGGCTGGCCGGTGGTAGCGCTCGTGATGCGTCCACTCAGGGTCCCTGGCGGTTCCGGGCTCAGTTGCAGCGTCACCAGCGTATTCTGCTGGGACTCCACGGTAAAGCCGACCGCGGTCGAGACGCCAAACCCGGCGGCTGTTGCCTGTGCCGCGTAGGTACCGGGAACCAGTTCCAGGGTCACCTTGCCGCCGGCCGCCGTGACGCCCGTCTTCAGGACTACCGCGCCCTGCATGATCTGCACGGTAGCTCCCACCAGCGGAGTCGAGGTGTCGCCTCGGATTACGGTAACCGTAACGCTGCCCGGCGCCGCCGTCAGCGCGAAGTTGGCCGTGGTGCTGTTGCCGGTGACCACGTCCACCAACTGCTCGTCGGTGCTGTAGCCCTGGGCGCTGCCGTCCGCCACCACGAAGTACTTGCCCGGTTCCAGGCCGCCCACGGAGTAGGTCCCGTCGGCCGCCGAAGTAGCCGTCCCCGCCTGCGCGCCGCGCACAAAGTCAGTCGGCGGCAGGGGCGGTGACGCGGGCACCGCGAAGTAGATGGTGATCGGCACGTTGGACAGGAACTTGCCGGTGGCCTTGGAGGTCACTACGCCGGCGATAGCTCCCGGAGTGGACTTCGTCAGCGCAAAGTCCTGCACGATCGGCCCCAGAGCCGCGTGCGTCAGATTAGACTCAAAGTGGTCAATCTGGTAGCCGGGGCGGAAAGCCTCCATGCTGTAGCCGCCCGGCGCCACGCCGTTGATCACGTAGGTGCCGTCGTCCTGCACCCGCACCGCATATACGACCCCGCCCTGCAGGAGCCGCACAATCGGGTTCGGGTTATTGATCGGCTTGCCGTCGATCCCCAGCACCCGCCCCTGGAACGTACCCGTGGTCATCCAGATGTACGAGTTGGTGAGCAGGTGGGCGCGGAAGTTCTGGCAGTGTGGGGGGGTGCCTGACGGCTGGTGGTAGCCCCGGTGCAACTGCTCGAAACCGAACGCGAGATACACAAGCTGGGCTCCGGTAGTAGCGTCCTGGAACCGCAGCCCCGCGGACGGGCCGGCGAAGTTGAAAGCGCCATTCCCGTTGTACCCGTACAGCTTCACCGCCGGCGACGCCACGTTAATCACGTCGGGCATGAACGAGTTGTCTGCCGCGTCCTGCTTCCAGCCGTCGGCGAAGTTGTTCGTGATGCGCGGCGTCTCGATATTAATCGGCGCTTCGCCCGCATCAAACCAGGGCGACCACATCGCGCTGGCTACCGGGTCGCCGGCCTGGCTGGCCACCGTGAAGCCGTAGCTCCCCGGAGCGCCCAACACTGAGTCGGTAACGAAGGTCGCGTGCAAGGTGTTGGCCAGGAAGCTATTCGGCGTCGTGCCGTTCAGCGTCAGCGCCCAGGCAATATCCTGACCGCTCAGGAAAAGCTTGCCGCCGTTGTTCATATAGTTGGCCAGATCGCCCTGCACCGTCGCGTCCACGATCGAGCCCGAGTCGCTCGGCACCCAAACGTCGCCGGTATGCGGCGCGCCCCACACAATCATGTGCTCCGAAACGACCACTTTGCGGGTAGCTTTCGCATTGACCGGGTCCGAGACGGCCGTCGCCGGGTCTAGCTGGAACTCAAAAGTGGGCTTATATATAAGGTAGACGGTGGCCGGGATGCGCCCGCGGCAGATCACGCGCCACGTATCGTAGGAAACCCCAAAGGCGCCGGCGATCGAGTCGAAGTCGACCGTAGACTGCGCCACCGGCGAGTACCCCGGGTTGGACCGGTAGTACGACTCCACCGGATAGCCCGCCGGCGAGTCGTTGTTACTGCCCAACTGCCCGATGAACTTCTGCCCCTCGCAGTAATCGTCCACGAACAGCATGCGGCTGGTGGGGGTGAAGATGCGGGTGCTGAATCCGAAGACATTATCGTAGCGCAGCGTGTTGCCCGCGTTATCCGTGGTCTGGATATCGATAATGTAGTCGTGGGCGTTCGCGCTGGTGACAAAGGTCCCCGTGAAGGTCCCCGTTCCGCCCGGATCGTCCATCACCGTCGAGCCTACCGTCTGCGAGTCAAACTCCAGGTAGCGGAACCCATCCAGAAAGCCCGGGTCGAAGGAGGCCGGGTTGCTCAGCCGGTAAATCTTGCGGTCCGGATCGCGGAAAAACGCCGTGACCTGCTTCACGCCGGTGCCCGGATCGAAGATCGGCACGCTCACGGTTACCGAACCGCCGGGAACCGGCAGGCGGTTGTCAACCGTCGGAATGGTAAGCAGCCGCGGCGCGAGCACATCAACGATCAGCCGCGAGTACAAATCGAAGTTGTTGTGCGCCGGGCTGGTCTTGTCGCTCTGGTAAATGACGCGCATTTCCTGCCGCGACATGGGGGTGCTGATGGTCGGATACGTATTGTTGAAGGTGTCGCCGTCCGCGGCGTCGGAAACTAGCGTGGAGATGGTGGGGTTACCGACTTCCCCGACCGCCGGCATCTTCCAGATATTGAAGTTGCTGGTCGAGTCGGTGACGTCAATCTTCCGGTTCGAGGCGAACGCCAGAGACTGCCCGTTGGACTGCCACGTCGGCTGCATGTCGCTCGCGCCGGCGACGCCGCCGCCGTCCGAAATCTGGTTGGTGACCGTACCTTGATCGTCCACCGTAAAGATGCGCGTAACCGCGCCGATCTGCGCGGTGTAGGCGATCAGGTTGGAGGCCGGCTTCCAGTTGGGCGAGGTGTTGGCGCCTGGCCCGTTGGTCAACTTGATCGGCGCACCCGCGCCGTCCGAGCGGATCTTGTAGATGTCCGGCTGCCCGCCCGCATCGCTGCTGAAGACCAGATAGTTCTCATCCGGGGACCACGAGGGGTGCCGCTTGTTCCCGGGGCCGATGGTGATCTGCCGCACCACGCCGCTGGCGATTTCCAGCGTGTAAATCTGCCAGGTGCCGCTGATGTTGGAGGTGTACGCAAACAAATTGCGGCTGGCGTCATACGCCGGCTCGCGAATGTCTCCCCCCGCCTGGGTGGTAATCTGCAACTGCTCCGAGCCGTCCGGCCGCATGATCCAGATGTTATAGTGCGGGGTGAAGTTGGGGTCGGCGGGAAAAGTCGGATCGATCCGCAGGTCGTGATCGGCGTCTACGCCGTTGGAGACGAAGGCGATCCGGTCGGTCGTGCCGTTGTTCCAGGCGAAGGGATCCAGCTCGTTGCTGACCGGCGTGTCCGCGTTGAGGTTAGCATCCGGGGAAGGTCCCGACCCTTGAGCGAGCGAGACCGAGGCCTGAAAATCAGGCAACTTGGTGGTAATAACGGGGCGATTCTTCACCGCCAGCGGTCGCACGCGAGCACCGCCTAGCGCACCGCTCGTCACGACCGCGGTCGTGCCGGCGACGGCCAGCATGAGGCATGCGATGCCACATAGTAAGGAGACAGGAATCGCGGGCTTATGGTGGCCCTTGGGCAACACGATCACTCCTTGGCGGTTCTACGGTTACTGCTGCTACGATGACTGCAATGAACCCCGGGCTCCATCCCACAGTCTCCACCGGACAAGCCCTCCGGCTCACCAGGGAGGGGAAAAGCTTGCCGACAGCCCAGTGTCGCGATAACCATTATATCACAGCAGTTCCAGCATGGCAAGCGAACTCCGGTCCAACCTGCATACCCCGTTGGCGCCTCTTGGCCTGCCCGTCGCGCTTGGCTATGGGCGGCAGATTATGCGGGTTCCGGGCACGTCGGGGTTCACTCCGCTGCATATCCAGATATCTATACCCTGTTCCACCGCATATTCAACCGCTTCCCGCTGAATTACTTGCGGGAAGGGTTCCCACGTGAACAATTCCTCCGCCGTCACCTCAGCGAGCTTTTTGGCGTCGCTATGCGCGCGCGGGTCTTTGTCGTACACTCCGTCCACGTCCGAAAACATCCGCGCTTCCGTCTCCCCCAGCGCGTGCGCCAGGGCCACGGCGGTGAGATTAGAGCCGCCTCGCCCCAGGATCGAGACCTCGTCGCGTCCGGTCTCCTTATCGTAGTAGTACCCCTGGAAGCCCGCCACCACCGGCACAATCTCCAGCTCCAGCATCTCCAGGAGGTACGCCCGGTTCACGGTCTCCACCAGCGCCCCCACCGGTCCGCCGCTAGTTACCAGCCCCGCCTCGCGCCCGGTCATCGAGCGCGCGCGGCAGCCCAGCCCCTCCAGCACAATCGCCAGGGACGCGTTCGCCCGCAGCTCGCCGCTCATCAGCAACCGCGCATATTCGCGCGGCGCCGGCTCCTGCGACAGTGCTGCGGCCAGTTGCTCCAGCTTGTCGGTAGCCCAGTCAAAAGCCGACACCACGACCACCGGCACCTTACCCTGCGCCCGCAGCGGCAGCACATACTTGCGCGCCACCTCATTAAGCCGGTGCGCCCGCGCCAGATTCCGCCGCGCCGCCAGCAGCCGATAAATATCGTTAGCGGACTTCTTCCGCCGACACTCTTCCACCAAGGCAGGCTCATCAGGGCCAAAGCGCTGCTGCCCCTGCAAAGTAAGCCCGCCGAATTTCAATACCGGGGTATTACCCATAGTAAGCGGTATTCACCTCAATCTCACGTATCCCGAACATACAATCCGATTCGTTGCGGCCAGCCGACCGCCTAGCCGGTGTGCCGTTTCCCTCGGTGGCACCGGCGTCTCGCCGGTGTGCCGTTTCCCCTCGGTGGTCCCCATACCCGCCCTGAGCCTGTCGAAGGGGCCCCCGCCGGCCGTCCGCCGTTGCCGTCCGCCGTCCGCCGTAAGCCCCTCCCGCTCCGGGAGGGGTGCCCGAGTCCCCGAGGGCGGGGTGGGCCGCCGTTGCCGTCAGCCGTACGTAGGGGTGGATCTTTCGCGGAGCCCCACCCCGCGGAACATCCACCCGCGCCTACCACTGACCTCGGCCTGCCGACCGTCAGCCTCTGCCTCTTCCGAATCCCTCCCCTATTTAGGGGAGGCCGGCGCGCAGCGCCGGGGAGGGGTCCGTCCGCCGTCCGCCGTAAGCCCCTCCTGCTCCGGGAGGGCTTGCCCGCCGTAGCTTCAGCGAAGGCGGGTGCCCGAGGTCCGCCGAGGGCGGGGTGGGCCGCCGTTGCCGTTGCCTTTCGCCGCCCACCTTTCCTAATCCTTCGCCCCTCGCCCAAAAAAAGCTCGCACCCCGTAAACCACCGCGCCCGCCGCTATCAGCAGCGCCAGTCCCCCCAGCGGATGACACTCCAGCGACGCCCGCACTTCCCCCCGCAGCAGCAGCGCGCTGGCCCGCGTAATCCCGCATAGCGGACACGGCCACCCGGTCGCCGCCGCCCACGGGCAGGGCACCCGCGCCCAGGCCTGCGCCAGCGCCCCCTCCGCCGGCAGCCCTGCCCTCAGTGCCGCCAGCGCCAGGTAGACCGCCCCCGACAGCAGCGCCACCGTGGCCCGCACTCGTTTCCGGACGTCCTTCGCCTCAATGGGGGGATTCGTGGACATAGCGCGCCATCACAATCGCCATCTGATCTTGAATCCGCCGCGCGGTCTCCACCGAGCAGGAGAACCCGTTCATCATCACGCTAAAGGCCAGCCGCGGCTTCCCGGCTCGCTCCACGTAACCGGACAGACAACTCACCCCCGGCAGAGTTCCCGTCTTGGCCCGCACCCGCCCCTCGGCCACAGTTCCGCACATCCGGTCCCCCAGCGTCCCGTCGCAGCCCGCAATCGGCAGGCTGGCGCTCAGCACCCGGTACGCGTCCGGCGAGGCGGCCGTCCAGCTCAGCAGCCCCCGCAGCAACCCCGCGCTCAGCCGGCTGCTGCGCGAGTAGCCGCTCCCATCCGCCACCCGCAGCCCGCTCGTGGTCAGCCCCCGCTGCGCCCAATACCGCAGCGCAAAAGCCGGCGAGGCGGCCACCGGGTCGTCGAAACACGCCAGCACCGACTGCAGCAGCCGATCCGCCTCCGGATTGCGCGACTCCTTATTCATATAGCGCAGGTAGTCGGCGAGGCTCTGGGAGGAATGGCGCGCCAGCCGACAAGGCGCGGAGGGGCACATCCCCGCCCGCACCTCGCCCCCCAGGCGAATCCCCGCCGCCCCCAGCGCCTCCCCCATCCGCCGCGCCCCCCGCAGCCCCGCATCATGGTCCCCCACCAGCACCGGCGCGGTCCCCACCAGATCCCCGCTGATGGCCTTAACCCCCCGCGCCCGCAGTTGCCGCGCCAGTTCCGCAAACACCTTAGGAGTAGCCGCCGGATCGGCGCACCCGACGAGATACAGATGCCCCCGGACCACCCCGTCCGCCCCCGGCTCACTCCGCGCCCACAGCGAGGTAGAAAACTCAAACTGCGTCCCAAACAGAGCGACCGCGGTAGCGGAGACGAACAATTTCATATTAGACGCCGGAATGAGCCCCTGATCGGGATGCAGCGAGTAAAGAATCCGCCCGGTCTGCAGATCAGCCACCTCGCAGCTAACCACCCCTCCGCGCAGCGCCCGGTGGGCGCCATACCCCGCCAGCGCCTCGCTCAGGGCCCCGTCCGACATAGCCCCAGCCGGCGCGGCCACCAGCACCGCCAAGAGCAAACCAATACCCAAGCCAGGCGAACGATAAGCAGAAGAACTGCGGTGCGTGATCATGGGTGCCTTTCTATCTCCCCCTCCATTGCCGTTCCTGTTGCCTTTGCCGTTAGCCGTTCCCCCGGAGGGGCCGCACGAGCGCAGCGAGGTCGTCCCTGCCGTTCGCCGTTGCCTTTTGTAGGGCGGGGGCTCGTACCCCGCCGACGCTAACGTCCGCCCACCGATGGGCGCGGGACAACCACTAGCCCAAAGTAAAACTGCCGTGGCCTCTGGATAGCCGTTGTCGTGGCGGCAGGCGCGGTGTCCACACCGCGCCT
>DASXVN010000042.1:0-2531 GCA_036504235.1 Armatimonadota bacterium | reverse complement strand
GGGTACGAGCCCCCGCCCTACAGGGGAAACAGCCGTTCGCCTTTCTCCCCCTCTCCCAAGGTCCGCCGCGGGAGAGGGGGCCGGGGGGTGAGGTAAGACTGGTGTCGAGCCCCCACCTTCCATCTTCGCGCACGCGAGATTGATGGACCTTAGAATTGTCCGGAGGACCAACATGCCGTCACCCAACGCTCTAAAGATGTGGTACCGCCAGCCGGCGCAGTCCTGGATGCACGCCCTGCCCCTCGGCAACGGGCGGCTGGGGGCGATGGTCTTTGGCGGCGTCCGCTACGAGCGCCTGCAGCTCAATCTGGACACCCTCTGGACCGGCGGCCCCACCGACGCCAACAATCCCCGGGCGCTGGAGCACCTCCCCGAGGTGCAGCGCCTGCTCCGGGAGGGCAAATACGCCGAGGCGGAGGCCCTGGCCGACCCGCACCTGCTGGGCAACCCCCGGGAGATCACGCCCTACCAGTCGCTGGGCGACCTGTGGATTCATTGCCCCTACCTCTTTGATCTGGAAGACTACCGCCGGGAGTTGGACCTGAGCACCGGCGTGGCCCGGGTGACCGCGCTCAGCGACGGCGCGCGCTTTGCGCGGGAGATGTTCTGCTCCGCGCCGCACCAGGTCGTGGTCATGCGCTGGACCATGGAGCGCCCCGGCCTGGTCACCTCGCTGCTGCGCCTGACCCGGGAGCAGGAGGCCGAGTCGCTGACGACCGCGCCGGACCGGCTGCTGCTGCAGGGGCGGCTGGACGCCGGGGCGGGCGTGGGCTTTGCCGCCCAGGCGTTGCTCCTGCCGGAGGGCGGGCGCTTTGTGCCCCAGCCCGCCGGGATTCGCCTGGAAGAGGCCGATTCGCTGACCCTGCTCCTGGCCGCCGCCACCACCTACGAGACCGCAGACCCCGCCGCGGCCTGCGCCGAGTGGCTGGCCACCGCCGCCGCTCTCCCCTACGAGCAGCTCCGCGCGGAGGCCGTCGCCGACCACCAGCGTTACTTCAGCCGGGTCACGGTGGACCTGGGCTCCTCCCCGCTGGACGAGCTCCCCACCGATGAGCGCCTGGACGCCGTGCGCGCGGGAGCGCTGGACCCCGGACTAGTGGCGCAGTACTTCCAGTTTGGGCGCTACGCGCTGATCGCCTCCTCCCGCCCCGGCACCCAGGCCGCCAACCTGCAGGGGATTTGGTGCGAGGAGATGCGCCCGGCCTGGAACTGCAACTACACGATCAACATCAACCTGGAGATGAACTACTGGCCGGCGGAAACCTGCAACCTCGGCGACTGCCACCAGCCGCTCTTTGCCTACCTGGACCGGGTCCGCGTCCCGGGGCGGGAGACGGCGCGGCGGCACTACGACTGCTGCGGTTTCACCCAGCACCACGTCTCCAATATGTGGCTGCGCACCGAGCCGGCCGATGGCCTGCAGGGCCTCTGGCCGATGGGCGCGGCCTGGCAGTGCCAACACCTCTGGGAGCACTACGCCTTCACCGGCGACCGCGAGTTCCTGGCCTCCACCGCCTACCCGATCATGAAGGAAGCCGCCCAGTTCTGCCTGGACTTCCTGCAGGAAGACGACCGCGGTCGCCTGATCACCAACCCCTCCATGTCCCCGGAGAACCGCTTCCTGGGCCCCGAGGACGGTCTGCCGCACTGGATCACGCTGGCCGCCACCATGGACCTGGAGATCATCCACGACCTGTTCAGCCACTGCCTCACCGCCGGGGCGCTGCTGGGCGGCGAGGAGGAGTTCTGGGGGATGCTGGACTCGGCCCGCCAGCGCCTGGCCCCCCTGCAGATCGGCAAGCACGGGCAGCTCCAGGAGTGGCTGCACGACTACGAGGAGTGGGAGCCGGGCCACCGCCACCTCTCGCACCTGTTCGGCTTCTTCCCGGGCAACCAGATCACCCTGCGGGGCACACCGGAGTTGGCCCGGGCGGTCCGGGTCTCACTGGAGCGCCGCCTGGCCGCGGGCGGCGGCGGGACGGGCTGGAGCCGCGCTTGGGTGGCCGCCCTCTGGGCGCGGCTGGAGGAGGGCAACCTCGCCCACGACAGCCTCTACATCCTGCTGCGGGAATCCAGCGAGTACAACCTGTTTGACCTGCACCCACCGCACATTTTCCAGATTGACGGCAACTTCGGCGCCACCGCGGCGCTGGCCGAAATGCTGCTCCAGAGCCATGCGGGTGAGCTGAGCCTGCTGCCGGCCCTGCCGGAGGCCTGGCCCACCGGGACGGTCACCGGCTTGCGCGCCCGCGGCGGCTTTGAGGTAGACCTGGCCTGGCAGGAGGACCGCCTCGCCTCCGCCAGCATCAGGTCAGACCTAGGCGGACTCTGCCGCGTCCGCGTGCCGCAAGTCGCGGGGCTGACGGTCAATGAAGGAACCGTGACCTGCGTCAGCGAAGAGCCGCAAGTCTGGGCCTTCCCCACCGTCGCCGGGGAGTCGTACCGGGTGTCGGTTTCGGGGTAGGGGTCGGGCCGTTTGTAGGGCGGGGGCTCGTACCCCGCCGTCGGTAAGCAAACGTTAGCGTCGGCGG
>DASXVN010000041.1:0-17814 GCA_036504235.1 Armatimonadota bacterium | reverse complement strand
AGTCGCGGTGCCGACACCGCGACTGCCGCCCGCTCCCTGCCTGCCATCTGGCGAGCGGGCGTGTGTGGCTCCGCTAGCGCTCCGCCAAACGCGCCCCTACGGGGAAACGGCCGCTTGCCGTTTGCCTTTCACCCCTCCCCCGCGGGCGCCCGTCGGCGAGCGCCACGGAGAGGGGCCGGGGGTGAGGCGCCGTTAGCCGTTCAGCTCAGCAGATTAATAGTCTCGTTCAGACTCCGCCGAATCGTCTGCAGGGCCACCGTATTGGCCTGATAGACCCGGTTGGCGACCGTCAAATCAGCCATTTCCAGCGGCACGTCCACGTTGGGGACCTGGACGTACCCCTGCGCGTCGGCGTCCGGGTGACCCGGCTGATAGACGCGGCGGGCCGCGCCCGCGGCCGCGGTAACGCCCACTACCTGCACCCCGCGCAGACCCGCTCCGTCCAGGCCGGGGGCCGACCCGAGCAGAACCACCCGGCGGCGGTAGGGCCCGCCCTCCGGGGTGCGCGTGGCGTCGGCGTTGGCGATGTTCTCCGCCACCACGCTCATCCGCAAACTGGCGGCCCGCAGGCCGCTGCCGGACACATCCAGAGCTTGACACCAACTCATTGCGCACTACCTCCCAGGGCCTGACGAATCATCTGATTCTTCTTACCGAGCAAGCGAGCCACCACCCGATAGCGCAGCCCCGCCTCGCTGATCGCCAGCAGCTCACCTTCCAGATCCACGTTATTCCCATCCCGGCGCAGGGGCGCGTCGGGGGAAACCGTCACCTGCGGGCGCAGGGCCTCCAGCGCCGCCGCCTGGCGCTCCGGGGGGGCCGCCAGCGCCTGGCGGAGGTCCTCCTCGAAGCTGACCCGCTGGGCGCGATAGCCCGGGGTCTCGGCGTTGGCCAGATTGGCCGCGTGCGCCTGCTGCTGCTGGGTAGTGCCCTGCAGGGCCTTCCCCAGCGCCAGGACCGTTACGTCGCTAATTGCGTCCAAGTTGACGGGCATAGTTCTCCTCCGTGGTAAGCGATGCAAGAACGGTGCCAGGAGAGTAAGGAGAGAGCGAAAGAGGGGGCGGACGGAGGCGGCTGAGGGAAACCGCCTCCGTCCAGTTTTGTATGAATTTCATACAGTGGGAATTTCCTACCGCTGGGTGATCTGGAGGGCGTCCTGCAGCATCTGGTTGGCGGTGCTGATGACGCTGGCGCTGGCCTGGAAGGCCCGCTGAGTGGTTACCATGTCTACGAAAGACTTGGTCAGGTCCACATTGGACAGCTCCAGGGAGCGAGCGACGATGTTGCCGCGCCCCCCGGTGGCGGGCGCGCCGGTCTGCTCCCCGCCGGAGGCCACGGAGCTCGCGTACAGGTTGTTGCCCTCCCGCTGCAGCCCCGCGGCGTTGGCGAAGGAGGCCAGGGCGACCTGGGCGAGCGGCTTGGTGGCGCCATCTGAGTAGCGACCGATGACCTCTCCCCCATCGGCCAGCTCCACGCCGACCAGGGAGGCCGCGGCGAAGCCGTCCTGCGACTGCACGACCGCCGAGGAGGCCTCCGCGAGCTGGGAGAGGCGGCTGAGATCAACGTTGACCGTCTGCGGCGTGGTCGCGCCGGTGGCCAGGTGTAGCGCCAGGGCGAGCGGACTGCCGCCGGTAAGCGCGCCGGTGGGCCCGAAGGTGGCCGTGCCCGTGGCGGTATCGGCGCCGCAGGTGGCGGTGACCTGCCAGCTGTTGACGGCCGCGTTCTTGGTGAAGGTGAGACTAACCTGGTGGGTCTGGCCCAGGGAGTCGTTGACCGCAATCCCCGCCGGGGCAATGTCCCCGGTCGCCGCCGTGGCGTCGAGGTTGCCGGTGACCAGCATGGCGCCCGTCGCCTGGGGCGCGCGCAGGTCGCCGAGGGGGAACTTGAGGGCGGTGAGCGCGCCGGTGGGGTCAATGACGCCATTCTGGGCGACCCAGCCCTGGACTTGCAGGCCGGTGTTGGCCGAGACCAGGGTATTGGCGTCATCCAGGCTGAAAGCGCCCTCCCGCGTGTAGACGTGACCGTTGGCGCCATTGAGGACGAAGAAACCAGCGCCATCCACCGCGGCGTCCAGGGGCTGGCCGGTCTGCTGCGTGGCCCCCTGGGTCATGGCGACCTGAATCGCGCCCACGGCCACGCCGGAGCCGATCTGGGAGGGATTGCTGCCGCCCCGCGTGCCGGAGGCGGCCGACCCGGCCTTGATGGTGTCGTAGAAGACATCCTTGAAGATCGAGCGGCCCTCCTTGTACCCGGGGGTGTTGGCGTTGACGATGTTGTTGCCGATGACGTCCAGGCTGGACTGATAAGCCATGGTGCCGGACAGTCCGGTGAAGAGCGATCGGTTCATGGTAGCCTCCTGATGTGGTGGTGGGACGGGACGGGCGGGCCCACCCCGCCCTCGGCGGACCTCGGGCACCCCTCCCCAAAGGGGAGGGGCTACGGCAAACGGCGAACGGCGGGAAACGGCCGTCTTCTGCGTAAGGGCGGCGGTTACACCCGCCGCCCGCGGCTAGCACTAACCTGCGCGGTAGGCGCGGGCGGAGCAAGCTCCGCCCCTACGGGAGGGTTAGCGCCAGGGACAACGGCTAACGGCCGGCGGGGGACGTAGCCCCCGCCCTACAGTACGGCAACGGCTCGGCGAGGCGGAAGGCGGTCGCTTGCTGAGGCTCAGCGAACGGGCGTGTGTTGCTCCGCTACGCTCCGCAAAACGCGCCCCTACACCGACGGCCAACGGCTAGGCCGAGGGGAAGCTGAGGCGGACGGTGGTGCCCTCGCCGCGGGCGGAGCGTAGCTCCAGGCGGCCGCCGTGGCGGCGGGCTATGCCGCCGGCTACGCTTAGGCCCAGGCCGTGGCGACGGCCGGGTTGGGTGGTGAAGAAAGGATCGCGGGCGCGGGCGAGCACCCCGGCGCTCATTCCGACGCCGTAATCGGTGACCTCCAGGTAGGCCGAGTCACCGTCCCGGCCCTCCAGCAGCCAGACCTCGCCGCCGCGGGGGAGGGCCTGGAGGGCGTTGAATAAGACGTTGAGCAGCGCCTCGCGCAACTCGCGGCGACTGCCGGAGACGCGCGCGCCGGGCATCCGGGCGTGGCGGACCTCCACCCGGCGACCCGCGGCGGAGGCCTGCGCCCAGAGGGGTTTGGCCAGCACCATCACTTCGGCGGCCAACTCGCCCAGGTCCACGGTTTCCACGTGCTCCAGCGGCTCCTGCGCGGCGAATTGCTGCAGGGCGCGGACCAGTTGCACCCCCTCCACCACGCGGGCTTCCATGCCCCGCAGGACCTGCTGGCCCTCCACCGGCAGCGGCTGGGCCCGGAGTTGCTCGCAGCCGCCTAGCAGGCAGGAAAGCAGAGCCTGGAATTGCCCGGCCAGACTCCCGCAGACCTCGGCTAGCTGCTGTTCGCGTTCCGGCTCGGCCGGGGCGAAAGCCGCCGCCGGCTGGTCAGCGGGAGGGCTCAGGTGGAGACTCAACTCGGGGGCCAGACGCCGCAGAATCCGGACCTGCTCGGCGCCGTAGGCCAGCGGTCGCTCGCCGGCGAGCACCAGCGCGCCGGCCAGTTGCCTCCGGCAGCGCACAGCCAGGGCCACGCAGGCGTACATCTGCTCCTGGGCGAGGGCCTGCTCCAGCCCGGAGTACCACAGGCGCGTGTCGCTGCAGACCGAGATCTCCAGGGAGCCCTGCAGCACCTCCAGCAGCGGCGACGGCTCCTCCAAGGCGGTTCCGGCGACCAGCCCGTCCGGCGCGGGCTGATAGACGGCGGTGACCACGGCGGACTGCAGGGGGCCCACGAGGCGCACGAGGTAGATGCGGGAGCAGGGCAACACAGTGGCCAGTTCCGGGCCCAGTTGGGCCAGCCGCGACGCGTCGTCGAGGCCCTCCGTGGCAGCCTGAGCCAGCCGCTCGAGGGCCGCGTCCAGTTGCTGATCGAGTTCGGGAGCGAGTTGGGGAGACGTTCTGAGCATAGTCGGTTCCTCCGGGATCGTCTGGGGCTAACGCACGCTCTGGATTTGGCTCCAGTTCACGAGCTGACCGCCGACCACTAGCTGGCTGGCGGAGTCGGAGAGGCGGACTTCCTCCACCTGGCCCTGGTGCGAGGCGCCCTGGTCATCGGACCAGGCGACCTGACGGCCCAGCAGGGAGAGCGGCCCGCTGCGGTTTTGCCCCGCGTTGAGTTGGCTGAGCTGATCGCCCACGGTGGAGAGCTGAGACACGGTCTGCAACTGGGCGAGTTGGCCCATGAAATCGGACGGCTTCATCGGGTCGAGCGGGTCCTGCTGCTGCAACTGGGCGATCAGCAGCTTCATAAAGTCCTGATTGCCCACGATGGTGTTCGTGGGAGTGGCGGACTGGGTCGAACTGGTTTGAGTGGCGCTGGCTACTTGCATCGGGCGCCTCCTTGGCGTTGGTTGGCGAGGGCGGCTAGGCCCATACCTCGACGTGACCCGGACCGGAGCGCGGGGCCGGAGGGGCCGCCGCCACGGGCGGGGCCGCGGCGGGCGCGGGCCCGGGCACGAACTGCGGCTCCGGCGAGGGGGAAGACTGCGGCGAGGCCCCCTGGCCGCCGCCCTCGCCGGTAACCTGAACGCTGACCTGGAGCGGACCGGAGCCCTGGGTCGCGAGGGCCTGGCGAATCTCCGGCTCGCAGGCGCGCACCAGGGCGCCGACTTCGGCGTGGGCGACTTGGATGACGGCCTGCAGGCCGCCCTCATGGCGCGTGACCTCCACCCGCACGGGACCGAGCGTGCGATCCTCGACCCGCAGCCAGGCGCGCACCTCGGAGCCGTTTTGCTCCACGATGACGCGCTCGCCCGGTGCAAAGGCCCGCGGGGCGGGGGTGACGGCCGCCTCGGGAGTGGGGACAGCTAGCGGGGCGGGAGCGGCCGCCGGGGCGAGGTCCGGGGGCGGGAGGACCCGCTCGGAGCGGGGCCGCGCGGGCGAGACGACCTCCGCCGGAGCCGCCGCGCCGGTGGCGACCGTCGCGGCGATCTGCTCGGTCAGGGGCGGGGTGGGCGGCGAGGCCAGCGGCTGCGGGGCGAGCGGCACGCGCGCCGGCGGGGAGGGCTGAGCCGGGGGGGGCGTGGTCATTACCGGCGCAGCGACGACAGCAGGCGCAGTGGCGACGGCGGGCGTTGTGGCGACGGCGGGCGCGGACGGCGGGGGCGAGACGGAGGCCGGCGGTGGTTGAGGCAAGACCGCGGCGACCTCCGGCGGGGCTGCCGGGGAGGTGGTGGCCGGAACGGGCGCCGGTGATAGAGGGGCGGGAGCAGGCAGGGGTAGGGGGCGCGACGCCTGGGGCGAAGCTGGAAGGACCTGCGGCGCGGCGAAGGCGGCGGGCGCGGGGACCGCGGACGGGCGGGCCGCCGGCGGCAGAGCCGGTGGCAGCGGACCAGGCACCGCGAGGGGCGCGGCGGTGGCCGCCGCTAGCGCCAGGGGCAGGACCACCGGGGCCAGGAGCGGCGGGCCGGGGGGGGCGATCCGCCGGCGGGGTTCCTCCGGCGGAGGCGCCGCGGCGGGCTCTTCGGTCGCAACTTGGGGGGCGAGCCCCTCTTCAGATGGCGGCGGGATAGCCGAGATATCGGGTAAGGCAGGGACCGGAGCCGCAGGGGGGCGGGTTGCTTTCTCCGGGACCTGACGCGCGGATGCGGGAGACTCGGGGGACTCAGGGGCGGTCTCCCGCGGGGCCTCCGGAGCAGGAGGCAAATCAACCGGCGCGGCGGGGAGGACACGGGCGGCGCCGTCCGCGGGGGGAGCGGCGACGTCGGTGACCGCCGGCGCGGCGACCTCCGGCGGCGACGGTTCAGGGGCGGGGCTGGTCGTCGCGGGGGGCGCGGGAAGGCGCGGGGTCTCGGCGGGAAGGGCGGGCGCGGGCGGAGGCTCCGCGGGGGCGGTTTGCTGAGACAAGACCGCGGGGGGAGCGGTACTCGTCAGCAGCAAAGCCGCCAGAGCGGAGAACGAGGCTCCGGGGGGCAGGAGAGCGCTGCTGAGGGGGGGCCTCGCGGTCGCCGACGGCTCGGACGTGGGGAGAAGCGCGGGCAGCAGGTTAAGAATTGCCATGCTTGATCTCCTCCAGATAGCGCAGGACGCGCGGGACGTAGGCCTGAGTCTCCCGGTACGGGGGGATCCCGCCGTAGCGGTGCACCGCGCCGGGACCGGCGTTGTAGGCGGCCAGAGACAGACGCACGTCGCCGTGATAGCGGCGGAGGTAGCCGGACAGCTCCTGGACGCCGCCCTCGATATTCTGGGCGGGATCATAGGGGTCGGTGAGACCGGCATCGCGGGCATTTTCGGGCATGAGTTGCATGAGGCCCATCGCGCCGGCACTCGAGTGGCACCGGGGGTTGTAGTCGGATTCGGCCTGGATGACCGCGTGGACCAGGTCAGGATCCACGCCGTGACGGGCGGCGGCGGTCTGGACCAGATCGTTGTAGGCGCGAGCGGCGGCGGGACGCCCGGCAGGGGCTCCGGAGCCGGCGCGGCGGAGGGCGGCGGCGAAGGTCTCGTCGGCGGGCGCGGCCGCTTCCGGGGGGGCGGGAGCGGCCGCGCCGGCGTACGAGGGGCCCTGCAAGGCCGCCAGGCGACCCTCTATCCAGGTTACTCGGTTGATGAGGTGATCGAGGCCTTCAATCATGATGGTGATAAGTGCGGCGCTGGGCTCAGAGCGCCTGGCTGCGGCGGCGAGCGGCTTCCTCTAGCTCCCGGTCCTCCACGCGGCGGCACTCGGTCTGCCAGCGGGCGTAATGCTGGTCGCGGAGCCGCTCGAGAACCTGGCGGGCCCGGCGGGCCTGCTGCCAGGTCTCGCGGCGCTGGGCGACCTCTTCCTGCGCCAGCGCCCGGGTCTGTTCGGCAAAGGTCAGGCGACGGCGGAGGAAGTCGGCGTGATGGCGATACTGATGCACGGCCTCGGCGGGCAGCGGAGCCCGACGGGCCTGAGCGAAATCCTGCTCGGATTGGTGATGGCGATCGCGCCAGGAGTCCAGATCGCGACGGGCCGATGCCAGGCGACCCTGCGCCAGCCCCAGGGCCTGCGTCTGGGTCTGCTCTTCCCGCTCCCGCAGCCGCAGGGCGGCCGCCAGGTTGAAACGAAAGGCTTTCATGGGCTTCTCCGGGATGGCGGGGGCGGAACGTCCCCTTTGTGTATCGGCAGGTGACGGTGGGACTTGAGAGGGAACGGCGAACGGCGGCCCACCCCGCCCTCGGCGGACCTCGGGCACCCCTCCCATAATGGGAGGGGCTTAAGGCAACGGCTCCTCACCCCCGGCCCCTCTCCGTGCACTTGAGTACAAGTGCGGCGCAGACTGGGGAGAGGGGGGAACGGCAACGGCAATGGCGGACCCAGCCCCGGAGGGGCCGAATACGAGGACGTGAGCAAAGCGAACGCCGCAAGTATCCGGCCCCTCCGGAAAGGCGGTTAGCGGATGTAGCTGGGTAGATTGCGGAATAGCTCGGTCGTGAAGGTGACCGACTGCTGCAGCATCCAGGAGCCTAGCAGCAGCAAAGTCAGGGCCAGAGCTAGCACCTTGGGGACGAAAGTTAGGGTCATGTCCTGAATCTGCGTGACCGCCTGCACCAGGCTGATGACCACGCCTACGACCATGGATACGAGGAGCAACGGGCCCGCCAGCAAGGCGGCCAGGGTGAGCATCTGACGCAGAAGGCCGATTACTACGGAGTCAGTCATGGGAGATTCCTGCTTTCGTGGGACGATAGCGGCGAACGGCCCTACCCCGGCGCTGCGCGCCTCCCTCCCCTGAATAGGGGAAGGAGGCGGAAGAGGCAACGGCAAACGGCCGGCGGGGGACGTAGCCCCCGCCCTACAAACGGCAAAGGCTAGCGGAAACTTACTACCAGACTGCGGGTGAGGAGCAGCCAGCCGTCCGCCATTACGAAGAGCAGCACCTTGAGCGGGAGGGAGATCATCGCCGGGGGGACCATCATCATGCCCATCGACATCAGGGTGCTGGCTACTACCAGGTCTATTACCAGGAAAGGGAGATAGAGCACCAGGCCGATCTCAAAGGCGGTGCGTAGCTCGCTGGTCATGAAAGCCGGGATCAGGATGCGCATCGGGAGCGCGGGCTTAGGGGGTTGTTGCGGAAGGCCGGAGATCTGCACGAAGAGCAGCAAATCGCGGTCGCGGGTCTGGCGGAGCATGAACTCGTGGAGCGGCTTGGAGCCCTCCGTCAGGGCTTCCTGGTAGGAGAGCTTGCCCTGGGTGTACGGCTGGACCGCGTGCTGCTGGATCTGGTCTACCGTGGGATACATGACGAAGAAAGTGAGGAAGAGGGCTAGGCCGGCTAGTACGGAGTTGGGGGGGATGGACTGGGTGCCCAGCGCGCCGCGCAGGAAGCTGAGGACGATGACGATGCGGGTGAAGGCGGTGACCATCATCAGCAGCGCGGGGGCTACCGAGAGGACCGCCAGGCCCAGGACCAGGCGCAGCACGCCGACCATCTCGCCGGAGTGGGGCTGGCCGAGGGAGGAGACCAGGGGACCCAGGCCGGCGCTGCTCTGGGCGAGCGCGGGCGACCCGGATAGCCCTAAGGCTACGGCCAAGAGCAGGCTCCGGCGCCCGGGTCGCCGGTAGGGCATCTAGTCCTGCACCTGCCGCTGCAGGGCGTCAATCAGGCGGGCGCGGCGCTGCTCCCAGTCCCACTCGGACTGGCCGTCGACGCGGCGGGGGGCCGGGCGTACGGACTCCGGACGGAGGCGCGCGGGGCGCTCCGAGGCGGAGTAGACCTCACCCACAAAGGCGGGGGCGGCCGGCGCGGGGCGCGGCAGCGTGTCGGGCGCGGGGAGGAAGCCCAGGCTCACCAGTTGGCCGGGGAGGCTGCCGAGCACCAGGCGGGTGTCCCCCACCTCCAGGAGGTGAATCTCGCGGCCCTGCCCCAGGGAGAGGGCGTCGCAGACTCGCAGGAGCGGCTCGGCGGGAGCCTGCTCGGGGGTGGGAAAGTGGACGCCGCCATCGCGCACCCAGCGGACGCCGCAGAGCAGACCGTAGGCGGCGAGCAGAACCAGCGCCAGGCGGCCCCAGAGGCTGAGGAGGGAGACCTTCGCCGGACCGGGAGGCTCTGCCGGAGCGGCCGGGTCGGGCGTGACGGTGGGGTCGGCGGCGGCCACGGCCGGGGCGGGCTCGCTCAGGCGGGGCGCGGCGGGCGCGGGGGCCGAGAGGAACACGCGCGCCACCATCATCACCAGGAACAGGCCGAGCAGCAGGAAGCTAGCGGCCAGAAGACGGCTCTTTAGTTTGGGATCAGCGGGAGTCTTCATGGGTGAGCCTCCGGAAAAGGCGCGGCCTAGGGGCGCAGCGTCTCGGTGTGGATGATCTCGGTCAGGCGGACGCCGAAGGTCTCGTTGAGCACTACGACCTCGCCGCGGGCGATGAGGTGGCCGTTGGCCAGCAGGTCTAGGGGCTCGCCGGGGAGGCGGTTCAGCTCGATGACGCTGCCGGGGCCGAGGGCGAGGACCTCGGCCAGGGTCAGGGTGGCGCTGCCTAGCTCCACCGTGATCTCCAGCGGAATGTCCATCATCAGGTCCAGGCCACGGCCCGGGGGAGCGGCCGCGGGCTCGGCCACCGAAAGAGCGGATTCCTCAGGGGTGCTCAGGTTGTCCTCTAGTTCCGGCACGGTAATCCTCCAGGTTATTGCATGACGAAAGAGACCAGCAGGACCTCGCCGATCTTGTAGCGGGGCAGGGCTTTGTTGAGGGCCACGGAGATCCGCTGGCGGACTTCGTCGCGGCCCGTGGTGGTCTGCAGGGTCTCGAAGTCCGAGCTGGTGAGCTGCTTCACCGTGATATCCTTGGCGCGCAGCAGGTCCTCGGGGGGCAGTTCGGGGAGCTTGTCCGCGGCTTTGCCCTCTTTCTTCTCTTCCTTCTTCCCCGGCTCCCCTTCGCCAAGGCCGCCTACCTCCACGGCGACCTGGGCGCGGCAGTAGCGGAGGCCGGTTTTCGCGGTGACGTTGACGAGGAACTCGCCCAGGTCCACTACGGACAGGAGGGGAGCGGGCGGCTTGTCGGCCGGGGCAGCGGCGGCGGCCTCGCCGCCGGCGAGGGCATTGGCGGGAGCGGGAGCCACGGCGGCGCGGCTGCGCATGCCTACGCCCACTCCTACACCGGCGCCTACTAGCAGCAGCACCAGGCCGATCAGGACTTTCTTGTCGAGTTTGCCGCTTCGAGACATGGTCACTCTCCGTTCAGTGGCAGCCGGGCCTCACCCCCGGCCCCTCTCCTGGCAGGAGAGGGGGGAAAGGCTACGGCAAGGCTAACGGCCGGCGGGGGACCCTTCGACAGGCTCAGGACATCCTGCGTAGCCTCCGCCTACAGTGCGGCTTAGTGCTTCACGTCGATCAGGGGCGCCAGATGCACCGGCTCGGGGCCGGCTAGGCCGGTGGCCGCGCGGACCTCGCTCGCCGGGTCCGGCTGGAGGCGCGGGGCGCTGGTCACGTCTTGCAGCACCACGTCCACGCGCCGGTTGTGGCGGCGGGCGTCGCTGGAGATATTGGGCAGCGCCGGATGCGTGTCCGCAAAACCGGCGGCGACCAAGCGCTCCGGATCGAGAGCTTTGTAGTGGGACAGGTAGCTCATGACGTTGGCGGCTCGTTGCGCGGATAGCTCCCAGTTGGAGTCAAAGCGCTCGTTGTGCGTGGGGAGATCGCAGGTGTGGCCCTCGATCCGCACATGGTAGGTCATCTGCTGCAAGAGTCGGGCCAGTTCGTTGAGCGTGCGCCGCAGAGGCGGCTCCAGGTCAGCGCTGCCGGGGTGGAAGAAGTAGCCATCGGCGAGCAGGCGCACCGTCACGGTGGTGGAGCCGCTGAGCACCTGGACGTTGCCGCCCATGCTGCCGCCGAGAGCCTGCTCCAGGTCCCGGGCCATGTCGCCGGCCAGGAGGCCGGGGCCGGTAGCGCCGGCGGCGGCGGGCACGGAGGTCACGGGGGCGCCCTTGCTGGTCATCCTGAGCTCCGCCCGGACCGAGCGGACGATGCTCTCGAACTTCGACTGGTTGAGCACCGAGGAGGCGTACATCATGATGAAGAAGGCGAGCAGCAGCGTGATCATGTCGGCATAGGTCACGAGCCAGCGGTCTTCGTTTTCGTGTTCGGGAGCGGTGTGGGCGCGAGAGCGAGTGGCCATAGTTGAAAGGGGCTCCGTTAGGCGGCCTTCCGGGCCGACTCCTCCGACGGCGACGACGGGGAGTCAGCGGATTTGCCGGCAGCCTTACCGGCGGACTGGCCGAGATAGGCGCTGAGGCGCTGGCGAAGGGCCAGGGGGCTGGCGCCTTCCTGCACCGCCCGGACACCCTCGATGATCATCTCCCCTACCACCTTCTCCTCGTCGGCGATCAGCATTAGTTTCTTGCCCAGCGGCATGTACAGCAGGTTGGCCGTGGCTACCCCGTAGAGCGTGGCGCAGAAGGCTCCGGCGATCGCCGGGCCCATCTCGGAAGGGTTGTTGAGCTTGCCCATCATGTTGACCAGGCCCATGACCGTGCCGGTGACGCCCAGGGTCGGACCGAGACCCGCCCAGGTGACGAAGAAGCCGGCTTGGCGCTTGGCCTGGGCCTCGCGGGCGCGCAGCTCGGTATCCAGGATCTCCTCGACCATCTCCGGGTCGGAGCCGTCAATGACTAGCTGGAGAGCCTTGTGCAGCATAGGATGGTCAATCTTCTCCAGGTCGGCCTCCAGAGCGAGCAGACCCTCCCGGCGGGCCCGCGTGCCTAGCTCGACGAGTTCCTCGACCAGAGCGGAGCGGTTCGGAGTCCGCCCCAGGACCGCACGCACAGCGGCCGGAAAGGAGCCGAGGAAGGTGGAGACTCCCACGCAAGCGATAGCCGCGCCGTAGGTGCCGGCGAAGACGATGATGGCGGCCGGGACTTGCACCATGGAGCGCAGGGACCCACCCTCCACGATGACGGAGAGCAGGACGCCGCCGATGCCTACGATTAGACCGATGATCGTTGCTGGATCCATGCGTTTTTGGCTCCTTCGGAACGGCGGGCCCACCCCGCCCTGCAGGCACCCCTCCCGGAGCGGGAGGGGCTTACGGCAAACGGCGGAGGCTAGGCGAGACCTATCCGCAGCCCCACCGGCGAGACGCCGGTGCCACCGACGGAAATAGCCTGCCCCCTCTAGCGGGCGAGACGGCCCCACTGGCCGGGGGTTACGCCGCGGCCTTCCTCTACTCCCGCGGCGCGGTGCAAGGTGCCCAAGTACTCTACGCCCCTTTGACAGATCTCGGCGGGACTCTCGCGGACCACCAGGCGGCGGCCGTTGGTCAGGGTCACGACCGTGTCGGGGGTGGACTCGATCTGCTCGATGAGCAGCGCATTGACGAAGACCTCGGAATCATTCAACCGGGTCAGGCGGATCATCAGACCACTCCCCAAGCGAAAGCGAACGATTAGGCGCGACGTCGACGGGCGGAACTCGGGATGCCCAGGGCCTGGCGGTACTTGGCTACCGTCCGCCGGGCTACCACATGCCCCGAGGCGGCCAGCAGGGCGGTGAGGTCCTGGTCGGACAGGGAGCTGCCTCCCGGTTCGTGGCAGACCAGGGAGGAGATGAGGCGCTTGATGGGCACCGCAGACTCGAAGAAGGCATCGAAACTGACGACCTCGCCGGTGGGCAGCATGAGGAACTTGCCGCGCGTGGCCCGGCAGACGGTGGACTCATGCAGGCCGGTCAGAGCCGCTACCTGCTTCTTGCTGAGGGGCCGGTGATACTCCGGGCCGTGCAGCAGGAACTCGGCCTGGTAGGAGACGACCGCGTCCCCGATCTGGCGCATGACCTGCTCGCGGCGCTGGAGCATGACCAAGAACTCGCGGGCGCGGCGCAGGGCCAGGGTGGCCTGCTCCTCCGCGGCGGCGCCGGACTGGGCCAGGCGACGCTGGGCGCGCTCCAACTCCAGATAGGCTTGATTGAGCCGGAGATAGCGGCCGCGGGAGATCGGCGCCTCCAGGAGGAACTGATCCCCCTGGCGCCGCACGATGAGGTCCGGGTACTGGGCGCCGGGAGAGTCGGAAGCGGACGGGGCCGCCGGGCCCTGGCCGGGGTAGGGACGCAGATGTTCGCGCACGAAGTCCAGCACTTGCTGCACCTGCGCCCGGCGCAGGCCGGTGGAGCGGGTGATCTGGCCGATGAAGTCGGCGCGCGGGGTCTCACTGAGGGCGGAGATGACGGCCTCGGCACCGAGGGGCGCCTCTTCCCCCTCCTGGCGCAGCCGCCGGACCTGCAGGAGCAGACACTCGCGGAGGCTGCGGGCGCCCAGGCCGGGCGGGTCAGACTGCTGGAGCACGTCCAGCGCCGCTTGCACCAGGTCAAGAGGGACGGACAACTCGGCGGCGACCTCGAAGAGATCAGCGCGGAGGTAGCCGGCCTCATCCACGGACTCGATCAGGCGGCGGCCCAGCTCGTGCAAGGGGCGGGGCGCGGCGACGCGGAACTGGCACCAGAGGTCATCGCGCAAGGTATAGGGAGCGACCAGCGTGTCCTCCAGGCCGAGGGGGCCGTCCTCGGAGGGAGCCGAAGGCAGGGACCCGGCGAGCAGGGGGCGCAGGCGCTGGGCCGCCTCCGGCAACTCCAGGGCGGGGTTATCCACTAGCTCCTGCTCGATGCGGCTGTCCAGCTCCACGAAATCCAGCTCCAGCAGGGCGCTTTGGGCGACTAGCTGGGGCGCCACCGTGGGGGTGGTCTGGGGGCGGAGCTGCGGTTGGAGGGCGAGGGCGGTGGCCATAGCTATCACCGGAAGCTGGTAGCAAGATGCGTGCCAATCTGCTTATCGGCGACGGAGTCCAGAACTTGAGGTCCGGCACGGGAATTGCTGCCCCGGCGTGCAGCTATGGCCAGTCCGATGTCGGAGAAGAGCCTGTATCAGGCGGCGATTGTGATCGCCTCGCTCGAAGAGGAGGTCGCGGCGGAAGTCTGCCGCCACCTCGACCGCGAGCTAGTGCAGAGAATCGCCATGCAAATCGCCTCGCTGGGGCCCACGCCGCAACGGGAGCGGCAGAGCCTGGTCCAGGGCTTTCTGGAGACCTGTCAGGACGGCAAGGAACTGGGCGGGCGCCGGTTTGCCCAGCACCTGCTGAACCGGGTCCTGGGGGCGCCGGAACTGGACGAGGAGTTGGTGCTGGAGTCCACCGGGCAACTGGGGGCGCTGCGCACGGTGGCCGACCGGGAGCCGCACGTACTGTGGCGGGCCTGCGAGCACGAGACGCCGCAGGTGGTGGCCGCGGTCTTGTCCCAGTTGCCGCCGGGAAACGCCGCCAAACTCCTGCACATGATGCCGGAGGAAGTGCGCACGGAAGTGGCTTACCGGGCCAGCAACCTGGGGCCGACCTCGCCGGGAGCGATGGAGGCGGTGGTCCGCTCCTTGACCGAGTCGGCACGCTGCCCGACCGCCGAGGGGCAGGGGCAGCACGATACCGGACTGGAGTTTTTGCTGAGCCTGCTGCAGAACGTGGACCGGGCGACGGAGAAGTCGCTCTTGGAAGGCCTCAAGTCGCTGGATGGCGAGTTCGCCACGTCGGTGGAGGAGCGGCTGGTCACTTTCGAGGACCTCTTCAACCTGGACGACCGGTCCGTGCAGACCCTGCTGCGGGCGGTGCCGATCCAGACCCTGGCGCTGGCGCTGCGGGGGGCCGACGAGAAGATCAAGCGCCGAGCGCAGAGCAACTTGTCCAGCCGGATTCAGGAAGAGCTGACCCAGGAGATGGAGCTGATGGGGCCGGTGCGGGTCAGCCAGGTGGAGCAGGCCCAGCGCGAAGTTACCAACCTGGCGCGGGAAATGGCCGACCGCGGCGAGTTCGACCTCCACCAGGAACACAACGAGTACATCTAGCCCGAGCCCGCCCGCGCGGTGGAAGGATACATCTGTGAGCGAAGAAGATAGCAGCCTTTCGCAACGGGAACTGGACACGCTATTCCAGTCCATTGAGGTGGCGCAGGCCCGGGTGGGCAGCGGACAGCAGTCCGCGCAGGTGACGCTGTACGACTTCCGGCAGGCCTCCAAGCTGTCGCCGGACCAGGTGCGCCAGGTGCAGGAAGTGCTGCAGAATCTGGCGCGGGTGCTGCGGCGGACGCTGGGGCTGTACCTGAACGCGAGCGTCTGGCTGGAGACGCGGGCGCTGAGCCAGGGGACCGGGGAGCAGTACCTGAGCAACCTGCCGGACCAGCCGATTACAGCGCTGTTTGAGCTGCTGCCGCATGCGCCCAAGGCGGTGTGGCACGTGGATGCGCCGCTGGCCTACGCGGCCCTGCACTGCATGCTGGGGGGCAAGCCGGGGCGGTGCGAGGTGGTCACGGACCGGGAGGTATCGCCGGTGGAGGCGACGGTGCTGCGGCGGTTCTTCCGGGAGATACTGGACACCTGGGCGCTGACCTGGACCGCGCTGGGGCAGGGTTCGCCGAGCGTGCGGGAAGTGGTGGGCGATCTGGCGAAACTGGACGGCGAAGTGCGGCACGAGCAGGTGGTGATGGCGCTGATTGAGGGCAACATCGCCGGCAACGAGGGGCGGATGTGGGTGGGGCTGCCGGCGGGAGTGCTGCAGATGATCCTGCGCCAGGGGGAGAATCGCGAGGGCGAGCGGCGCGTCTCGCCGAGCCTGCTGAGCAGCACCGGCACTACCCAGGTGGCGCTGCAGGTGGTGCTGGGCACGCGGCGCATGTGGCTGTCGGAGCTGCGCAGCCTGGAGGAAGGCGCGATTCTGGACCTGGGGCACCACACGCAGGACCCCGTCGAGGTGCGGCTGGCGGGGAAACGCAAGTTCGCGGGGCGCACCGGGGTGCAGCGGGGGCGCGTCGCGATTGAGATAACCGGGACCTCCTGAGCGGCGCCGCGTTTCCGCTAGCCATGGACATTCCTCTTCCCCCCCTGCTGCTGGCCCAGCTTCTCCCCTACCTCCCGGCCACGGCGCGCGTGGCGGGACTGATCGCCGCGGCCCCCGTGTTTTCCTCCGGCCTGATCCCGGCGCCCGTGCGCGTCTCGCTGGCGCTGGCTTTCGCGCTGGCCCTGGGCGGGCTGGCGCCGCCGCTGGCCGCGGGCGGGGCGCTGCCGGGGGGCGTGTATCTGGGGATGCTGCTGGCGGAGGTGGCGGTGGGGTTGGCGCTGGGGCTGGCGGCGCGGCTGCTGATGGAGTCGCTGACCTTCGCCGGGCAAATGCTGGAGCTGCAAATCGGGCTGCACGCGGGGGCGCTGTTTGACCCGGCCTCCGGGCAGCAGACCAGCCAACTGGGGCAGCTCTACCAGCTCGCCGGGATGCTGCTTTTCCTGGAACTGGGGGGCCACCACTGGCTGCTGCACGCCGTGGCCGCTAGCTTTCAGGCGGCTCCGCCGGGACAGATCGCGATTAGCCCGAACCTGCTGCCACTGATCGCCGGCCTGGGGACGTGTGTGTTCCGACTGGCTCTGCAGGTGGCCGCGCCGATTGCGTTTGTGCTGTTCCTGGTGGACTTGGCCTTTGGCGTGATTGGGCGGACCGTGCCGCAGATGAACGTCTTTGCCGTGGAGATTCCCGCGAAGCTGGCGGTGGGGCTGGTGGCGATGATTGTGTGCACGCCGCTGCTGCTGGGGGTTATGTCCAGCCTGCTGGGCGATATGCGGGTGGTACTGGAGGGTATGCTGCGCGCGCTGTCGGGGTGAGGGCCGCGCTGAAGTCTTATGGCCAGTCAGGAACGCACCGAACGAGCTACTCCCCAGAAGCGGCGCAAGAGCCGGGAACGCGGTCGCGTGGCGCGGAGTACGGAGCTGACCGGCGCGGCCTCCCTGCTGGGGACCGTAGCGGGGCTGGCTGCGGCGGCGCCGGGGCTGAAGGCGGACTTGCTGCAGATGATGACCTCGATGCTCAGCCGCGGACATGAGCCAATCACCATGGCCGTCGCGGGGGAATTGAGCCGGCTGAGTCTCACCTGGATCCTGCACCTGCTGGCGCCGATGCTGCTGGGGGGCGCGCTGGCGGCGATCGTGGCCAATGTGGCGCAGGTGGGCTTTCTGCTCAGCAGCTACCCGCTGCGCTGGGACCCCGCGCGGCTGAGCCCGGTGGAAGGCCTCAAGCGCCTGGTGTCGGTGACGGCGCTGGTGCAATCCTTCAAGAGCATGCTGAAGATACTCGTGGTGGCGTTGGTGGCGGGGCTGACCATCCGCGGGCAGCTCGGGGAAATCCTGCAACTGGGGACGATGCTCCCCGCCGCCGGGGGCGCGACGGCCCTGCGGCTCGGCCTGCAACTGGCGCTGCGCTGCACCTTCGCGCTGCTGGTGTTGGGACTGGTGGACTACGCCTATCAGCGCCAGCAGTTTGAGAAGACGCTGCGCATGACGCGGCAGGAAATCCGGGACGAGATGCGGGAATCTGAGGGCGATCCGCACGTGGCAGCCCAGCGACGGCGGCGGCGGCGAGAGATGTTGGAGGGAATGATCTCGCGGGAGATGTCCGAGGCGTCCGTGGTGCTCACGAATCCCACCCACCTGGCGGTGGCGCTGCGCTACAGTCCGGGCATGGCGGCGCCCCGAGTCGTGGCCAAGGGCAAGGCGGCGCTGGCGCAGCGCATTATCCAGTATGCGCGGCATTACGGTATTACGGTACAGGAGAACAAACCGCTGGCGCGGGCCATCTATCGCCAGGTGAAAGTGGGGCAGCCGATTCCCCCGGGGCTCTATCAGGCAGTCGCTCAGGTGCTCGCGGTGATCCTGCGGAGGCGGGAGGAGCTGCGGAAGCGGAGACGGCCGGGGGGCGGGAAAGGATAGAGGGCTGCAAGGTTCGAGCACCGGCAGCGGCGGCTCGGCCTCACCCCCGGCCCCTCTCCGTGGCGCTCGCTGACGAGCGCCCGCA
>DASXVN010000040.1:0-158995 GCA_036504235.1 Armatimonadota bacterium | reverse complement strand
CTGCGCCAGTTCCATCTGGTGATGATCAACCAGGGCGGCCAGACCACCGTCAACTTCCAGGACCCGGTGCCGTACTTCACGGCGAAAGAGAATGTCGCGCGGCTGCTCGCCTATGTGCAGGGCGGCGGAGCGCTGTACTTGGGCGTGCCGGTGGCGGGGTTGACCGACGCGCTGGGGGTGCAGAACCGGGAGTTGGCGGTGCGCGACGACGCCAACATGTGGACGGAGACCGTGGCCGGCAATGGCCTGAAAACCGAGTACGCCCGGACCACGGCGATCACGCCGCACGAGGTGACGCGGGGCGTGACCGGGATCAGCTACCCGATCCAGCAGGGGCGCTGGGACGACATGTACGCCACCCCGGCCTTCACCTGGTCGCCGGAGTGGGTGCCGCTGGTGTCCTCGATGAAGACCGGCACCGTCTCGCGCGGGTACTTTGGCGTCAAGTGGGAAGTCATCGACAAGCTCCCCTCGCCGCTGCTGGCGGTGCGGCCCTTCGGCGAGGGGCGGGCGGCGTTCGTGGCGCTCAACCCCTTCTACACCTTCCTCAACCCCTACGATCCGCCCTCGGTATCGGGGATATCGGAGTTCTTCGTGGGTCGCCTCGACGGCGTCTTCATGGAGAAGGGGGACGGGAAGATCCCGAGCCAGGGCCGGGTGCTGCTGGCGAATACCTTGCGCTGGCTGGCGGCCTCCAGTCGCGCCCACGGATTCGGCGGCTACACGGCCAACGGGTACGCGAAGCTGCAGGCGCCGCCGCCGGGCGTCGTCCCAAACTGGATTGGCCAGAATGGCAACATGGGCTGGAGCGAGAACCGGGGCGGCACCTGGCGGCAGGTGCTGATCGGCGCGCGGACCGCGTACAGTGACGGCGCCGGGACCGTCGCCGAATACGCGGCGGCGGCGCGGAAGCAGGGGCTCACGATTCTCGGCATCACTGAGACCATGGAGAAGTTCGACCCGGCCAACTGGACCAAGTTCAAGGAGGATTGCCGCAAAGCCAGCGACGACACATTGCGCGTCGTGCCCGGGCTCGATCTGGCTGACGAATACGGCAACCGCTTCCTGGTGCTGAACAACGAGGCTTTCCCGCCTGCCGCCATGACCAAGACGGGGAGCAAGGTGATGGGGGCGACCTGGTATCTCGGCCTGCGCATGGGGCCCGAGTCGTTGACCATCGCCCACCGGCTGACCACCTCGCCGCTGGTGAGTCAACTGGTCAAGCACTTCCAGGGCATCAGCCTGTACACCTACCGGAACGGTGCGCTGGAGGACAACAGCTATCCCGCCTATGAGTGGGAGGCCTTCCGCTACAGCAACCCGATGCCCTTCGCCGTCCACGAGACCTACTCGCCCGCGGACCTGGCGAAGGAAGCGACTACCGGGCACCAGGTCTACGTGTATACCGGGACGGCGCAGGAGGCCGCCTGGTATCTGGTAGGCAGCCACGGCACCTCTCATTTCTGGGAGACGCCGACCAAGCTGCAGATATCCAACGGCCCGCGGCTGGTCGCCTTCCGCGACAATCCCTTCCTGAAGGTGGTCAGCGACGTGCCGATCACCGAGGTGCGGATCCTCGAGAACTACAACCTCTGGCGGCGCTGGACGCCGAACACGAACGAGTTTGTCGTGGACTCGGTGCCCTTTCCGCAAAAGCATTGGGCCTGGTATCTGGTGGTGGCGACCGACGCGAAGGGCCGCACCGTGGTCTCCCCGCCGGTGTACTCCGGGGCGGCCGGGTCCTTCGCCTGGCGCTGTGCGGACCGGCAGAACTGGCTGCAGGGCGGGCCGGACATCTATACGGGCTGGCTCGACGCGGATTTCAACGTGGCCGTGCCGGCGTTCGGCACCGAGGAGGGGAAGCCCAGCTACTTTGGCTATCCGGACATAAGCGGGCCGCAGCGCGGGGACAACATGTGCCCGATCCTGGACTTCCCGTTCACCGGACCGGATGTGCAGGTGCAGGACGTCAATCTTGACGAGCGCTACTACCGCGCCACCTGGGACGATATTGCCGGCGATGCGCGGGCGGCGCACGTCACCAGCCGCTCCCGGGTTTATGCGGCGAAACTGCGCTATTTGCAGTTCTTCCAGGACCAGAAGGAGCTGCCGCGGGTCAAATCCATTACCCTGCGGCTGCGCCGCCCGCTGGATGCGACCACCGGCGGCGACGTGTTCCCGGTCATCGCCGGGCTGAAGACCCAATGGGTGGATTCGGCCGGCGACATGTCCTACTCGTATGTGGACGCGAGCGGGAAGCCGGTCACGGGCAAGCTCACTCAGGGGTTTGTGGACCTGCCCCGGGGGGGCCGCGTGGGTGGGTTCATCGCCCTGAGCGAGGGAATTCGCGTGGCGGCCGATGGGCGCGTGGGCTTCGCGCCGCGGCAGGTCGGCGGCTCGCTGCCCGTGGACACGACTTGGGAAGCCCAGTTCACTACAGTGCCGCCCGCGGACGGGGAGAGGTGGCAGCGGCAGATGGGCTTCGCCGGGGACGCTCCCTTCAAGCTGACGCTGACGCAGGGGACCCTCACCCGGCTGGCCTACGTGGCCGACTGCACGGCGCAGGACGGCGGCGTGCTCGGCAACGTGACCGCGGCAATGACGGACCTGTACCGCCTGCCGGTGGCCGTGCGCGGCGTCAATTACAACTGGGACGCGGGCCTGTGGCGGCCCGGCCAGGACCTGACGCCGGTGGATACGTTCGAGGGGACGGCGTGGGCGCGCCTGGACGTGACCAAGCCCGGCGAATTCTATATCGGGAATCTGGTGCAGGCCGGCGACCCGGCGCTGCGCGTCCAGATCTTGCAGTGGACCGCGACCGCGCTGCGACTCGACCTCCACAACCCCACGGACCGGGCGATGGAGTGCGAGGTCTGGACTACGCCGGCGATCAAAGACCACTGTCAGGTCCGCAATAAGGTGACGGTGCTGCCGGGAACCTCGCAGCAGGTGGAGTGGAAGCCGGCCGCGTAGGAACCTACGCAGAACCGCCGCAGAACTAAGCGCGCCGCCGGAGCGGACCCGACTGGGCCCGGTTCGGCGGCGCGCTTTCGTGTCGGCCGGCGGCTAATTACCGAGGATTACCGTCGCGAAATCCTCGGGGTTCTTGGCATTGACGATCCCGTGGGTCCAGGCCAGGTAGTTGTAGCCCTTGCCCGGATTCGGGTCGGCATCGTTGATCACCGCGGTGAAGCGCAGGGACTTGCCCACCGCCGGGGTGAGCGGCGCGAGCCGCGCCCAGGGCAGGATGATCTCGTACAGGCAGGTGCCCGCGGCCTCGTCCACCCGCCCCTGGAACCGGATCTCCGGCGTCCCCGGCGCGACTTTGGCCGGGGCGCTGAACAGGGCGACCTCGCTACGATTGTTCTCGTAGACCCCGAAGCCCCACTCGTAGCGTCCGTCGGGCCGGCCCGGCTCCTGGAGGAAGGCCCCCATCTGCACAGAATCCTGCGACCACATCCAGTTGGGAGCCACGTTCAGCACATGGTGGTCATCGCGGACCAGCGCCGCGAAGTATAGCGCCTGGTCGTCCCACTTCATCAGGTAGCGGGCGCTCAGGTCCGCCGGGCCGTTCCAGAGGCTGCGGCGTCCGGTCGCGCCCAGGTTGTAGAAATGGACGTTGTCGAGCACGACGCTGGTCGCGTCCTGCCAGTCGTCCAGGTTGCCGGTGAGTGTCACCGGCCGCGAGGAGCGGGGGATGGTTAGGTGGGGGGCCAGTTCCAGCTCGACGTCCTGCTGCAGCGGATAGGCCCAATCCTGCGACCAGGCCCAGCGCAACGTAGCGGTGGGCACGGGCAAGGTCGCCGGCCCGCCCGGGTGGCTGAGGGTGAAAGGCAGCTTGGTCGTCTGGCCGCCGGCGACGGTGAACTCGGCTTGCGCCGGGGTGACCTGCCAGCCGTCCGGGCAGTTCCAGGTGACCGTGCCGGTGTGGAGCGTCGCCTCGGGATTGCGGACCTGCAGCTCCAGCTTGTCGCTCAGTAGCGTCATGCTGTTCCAGTTCACCGCCACGGGGCCGGTGCCGCTGAGGAGGAAGGCTTGGTTCAGCTCGGTCGCCGCGAGGTCGGCATACGGCGCGATCGGTTTGGCCAGCGGCTCCAGGGTGATGGTGTGCGGGCGGGGCGCGTTCAGAGCGTAGATCGCCTGGCGCGCCTCGGCGACCCGCTGCCGGGCGGCCGTCACCGCGGCGCGCTGCGGGGCGTCGGTCCCCAGCGGCTCGCCCGTACCGTCGGCCTGCCCGCTGGTGATGTACTGCTTCCAGAAGTCGCAGTCGCGCAGGTCCTTCTCGCGCACCGCGTCCATCACCGCTAGCGCCTGCCGATACATGGGGGTCGTCGGGTAGGCGGAGAGGTTGACCCCCTCGGCCAGCGCGTGCGCCGAGACCTCCGCGATCTTCTCCCCGTCCACGCTCAGCGCGTAGGAGGGCGCGGTCAGGCCGGTCACGGTCAGCAGGTCGGCGTTGAGGGTGTTGTCCAGGTCCACCAGCAGGGAGAAGGGCCGAGCCGCCGCAGGAGTCGGGTAGGGCAGCGACTCGCAAAGGCGCCGGAAGCTGAGCTTCCCGTCCTGCACCCGCAGGTCGGCGACCGAGCAGCGCTCCGCGTGAACCTGGAGGTGCGTCGCCTCCACGGTCACAGTCGCCAGTTGCGCCGTGCCACCCAGGGCGCGGAGCAGGTGATAGGCCATGAAGGTCTGGCCCGCCTGCTGGGGGTGGACGCCGTCGCTGCTGAGGGCGAAGGCCCGCCCGGCCAGCACGCGCCCGAGGCCCATCGTCTGCCCGTAGAGCGTGCCCATGTCCAGGAACGGTACGCCCAGCCGCTGCGCCAGGCGACCCTCCTCGCGCCCGAAGGTCAGCAGCGCGTAAGGGTAGAACTCGCCGCTCACCCAGCGCGGGTAGGAGGTGGAGACGGCCGTCTCGTTGGGGGTCGGGCCCATCAGCATGATCCGCATTTGCGGATTCGCCGCCCGCGCCAGCCGCACCGACTCGGTCACGTTGCCCAGGAACTGCGTGAGGATCGCCGGATCGAAGGGCCCGTAGTTCGCGTCGTTGTAGCCCATCGCAAAGGTCAGGACCTGCGGCTTCTGGGAGACGACGTCACGCTCAAAACGCTTCAGCGAGGCGGCCCGGTCGCCGCCCTCGCCGCGGTTGTAGAATTCGTTGCGCCACTTGGGAAACCGGGTGGCCACGAAGGTCTGCACCAGCGTGGGGTACCACTGGGTGTCAGTAATACTGTCCCCGTAGAAGACCATCCGGTCGCCGTCGTGGATAAAGAACTCCGGCGCCGCCAGCGCGGGCAAACCGGCTCCGATTAGTGCGGCCATGACTACCATCACCAGCCTCAGGTTCATAGTTGCGCTCTCCTTGTGGGCTCAGCGGCCAGTTATCCGCGGAGGCCGCCGTCGCCCTCCAGGTCCGGGACTCTCGTTCCAGTCGGCTTGATCTGCGGGGTGGTGCCCTTCCCCTTCTGCGGATGGGGGTCCATGATGACGGTCAGTTCCCCGCCGTCCAACTGATGATCGGCGTAGACGAAGTCCTGGCCGAGGTGCGTCTCGATCCGGTAGGGCAGGGGCTCCCCGGCCCAGCGGACCTCGCGGACGCGGCTGGCCAGATCCACCGGCAGCCGGAAGTGCCCGAGCGCGGGCAGTTCGTTGGTGCGCGCCCGCAGGATCTCGTCGGACTCACTGTAGCGGAGGGTGAACTCCAGTCGCCGGCCCTCCGGCAGCGTGACCCGCAGGGTGTTGTCGCGCTCGGCGTGAGGCGCGGGCGGACGGGTGTGCCGGTGGCGCCGGAAGAGCGGCAGGGACGGGGCGAAGTTGATCTCCGCGAAGCCCGGCGCGGCTGGAGTCACTCCGAACAGGCCCTCGATGGTGGCGGCCAGATGGGCGGTAGCGCTGACCAGATAGCGGTCGCGATGCATGCCCGTGGCGTCGTCGGTGGTGCCGTCCAGGTGGTACCACTCGATACAGTCCTGGTCGCGCGCGATGGCCTCTGCCCGCTTGCGCACGGCCAACTCCAGCGCCTCCACGCAGCCCGCCTCGCGCAGCAAGGTGACACAGTGGAGATAGGAGGTGTCCCAGGCGCCGCCGATAATGGATTTCGCTCGACCATGATCGATATAGTTGGGATGGTCCGGCGAATACCAGGCGTAGGGGGGGTAGTTGAAGGGCATGGGGAAGACGCGGTCCTGGACCAGCGCGTGGTCCAGCCAGCGCGCGACGCAGCGCCGGCGCTCGGGGTCCACCGGCATCTCCGCGGCGTAATAGGGAATGATGTCGGTCTCGCGGCTGTCCTCGCTCAGGCCATTCATGCTCAGGAACCACTTGTCCGCGACGCGGTCGAACTGCATGAAGTAGTAGCCGTAGCGCTCGCTCCAGGCCTGGGTTTCCAGCGCCTCCCACACCCGGCTCAGCGTCGCGCGGAAGGTGGCCGCCTCGGGCGCGTCGGTGGCCTCCGCCAGGGTGAGCACCGCCTGCAGCCAGACGGCATAGGCCATGGTGGGGACGATCGCCTTGGTCTTGGGGTCGTAGTTGCTGGGGAAGTGGTTCGGCTCGCCCAAGTGGATGCCCCAGAAGGTCCCGGCTTCCTCGTTGCGGTTGTCCAGGAAGCCGGAGCCCTCCGGATCGTGTTCGCGCTCCACCCAGGCAACGGTTAGCGCCGCGCGGCGCAGGGCCTCGGCGGCTTGCGGACCGGGGCGGAAATAGCGGTAGGTGTCGGCGGCGCAGCGCAGGAACATTCCCAGGCTCACCGCGGCGGTACACCGGGAGCAAGGGTGCTTAGGCTGGCCGGTGACGGGGTCCACGAAGGTCAGGAAGAAGGCTTCCTCCAGCGTCGCGCCCTGCTCGGGCTCCTCGCCCCACAGATAGGCCGCCATCTTGACGGCATGCGCGGAGTCGCGGGTGTCCGAGACATGGACCGCCGGTCCGCGGAGTCCGCTACTCACCGGCAGCCAGCCGGGCGTGCCGCCGCCGGCGTGATACTGCGCGCGCAGGTCGTCGACCAGCGCGACCGCTATCCGGAAGGCCTCGTTGATTTGGGCGTTCCCGGTGGAAACACCCACCCAGTCCGGGGTCGGGCTCGGCGTGGTTGTGGGCATAAATGTGCTCCTTCAGTTCGGTGTCAAGGTGTACGGTGAAGGGGACAGGGGCGCAAGCTTACCCCAGGATCTCCGGCAGCAAGTCCGGGCGGTCCTGGCGCTGGAAGCGGAGGAAGACTCCGCAGGCATTGCCGTCGGCGGCGTCCAGGGCGATGACCACCTCGTGCTCACCCGCGGTCGCCTCCCAGGGGACATCGGCCTCGTCCGCGCGCGCTGGGTTGGAGCCGAGCAGGTCGGTGAAAGCGGGGCGGCCGTCCAGCCACACGCGCACGGGACCATCGTAGCCCAGGCAGACCGCCAGCCGCATCGCCTCGGCGCAGTGGAGGCGGCAGGCGAAGTACGCGACGCCCCGCCCGGCGCTCGCGAAGTCGGCGTGGAGGTCGAGGAAGTCCTCCGGGAAGTCACGCCGGAGCAGCGGGACCTCCGGTGGCGCGGCTAGATCGCGTAGCTTCGCGGGGGACTGGACCGCGCTTACCCGCAGCGAGCGGACGAACGGCGACATCCCCGGCAGCGCGGCCTGGTCGGCGGCGAGCACGTCCTCCAGCAGCAGCTCCAGCCGCTCTTCGTGCAGGTCCAGGCGGCGCACAAAGTCTAGATAGGAGCGTTGCTCATGCGGGTTCCAGAGCCGCTCGGCCATCGCCGGCAGTCGTCGCCGGGTCAGCGGAAGCTCCTGGTCCTCACGCAGGCCCCAACTGCAGAGCATCGCGCCCAGCATCTGGTCGCGGTATTCCGGTAGCGCCCGGACCCGCGGGAAGTACGTTCCGGGGAAGGGGCGGTGGTAGAAGTAGCCCGGCGCGGTGGTCGCGCCCAGCGCCGGGGCGTGGTCGAGCGCGTCCGGCGTCTCCCACAGCCCGCACGAGCCGAAGAGGAAGGGGTGCCACTGGTGGATCATCTCCACCGGGCTGGCGGCGTGGGGCCCAGCGACGTAAAGCGGCCCCCAACTGGCGTTGATGATGTCGTGCCCCTGGGCCATGGCCTCCTCGGGCTGGAGGTACATCACGTCGAAGAACTGCACGATCACCTCGGGCGGGATCGGCGTGACCCCCTCCGCGGCGAAGCCCTCCCAGACGATCATCCGCTTGCCGTGCGCTCGGACGACGTCATTCATGCGCACGATGAAGCGGCGGTACAGTTCGCGCAGGTCGGTCAGGCCCAGACGCTTCAGTTCCCGCGCGCAGTCGCGGCAGTGCGCCCAGCCCTGGTAGGCCACCTCATCGGCGCCGAGGTGGAAGTACGGCGTGGCCCGGAAGACCTCGCAGAGTTCGCCGATCAGCGTGTCCAGTACCTCGAAGGTGCGCTCGCTGACCGGATTGATCACCTGCACGCCGGTGCGCGGGTGGGTGGGGCAGAGGCGCTTGAGCCCCTCCCCGGCGTGGCCGGGCACGTCCAGTTCCGGGAGGATCGTCACGCCGCGCACCGTGGCGAAGGCCTCCAGCTCCCGCCACTGGTCCAGCGACAGAGCGTGCGCGGTCGCCAGGCGCGGGAAGGCGGTGCTGGGGAAGGCGAACCCTTCTACGTCGCTCAGGTGGAGCTGCAGGTAGGCGATCCGGTAGTACCAGCACATCACGACCAGTTGCTTGAGGCCGGACAGGGTGTGCGGTTGGCGGGCGACGTCCACCATCAGCGCGCGGAAGCCGGCGTACGGCTCGTCCGCCACACGGCAGCCGGGTATATAGCGGTCGAGGCGCCGGCAGACCACGGACTGCGCCAGCGCAGCCAGCCCGCGGCAGACGCCCGCGTAGCTGCCGCCGCGCACCACGGCGCGGTCGCCAACCTCCAGCGTGTACTGCTCGCCGGTCAGCGCGGGGTCCAGCGCCAGGAGCACGTCGCCCGGCCCGGCCTCACCCTCCGCCGCTGCCATCTTGACCAGGTGGCCGGTCAGCACCGCCAGGTTGTGGGCGAAGACCTCCGCCAGCGGCAGCAGCGCCGCCTCCGCGGCGACTACGCGGCCCGCGGAAGACAGCGTCAGCCGCCCCGGGTGCGCCTGATGGCTCACCGGGGGCGGCAGCAGATTGGCGGCGCCGCGATAGCGCAGGTGCGTCATGATCCTACCTCTCGCCGCTTACGACAGCGCCGCGACGACTTCCTCTAGTTGCTCGATGATCGGCAGGTTCTGGGGGCACTTCGGCTCGCAGGCGCCACACTGGGTGCAGGCCGCGGCGCGCTTTTGCTCCTCCATATTCTGGTACTCCTGCCGGGCCCACTCGGTCAGGCCATAGAGCTTGGCGTAGTTGAGCAGGCGAAAGTTGCCCGGGATATCCACGCCGCTGGGGCAGTCCATGCAGTAGCCGCAGGCGGTGCAGAACTGCTTGCCCAGGGCCGCGAAGTCCTCCAGCACGCGGGTGACCCGCTCGTGGTCCGCAGCGTTGGCGCCCTCAAAGGCCTCGGCGGTCGCCACGTTCTCGGCGAGCATTTCCAGGGTGTTCATCCCCGAGCAGGCGCAGCTTACGTCGGGATTGCTGAGCACGAACTGCAGCGCGGCGTCGGCGGTGGTTGCCGCGCCGCCCGCGATCAGGGCCTGCAGCGGCGCCGCCGGGCTGGCCAGCATCCCGCCCGCGACCGGGCACATGGCGATGACGCCCACGCCCAGCTCGCCGGCGCGCTTGATGGTGGGCGCATAGTCGAGGTTCACCATGTTGTAGGGGATGGTCAGGCTGTCGAAAATGCCGGTCTCGATCAGCTTGGTGAAGTTCTCCGGCTTATCGTGGCCGGTGAAGCCGATATGGCCGACGAGACCCTCGGCGCGGGCCTTGTCCAGGGCCTCCAGCGCCCCGCCCGGCTTAGTCAGCATCTCCAGCCGGTCCAGCGAGAACCAGCCGACCTGGAAGAACTCCAGGTAATCCACGCCGAGGATTTCCATCTGCAGGTCAATTTCGCAGCGGTAGCTGTCCGCGGTGGTCTCCGCGTTGAGGCCGGCCTTGCCGGAGACGATCAGGCCCCGGCTGCGGCCTTTGAGGCCCGGGCCGGTCAGATGCTGGCAGCGGCCATTGATGTAGCCGCGGGTGGTCTCAAAGTAGTTCACTCCGGCGGCAATCGCCGCGTCTACGACCTGCGCGGCGAGGTCCGGATCGTGCTCCGGCAGTCGCATGCAGCCCATCGCTAACGCGGAAACCTGCAGACCAGTCTTGCCCAAAGGACGGTACTTCACTCGAATATCACCTCGTATAGTATAGGTCAGGAAAGCTCGATTCAGTGCGCGGCGGGCGCGGCGGCGCGCCGCACCAGTTGCTTGTCTTTGACGACCAGCCGGAGGCTGTCCCCGGCGGGCATGGTTACTTTCGCGGTCAGCCCGCCGAACAGCGGGGCATGGGCCGGCGAGCGCACCGTGGTGGTGATCGCCTGATCGGTCGGGTTATGCAATTCCACCATCGGCGGCTGGCCCGCGGCCTGGCCGTCCACGACCAGCGTGATCCTCACCGCGGGTTGGTCGCAGACGAAGACATTGCCCACCCACAGGTCATTCTTCGCGTCAAGGGACTCCTGGAACCAGCCCGTGCCCTGCGCATCCACCGGGATAAAGCGGTACCAGGGCCGGTTCTGCGCGTAGACGGCGGCGCAGCCGTTGTTCTGCAGGCCGCGGACGCGGATCGGCAGGTCGATCATCAGGCTCTGCGGGCCGAGGACGAAAGCGGCCTCGCTGCCCACCGCGCGGGCGGTGAAGAAGAAGGTGGCGTCCTCCAGGCTGCCCACCTTCATCGCGACGGGATAGCCGTCGTGGCCGCCGCCCATGTTCAGGGCCTTGACGGTGTGCTCCAGCAGGACGCTGCTGGTCGCGCGGTCCGTGAAGGTGCCCACGGCGAAGCGGTACTTGAGCACGGTGCCGGCTTTGACCTTCTGCCCGTCCCGGCCCAGACCCACGGACAGCCCGCTGCGGGTGCCGTTCAGCCAGCCATTGTAGCACAGGTCTTGACCCGGCGGAGCCAGGACTGCGTTGTAGCCGACCGGCGTGGTCATCAGCGCCGCGTAGCTGCCGGGGCGCAGGCGCCCGCTGAGGCTGATCGGGGTCTTATCGTCGCGCAGGTAGGCCGTCGCCGCGCTGCCGTCCGCGTCGGTGATCATCAGGGCGGTGCCAAAGCCGCGCACCAGGTCAGTGGGGACGTAGACGCCGAGGAGGGGAATCGGCATCGCGGTCGAGAGCGTGCAGTCCTGCTTGAAGCGAATCTCGCCCTCGTGCCAGAGAATCCCGCCCCGGTAGTCCTTGAGGCCCTCCAGCGGGCGGCGGTAGTTGAAGGTGGTGAACATGTCCACGCGCTCCATCGGCGCGTAGAGCGTGTAGGTGCGGTCGTAGTACTCCAGCGGGCCCACGTCGCGAGGGACGGTCGCCATGTAGGCGCCGGCCCGTTCGGGGTTGGTGGGGCTTTCGGAGAGGGCGGTGGAGCGCATGGTGACGATCTGCATATTATAGCTATTCAGGCCCATGTCCTGGACGATGCCGGGCATGGTGTTCGGATTGTCTGGGGGGTACCAGCCGCCGGCCTCTTTGATATTGAGGCGCTCGGACAGGTACGCGGCGGGGGAGGGCACGCCCAGGGCCGCGGAGCCGGTGTCCCAGCCGGTCAGGGCGTACTCCGCGCCGTTGCGGAAGTCCTTGGCGGCGTTGAAGAGCTGGTTGCGGTCGGGGTGCCAGATCATGGCGGTCGCGCCCAGGACGTTGCAGTTGTCCCCGCAGCGGAAGAGGCCGGCCTTGTAGCAGTAAACCATAATATTTTGCGATATCGCCTGCTTGCCGGTCGTGTCGATCACCTGGAGCACCGGGTAGTGCTGCTCGTCGGCGACGATCTCGAACTCGCGGGAAAGCTCCTTCGCGCCATTGCCCCGGAAGCGCCGGATCGCGCCGCGGTCGGCGTCGAGCACCTTGACCTCGGCGAGGCCGACGTCCGAGCGCACGGAGAACCACAGCCGGACGCGCTGGGCGCCCCGGGTGTAGCGCCAGTTCTGCTCCATTTGGGCGTTGATCTGCTGCCAGGCGGCGATGACCGGGCCCTGGCTCACGTACTGGCCCGGGTGCATGCCATTGGCGTTGAGTTGCTGCTTGGCGGTCGCCAGGTCGGCTGCTCCGGTAAAGCAGGTGGCGGCCGCGGCCGCCACCTCGCTCGGTGCGCGCACGCGGGTGAAGGAGGCTACGCTTAGCCAGCGCAGGTCACGCAGACCGG
The DNA here is from genome assembly GCA_036504235.1 of Armatimonadota bacterium. Classification (GTDB taxonomy): domain Bacteria; phylum Armatimonadota; class Zipacnadia; order Zipacnadales; family Zipacnadaceae; genus Zipacnadum. The sequence continues at coordinate 146,754 of DASXVN010000040.1, read as the reverse complement.
TGAGGTAGTCGTTCGTGTTGTTGGCCAGGAGCTTGTTGCCCTCATACACAAAGGGCAGGTAGTCAAAGACGAGCCACTGGTTCTCCAGGTGGGCGCGATTCTGGCGGAGCGCCTGATAGTCCAGGACCGCCGAGGGCGCGAACCCGCAGGTGCCGCAGTCGTAGTAGCCAAACTGGCGCACGACCTGGCCGTCCCACAGCACGTACTCCTGATCCCCGTTCTTGCAGGTGGCCTCGGGGAACTTCACTTTCTCGCTCCAGATTGCGCAGCGGTTGCCGATGCCGTCGGTGAACTCCACCCCAGGGCAGGCGTAGAAGTCGCCCGCCGCGGAGGCTGCAGCGCAGTCGGCCTTGAGCTTGTCCAGCTTCTCCGCCGTGAGCTTCTCCAGGGGGTCGGCGAAGACGATAAAGGACAGCCCGGCGGCCTGGGCGGCCTGCACGTACTCGGCCACCGTTCCGGTTCCGTCGCTGTACGACGAATGGGCGCCGAAAATGCCGCGGACGCCATCAGTGGCGCGGGTGCCGGCGAAGACCTGCCCGTCCGGGTAGGTGAAAGGCTGGTCAGCCGCAAACTGCAGCCGATCCCAGTCCACGGTGGTCGGATACTGCACCGGCTGGTAGGGCACCGCCCTATAGGTCCCGTAGCCGGCCAGGCCGGTGGAGGGCTCGGCGAGCCACTTGTAGGCGTTCATCTGCATCTTCATGCTGTCGCTGGCCTGGTGAGCGTTGCGGTCACCGTTGACCTCCACGAGGTCGGACCACATGGGGTTGCGGTGGTTGCGGCCGGTGAAGAGATCGGAAAGGGCATAGGAGACGATGCGGCCTTGGCCCAGCGCGCGCACGGCCAGAACCGGCGGCTCGGTGGCGACGCTGCCCTCCACCTTCAGGTCTAGCACGTTGTCCGCATCGGAGCGGTAGCTCTTGGCCTCCTTGTCGCCGCGGACCACAACCTGCCACTCGGGGCTATACTGCATCAGGGCCACCCCGGGCCAAGTGCCGTAGCCGTTGAGGGGGAGATAGAGGCAGGACACGCCGGCGGTGACCGGATGGGCCTGGATATTGCGGGTATAGAAGAAGGTGGCTGGGCCCAGCGTGGTCCCCTCGAAGGCGCGCGTCTTGTCGAAGACGCCCTCGTGCAGGATGCTCAGGCCGAGCGGCGCCAGCACCAGGTTCCAGTACTTCTCGTCGTCGGTATTGGGGTAGCGGACTGACTGCGGATCCAGGAAGAGACCGCCGCCGCCCTCCACGTAGCGGGCGAGGGCCTGGCCGACGATCGCCGCGCGCCTCGGACCGGCCGCGCCCATGTCGTAGACGCCGTCGTTGGTGGTGGCCAGATGAACGACGTTGAACTGCTGCATCATCTTTACGAGCTGGTCTTCGGTGGCGTCAACGCGGAAAAAGGGATCGAACTCCAGCATCGCGGCGCGGATGCCGTTCTCGCGGTAAGCCGGGATCATGCGGCCATACTGTTGGAATTCCACGTTATGCTTGTCCGCCTCCTGGGTGCACAAGCCGAGCAAGACCTCCGCCCGGGCCGGAACGGCGCTCAGCAGCAGCGTGGCCACACCGGCGAGCAGAGCGGTTGGCCCCCAGAATCTCAGCAGAGCAGAGGCGGGGCAGGTTAAACGTTTCATATCGATTCACTCCTGGTCGGCGCAGGCGGCCGAGACTGGCTGGTTGGACGGGGCAACTTGGCGGCTGGGTCCCTGGCCGGGAGGGCACGGGGACCCGTGCGTGGCGGTCTGACTGCGAGGCCGTAGGATGATTCCCCGCGCGGCCGGCTTCCCCCTCCCCCGGGGATGCTGGGGAGCCAGTGACAGGTCTCGCGCGAGGAGCGCGCCGATCTGGTTCTACTGCCTCTACCTCGTTGGGCCTGCACTTGACCTCCGCGCTCCTCTTCGAGAAGGCCACGCGGCTTCTGCTGTCGAATTATGTAACGACACATATCAGTCCCGACCAGATCCTGTAGTGAAAGGCAAGAGCCTCTATGAAAACTTCCTTGCGACTGGTACTCCTGCTGGCGGTGGCGGTGGGCGTGGTTGTACAAGTGGCGGCGGCTCCCGCGGCCTCGCGTCTGCCGGTGGCCGAGATCGCCCGCAAGCTGGGCGCCGGCTATACCCAAGTGCGGCGGGAGGCGATCCCGGTCCAGAAGTTGCGCGGCTATGGCGAACTCTCCGGCGACTTCGTCCTGTACCAGTCCGCCGCCGGGCAGGTCTCCGCGCTGGCGATCCAGTGCGCCGACGTGAGTAAGGCCAAGATTGTGCACGCCAAGTACCTGAGCGATCTGCACCTGGTGCTGGCGGTGCAGGACGAAACGGTCGCGGTCGGCGCGGTGCCGGTGCCGGCGGTGAACGTGCCGGATCAGGGGAGGATCGCGGCCTTCCGCCAGGGCGCGGTGGTGTACATCGCCGCCGGCACGGACGGCACGCAACTCGCGGCCCTGCTGGGCGCGCTGCCGCTGACGGGGGCGGAACTGACGCCCACCGGCGAGGTCCCGCTGTACCTGGATTCCTGGGACAAGCATGGCTTCCGTTTCTACTACGGCTCCTTCAACACCCCGCCGCCCAAGTCGGGCGAGCGGGGGATCGAGTGGAAGGACTATAACGTGTTGGGCGAGTTTGACTGGGCCAAGCAGTACGGCCAGGAAGGCTTCGTCTTCTGGCAGAATGAGGAGAAGTGCGATTTCGCGGAGGGGATGGACAACGATCTGATCTTCGAGTACGGCGCGCGAGCCTGCGCCAACCGGGGCCTGCCCGTGGTGATCAATACCGCCATCGCCGATGCCGTGTGGCTGGTCAACCGCTACCGCGACGATACCCAGTGGAAGATGCCCGGCTACGTCGGCGGCTTCTACACCCCCTGCGACGCCTTCCATGCCGGCCTGGGGCACCTGGCTTGGAGCGCTGACGACGGCCTGGACGCGGTGCTCTCGGTGATGCAGAAGACCTGGCGCGATTACGCGAAACGGCCGACCACGATCGAGTACCTCGAGCCGCACGCGGAGTTGCGCCACGGCGACCACGATCTGCTCAACGAGTATGGCCCCAGCGCCGATAAGTCCTACCGGGAGTACCTCAAGGAGAAGTACGCCACCCCGGCAGCGGTCGGGCAGCGCTGGTACGGCAAGCCGGAGTGGGTGCGCACCTGGAGCGATGTCCGGGTGCCGGAACTGGTGCGCTTCTTTGGCTATACCAGCCGGGCCTTCGACCTGACCGGCGAGTGGCGGCTAAAGTACGAGGACTTCGCGGACGGCAAGGCCATGCCCACCACGCCCGCCCCGGAGGACTGGTACCTGCCGGCTACCTCCGACGCCGATTGGCCCGCGCTCAAGGCCCCGGGCAACGACCAGCCGATGTTCCTGCAGCGCCGGCCGGCGATTTGGCGGCGACACTTCACCCTCCCGGCGGCCTGGAAAGCCGACAAGCCGAAGGTGTGGCTGTACGTCTTCTCCCTAAACCGCGGCAACCGGGAGCCCGCCCCGATCTACCTCAACGGGAAGAAAGTGGGCGAACCACTGGTGGAGGGTCGCCCGAGTTGGGCCGTGGTGGAGGTCACCGACGCGCTGCAGGTCGGCGACAACCTGCTGGCGCTGCGGCTGCCCCGCAACTTCCTGGGCTACCGCGCCTACCTGACCGGCGAGCCGCCTGCGAACTATCCCTACCTGGGCGAGCAACTCAACGCCCAGTGGGTGGACTTCACGCGCTGGCTGGCCTGGGTGCACCAGCGGGCGATGCGGCGCAGTTTTGAGGCGATCCGCGAGTCGGACCCCGACCGCTCGGTGGTGTGCATGGCCCCCGACTCTTTCCTCACGCAGGTGGAAGAGCTGTGCCAGGACTACGGCGGCCACTTCCACAACACCGGGTACATGGGTGGCTGGTGGGCCGAACAGTGCCCGATGATGATGCGCGCCGCGGGTCTGCCCATGTCGGTAGAGCCGGGCAACCCGGCGCACAACCTCACGGAGTTCAAGGGCGCTCTGGGCAACTGGCTGACGGAGGGCGTCAACAGCGTGCACTATTTCATGCATGTGGGGGACGTCTACTGGGACGATTCGATCCGTACCTGGTTTGAGCAACATCAGGCGATCATCGGCGCGTTTGGCAAGCTGCACGTGCCGCAGGCCGAGGTGGCGATGCTCTATGGCGACGACGTGAACAACCTCACCGGCTGGCCCTGGAGTAGCCCCGACGGTTCCGGGTACGTGCTCTACCAGTTCAACGTAGGCCTGCACAAGGAGTACCACATGGACGGCGTTTCCCCGCAGGACTTCAAGCGGGGCAACGCCAACGCCTACAAGGTGGTCGTTGACACCAACAGTTGCATCATGGACCCGGCGCTGGTCAGCGACCTGGAGGCCTGGGTGAAGCAGGGCGGCATCTTTGTCACCATGAACGACACCGGTCGCCACACGCCGGAAAAGGCGGACAGTTGGCCGATTAGCCGCCTGACCGGCTACAAGGTGACCGGGTACCTGCGGCATCCGAACTCCGCTGTCACCAGCTTCGCGCCGGGGCAGCCGGTCTTTGACGCGGCGACCTGGGACGAGAATGCGCGGCGCGCCCAGGGGCAGATCCTGGAGCCGGTCTCCCCGGACTGCGTACCCCTATTGCTCTGGCCTGACGGGAAAGCTGTTATCGGCATGCGCAAGCTCGGTGCGGGCTACGTGATCGATATGGGCTACGACAACTTCCGCAACCCGCTGCTGCTGCGCCAGATTTTCGCCTGGGCCAAGCTGCGGCAGATTCCCGGCTACTGCGACCTGGACAAGATCAACTCCACGCATGAGGTCAGCAACAACGGCCTGTACGACGTGTGGATCTGCTGGAACTGGGAGCAGAAGGACAACACGAGCAATCTGATCTTCCGCGACGGCCTGCAGCCGCCGTACCTGGTGGACCTCCAGACGCAGGAGAAGCTGGTGCCCGTGGTCGAGAACGGGGTAGCGAAACTGACGGGACTGGCCTTTGGGCCCGGCGACATCCGCATCTTGGCTGCGCCCCGGCGGCAGATCGGCTCCGCCTCGCTGGGCTGGCTGAATCTGCAACGCGGCTGGTGGCGGGGGACCACCGCGCCCAGTCGCAAAGTGCCGACCTACCAGGCGCGCTTTGCCCTGAACCTCAACGAGCAGTGGCGGATGAAGCTGCTGGACGACGGGGATGCGAGCGACCACGCGGCGCTGGCCGCGCCCGGTCTGGACGACAAGACCTGGAAGGTCGCGGAACTCGGTCCTTGGCTGGTGCCGGAGGACCAGCCCACGCACCGCGCCTTCTTCCGCAAGCAGTTCACCGTGCCGGCGAACTGGAACCACGGGGAGATTGACGTGTGGTTCAAGAGCTGGATGAACGAGGTCATGTGGGGGCGGATGCGGGTGTGGATTGACGGTAAGGAGATTCTCGCCTCCGGCCGGCAGATCATCGGCCAGGACCAGACGGCGCTCCTCCCGCCGGGCGCGCACCTGATGGCGGTCGAGGTAATGAGCGAGGGCGAAGTCGCCGGCCTGTACGGCAACACCTGGCTGGCCTACCTGCCTACTCCCGCCGCGAAGCTGGACCTGGGCGGGCCGTGGAAGCCTTCGGTGGACGGACTCACCTGGCAGGACCCGATCAATCTGCCGGGCCCGCTGGGCAAGGCGACCATGGTCACGCGCCGGATTCTCGTCAACCCGCCTCCGGGGCAGACCGTGATGCTGTTCACAGAGACCGACGGCCGCTGCAACAGCATTGGCGTGGTGGTCAACGGGCAATGGGTGCGGCGGCACCATCACGTCTTCGGGAACCGCACCTACCTGAATATAACCCCGTGGATCAAATTCGGCCAGGAGAACGAGTTTCTCATTCCCTGCAACCCCGGGGACGGCCAGGGCGCGTTCACCTCACTGGAGCTGCGTTACTTCCCGGCCGGCACGGCGCCCTAGGGAGCCAAGTTGCGCAGCGAGCAAGCAGGCCAAGTGGCGAGGCAGGGGGAATGGCGCGGTATGTGCAGGTGTTCACGAGGGCTAGCGGTGCTGGCGCTGCTGCTCGGGGCAGTGGCGGCGGTGATCGCGGCCGACAACCTGGTGCCTAACGGCGGCTTCGAGCAGGGCCTGGAGGGCTGGAGCTTCGCGGGCGGTGGCAAGGCGGAGCTGGACACTACCGTGCCCATCGAGGGCAAGCAGTGTCTGCATTTGCCGCTGCTCTCCGCGGGCGACCTCAACCCCGAGCGCCTGGACGCCACCTCGTCGGCCTTCGCCCTACAGCCGGACACGCTGTATCTCTTCACCTGCCGCTACCGGTCGCTGGGTTTCGTGCCCCTGCAGCGGCCCGGCCGCGGGTGGGTCAACCTGTGCCGCTTCAAGCTGCTGCTCAGCGACGCCGCGGGTAAGCCGCTCGCGGTGGGGCCGCAGGGCTTGCGCTGGGAGACTTTCGCAGACATGCCCTTCTACAGCTTGGACTGGGGCTACGTGGAGAAGGTCTTCCGCACTCCGCCCGCCCCCACCACGGGCCGCCTGCGTGTGGAAGTAGTCAAGGACAAGGACGAGCCGGAGCTGCCGGTGCAGGTATGGCTGGATGACGTGCGGGTGGTCGCTCTGACCCCGCCGCCGGCGGAGGCCCCGACCCGCTTTATCGCCGCGACGGACCTGTACGAGACCGGAGCCGCTTTCGTGCGGGTAGAGAACGATCCGCTGAGCGCGCACCCGCAGGTGCTAGCCGCGCGGGCCGATCTGAACCGTGGCCGGGGGCTGCGCCCGGCGGGACCGGTGACCATCCGGGGCGGGCCGAACCTGACCGGCTTGGCGCCGGGCGTGTATGCGGCGCGCTTTTGGGTGCGCTCGGAGGGGGTCAGTGATCCGCTGCAGCCGGTGACGGCCATGTGGGCGCGGCTGAACGACTCGCCGGCGATCTACGGGACCTGGGTTTCCGGCCGCTGGGTGTATGCGGAGGACCTGCCGCCTGGTGCGTACCGGGCGATTGAGGTGCCCTTCTGGGTGCCGGCGGAGGACGTGACGGTGTCTTTTGAGATCAAATGGGGCGGCAACGGCGACCTGTTCCTGGCCGGCCTGGACCTAGTCGGACCGGGCCCCGCGCCCTAAAATCCCTGCGAGGTGTAAGGTGAAGATTCTCCTCTCCCTGACGCTCCTGGTCGCACTGGCTCTGCCCCTGGCCGCCGCTCCTGCGGACTACAACCTGCGCAGCTTCGGCGCGGTACAGGTGACCGCGGAGCCCACGGCTGCCCCGGGCGTGATCGTTCGCCACTTCCGTTTTGCCGAGGGCAAGGGGCTGTCGTTCGCCAGTCTACTGCTCTCCGACCTGTTCTCGCGCGACGTGGTCACCGCGACCCCGACGCAACTCGCCGGGACCAGCGTCACCGTCTATGACGCGCCCGGCGAGGGGGCGCTGGCCCTGCTGGGCAACGCGCGCGATATGTACGTGGCCTGCGCGCCAAGTTCCGCCGCACTCACCCCGGCGCTGACGGCGCTGCTGGCCGGTCCGGCGCGGGGGATGACCGGCGCTTTCCGCCCTGACGCTCACCCTATCTACCTGGAGAACTTCGGCAAGTACTCGGTGGCCAAGATGTACACCGCCTTCGCCAGCGCGCTCGGTAAGTTTCCGCGACCCAGCAATAAGACCGACCTCCAGTTCTATCGCGAGATGGGGCTGAAGATCAACGAGCGCAGCATCAACTGGTCAGATGAGTACGTCGCCGGCGCGCCCAGTTGGGGTTTGCGCGATTGGGTCCTGGACCTGTGCCGGCAGAACGGCTCGCCGCTCGAGATCACCAGTTGCTTCGGGCTGTCTATGCCCTGGTACGTGATGGAGAACCGGGCGGAGCTGACCAACCGCACCGGCGACGTCGCCGGCGCCTGGAGCGGCGTATACTCGTCTTCCCCCGGCTATTCGCCACGCGCCGAGGACCCCATGCGGCGGTACGTGAAGCAATTGATCGGCCGCTACGGTGACAACCCGCTGGTAGCCTGCTGGGACCTGGGCGCGGGTGATGTCAGCAATGACAGCGCTTTCTGCCCGCAAGTAGACTACTCGGAAGCCAGCCAGGCCTATTTCCGCCAGTACTTGCGCCAGGTCAAGGGCTACACGCTGGCGCAGCTCAACGCCCGCTGGGGGCGCAACTTCACCGACTGGGAGCAGGTGCGGATTCCGGGGTTCCTGGAGTTCTGGGGAGCGGAGGGGCGGCTGAGTGAGCGCTGCCTGTGGCGGGTGACCCGGGCCGTGCCGGCGGACTGGGAGAAGCAGCGCACCGCCTGGACGCAGCCCGGCTTCGCGGACGAGTCCTGGGTACAGTACGACCTGCCGAACGCCGAACACATGCTGCGCGTCTCCGGCGGCGGCTGCTACCGGAGCCGCGTGACCCTCGACGAGGTCAAGGGGCCGATCTACTTCTACTATCTCAGCAGCGAGCCGGACGGCTCCAAGTCGGAGCTGTACGTAAACGGGCAGGCGGTGGGCGCCTTTAACGGCACGGCGTTGGATCAGACCTGGCCCTGGTCGCCGTGGGCGGTGGACGTGACCCGCTATCTGCAGCCGGGCGTGAACAACCTGTGCGTGTACCACCCCGGCAACGGCGTAGGCGGGGCCATGTACCTGAGCCGCTCGCGCCCGCGGCGCTATCCCTACTGGGGCGAGGCGCTCAACGGCCGCTGGGTGGACTGGAAGGACTACCAGGAGCACTGCATCAGCGGACGGATGGAGGCGGTCACGCGGGCGATCCGCAAGTACGACCCGGTCCGGCCCATGTCCATCGCGAACTGGGGCCACGAGGAGCTGTCCGCCAGCGCCGAGCTGGCCGACAAGTATGGCGTGTACTTCCGCGAGACCGGCGGGACGACCGGCTGCTACTCGCCCTGGAATGACAACTACGGCTACACCAGTGACACCTACGGCGGCTCGGAGAGCGGCCGCTGGTTTGAGGTCAACGGGCAGATTCCGCGCTCGTATTACTTCAACTACTTTGGCTGGTTCATGCTCGACGCCGAAGAGGCCAACATGACCTTCGAGGACTACGGCGACGAGTGGCCGGCCGCCGAGAACCGCAAGAACTTCATGCGCGAGTTGCAGGACCGGTACTTCCGCTTCTACGGGGAGAGCACCAAGGCCGCGCCTAACCTGGGTATTTACATCTCCGAGAAGATCAACTTCTACCAGTCCACCTTCTGGAAGTCCAGTGTGTGGCTGGGCGACCTGAACCGCGAGCTGATCCAGTGGGGAATTGACTGCGGCGGGGTGAGCGACTACCACGTCGAGACCGGCGCGAAGCTGGACCGCTACCCGGTGCTGTGGGACCCCGGCAACGAAATCCTGGACGAGGCGCAGATCAACGGTCTGATCCGCTACGTCCAGAACGGCGGCACCTACATCTGCCAGTCGTTCACCGGACGGAACTCACCCACGCGGCCCGACTCCTGGCCGATCACCCGGCTGACCGGCTACGCGCCGGCCGGGCACAAGAGCGCCAACGAGCTGTTCCAGTTTGAGCCGGAGCAGACGATCTTCCCCGGATTCGCGGGGCACTGGATGGTCAACCAGGCCAGCTTTGTGGACTACACCGGGGAGGAACTCATCCACAACTACGGCTGGGAACTCAAGCCGGTCGCCCCGGGGACCCAGACCGTCGCGCACTGGAAGGGCGGCGGGGTCGCGGTCGGCATGCGCACTCTGGGCAAGGGCCGCGTCATCGTCCTGGGCTCGCCCTTCTGGCGCTCCTGCGTGGACACGGGGCGCTTCTACATCCCCGGCCGCACCGAGCGCGAGGTGTTGCTGAGCCTCTTTGCCGGGGTGGGGGTCAAGCGCGAGGTGGTTTGCGACCAGAAGGACATCTGGGCCAAGCACAACTGGACCCGCAACGGGCGCGACAACTGGTTGGTCGTTTACAACTTCAGCGATCGGCCGCAGACGGTCAAGGAGCTGCGCGTGGTGGCGGCGACTAAGCCCGCGCGGCTGGTGGAGAAGCGCAGCGGGCGGGAGGTCCCCTTCACCTGGGCCGACGGGTGGGCCACGGTGCGCGACCTGCCGCTGGAGGCCAATGAGACGCTCATCCTCGCTTGGACTCGCCAGCCCCTGGCCGACGCGGTGGGCTTCTGGTGGGACTACCATACGCGGCACTGGGCGATGACGCCGGCGATGGTCGCCTGCCGCCAAGACCCCGAGCCCTCGCCGACGCCGTACACGCTGAACCTCGCCGACAACTGGTCCTTCCGCCAGGCCGAGGAGCTGCCGGCCGGTTGGGAGCAGGGGGCGACCCCGGCGGCCGACTGGAAAGCCGTGCCGCGCCTGGCCCTGTGGGAGCAGTACCCCGACGCGGCGCGGACCGGCCACGGCTACTACCTGAAGCGATTCGCCACGCCGGCCGGGTGGCAAGGCCGCGAGATCAGCCTGCGCGTGCAGGCCTACCCGATGACCTGGTACGACACGGGCCGGGTGTACCTCAACGGGACGCTGGTGCAGGACTGGACCGGTACGCCGGTGGACGCGGAAGTGACCGCGCTGCTCCAGGCGACCGGCGACAACGTACTGGCTTTTGAGGTGAAGAGCGGCCGCGGCGCGGAGGTCATGGGCGGCGGCGGCGTGATCGGGACGGTGGCGCTCTACGCCCGGGCGCGGCCCGAGGCCACGATGGAGGTTAGCGAAGGCTGGCGCGTCAATCAGGGCGGCGACCAGTGGCTCCCGGCCACGCCGGGCGCGATGTGCGCGGGGCTGTTCCTGGATAACGCCCAGGTCATGGTCCCGGCAAACTGGCAAGGCCGGCGGGTGCAATTGGAGTTCTCCTGGCCGGCGCAAGGCGCCAGTTGGCAGCCGTACAACGTGGTCATCAACGGGGAAGTCGTCAATACGCGCCAGCAAGTGGGCCGGCGTATGCTCCTGGACATCACGCCCTGGGTGCACTGGGGAGCCGCGAACCACCTGGAGATCTGGTCCAACGGCGGCACCAGCGGCACGCCCACGAAGGGGGCCTTCGGCGGCGTGAGGTTGCTCAGCGTGAAGGAAATGCCGCTGTAGGGGGCAGGGGAGGAGTTGCGGGGCGGCAGCCGTTTCCGCGTAGGGGCGCAAGGGGGAGGTAGGCCCAAGTCTAACCTCACCCCCCTACCCCCCTCTCCCGCGGCGGACCTTGGGAGAGGGGGAAAAGGCAACGACGGGGGACGGCGATGGTCCCGTTTCCGCGTAGGGGCGTGTTTGGCGGCGTCTGCGCCGGTACACACGCCCGTTCGCTAACTGATAGGCAGCGTACGGGCGTGTATCGTCCGCCCTCGCGGGCGGCCGAGACGCGCCCCTACGGGAGACGGCGGCTCCGCGACCTCTTCTAGCGCAGCCAGTTCAGGTGCATCTCTGGCACCGGCTGGGTCAGCGGCCGCTGGAAGTCCGGAGTTTGATTGGGCGCCGGGACCCAGCGCAAGACGTTCTCGCCGTCGGGGCGTACCAGGCCGCTGACGTCCAGAGTCTTCATCCAGTCCGGCGCCTGCACCACGTGGTCGTTAAGGATGATCCAGCCGAGCGGCCCCGGCGTCTCCACAAAGACGCGCGGCGCGGGCCACGGTTTCGGCAGCGTGAAGCGGGTCTCCAGGTAGGTGAAGGTCGCGGGCTGGCCGACTTCCACGGGGGTGAGCACGTTGACGTCCGTGGCCGCGAACCAGGGGCCGGCTAGCGGCGTGGTCGTCACCGGAGTCGGCAGGGCCTGCAGGTAGAAGAGGCCAGTTACTCCGGCCGGGCGCGCGCGTGGCTTGGTCGCATCGGGCTGGTGCCCGTCTATCTCCAGCGCCAGCGTGATCTGCCCGGCCGCCGCCGCTTCGGTGACGTCCAGCGTGAAGCTGGTGGCCCCGTACGCCCTCAGCGGCTGCCGCAGCGCCGCCGGCGCGCCATTAATCCACAGCCGTCCCTGCTCGACCCCGTACGACCACTCAGCGTTGAAGACCAGGTTCACGCGCTGGCCTTTCCAGCTTGCCGGCACGGGAATCTCATGGCGGAACTGCGCCACGGAGTCCTCCGGCAGGCCCAGGGCCGCGAAACTGCCCAGCTTCACCGTTTTCCACTCGGTATCGGCAAAGCCCGCCTGCTTCCATGCGTCGCCGGTCTGACCTTGCGCCATGCGCCAGCCCTCCGCGACCGGCACCACGTCCGCCGGCGTCTCGATCACTTGCGGCCGGGTCAACGGCGAGAGCGGCGGCAGCGCGCGCCAATGCTCCTGCTGCACGCCCCACCAGTTCAGGGCGGAGCGCTCCAGGTCCGCGCGCGGCGCCGCGTACATTCGGCTCTGCATCTGGCCAAAACCGGTGGCGGGTAGCGTCATCCGCCCGTCTTTCCAGGTGACGGGGCTCCGCGGGTGGCCGTTGCCGGTGACCTCCACCAGCTCCCGCAGCGGCGTCGCGCGGCGCAAGGAGACGGTCGCGCTGGCGGTGTCGTCACCGGACTTGGCCATGCGCGCTACCGGGTACAGGTCGAAGACGCCGTTCTTGCTGGTCCAATGCTCGGCCCAGATCTCCGGGACGCCGGTCCAACTGTCCCGGGGCACGCCGAGTCCGGTCAGCATCTCATCGAGCAGCACCTGCAGGTCCTTCTGGTTGACCCACTGGCCCTGCTGGTCGCGCATGCGCAGGTAGAAGGGCGTCCCCAGGTAGATCAGGCGCCCGCGGCCCAGGTGGATATCCGCGACCGCCATCGTGCCGTCGTCCCAGAGCGCGACCGGCCGGATGCTCGGGTCGTGGCCCTCCAGACCCACCGCGCCGGTGTGCGCCTGCTGGAGGTAGTCAATCGCCACGCCGCTGCCCTCAACCTGCTTGCCGCGGAGGCTGGGGAGCAGGTCTTCGTCGGCCGTGAAGCGGATCTTGCCCAGCGGCCACTGGTGGTAGTTCTCCGCGTTGATCAGCTTGGGCGTGACCGTGAGCCCGCAGGCGGCGGCCAGCGCCCAGGCGTCGGCGCGCTCGGGCAGGTGCCGGCCGGTGTGGTGCTGCGCGATGAAGATGCCGCCCGCCCGGACGTAGCGCTGGAGGCCTTCAATCTCGTCCTGAGTAAGCAGCACCGTGCCGTCGTCAATGACCACCGGGAACTGGTTGATCGCGCCGTTGAGGATATCGGGCACCTCGACGTAGGCAAAGTTGCGCCCGATGCCCTGCAGCACCCCGCGGCCCACGTCCCAGTTCCACGGCTCGGAAAAGCCCAGGCGGGTGGCGCGCGTGGAGCGCAGAATCCCCACGGGGGGCAGGGGCAGATGCATCTTGCCGATGCACTGCATCAGCGCCAGATTTTTGTCCACCCACGCCGCGACGTCCGGCTTGTCCTTGTAGTGCGTGACGCCGAAGACCAGGTCTACCGCGTCGTTGCCGTACATCAGGTAGAAGGTCATAGCCGCCTGCATCGCCGCCGCGTCGGCGGGTGGGCCGCCCTGCTCGCAGCTCCAGGGGAGACCATGCGTCCGGGCCAGTCGCGCGCCGGTCATGGGCGCCCAGTAGCCGCCCGCGCCGCCGGTGTCGTGCTGATAGGCCCCGTAACGCGCGCACAGGTCCTGGCTCAGATCCAGCAGGTTGATGGTCGCCATTACCTTGAGCGGACGGTTCGGGTCGCCCGCGCGCATCGCCTTGAGGTTGTTCTCCAGCGTCTGCATGCGCAGCCACGCGGAGAAGTTGGTCGCGTCATACCAAAGCCGGTTCTCCGGCCCCGACATCAGCGGGTAGCGGCGCAGCGGCTGGTTCCCCAGGGTGATGAAGCTCGCCGGCGGGCCGCCGTGGGAGCAGAGCACGAGCTGGTTGTCGCCCGCGTGCAGCAGGCCGCGTACGTCAAAGCTCAGGGCCAGATCGCGGCCCTGCTCTGGGGGGCTCTGGGTGAGCGGCTGGCCGTTGAGGTAGGCGTCGCAGTAGGTCGAATAGGGGCCGTGCCAGATCGCGCGCCCCACGAGGAGATACTGCAGCGAGGCGCACTGGGCGGCGGTCAGGGTGACCGTGCGGCGTAGCCAGTAGTCCGCGCGCTTCTCCCGCTGGGCGGGCGCGGCGCCGCCGCCGTAGATCAGGAGCAGGGGGTCGTTGCTCTGCACTGGCCGCCAGCCCTCCGTCGGCATGGAGGCCGGGACGTACCACTGGGCGGCGGTGCCGGCCTTCTCGCGGTCCGGCAGGCCCTCCCAGGGGCCGGCCAGGTCCACGCTGCCGGCGTCAAAGCCCATGAAATCGCGCGGAGTGGGCACCGCTACCTCCTCCCAGGAGCGGTAGAAGTCCCCGCGGCCCTGATGCAGTCGGCCGACCTGCTCCAGGCTCAGCCCCAAACTGACCAGGTAGCTGTGCCAGAGCGCCTTGACCTCGGGCATCCCCGCCACCGCCGAGAGCTCCATCACGCCGGCGTCCGGCACCTCGCCGAGCGCGTGGCCGGCGAGGAAGTTGGGGTCCTCGTTGAGACCCGCGGCGAATCGCTGCCGGAAATCCAGCGTATACCGGTCGGTCGCCGGCACCGGTTCGAATACGTCCATGAGGGACAGGCGCTCGAACCGCATATCGGGCTGCACCACCATGCCGGGGGCGGGGAGCACGTAGGGCAGCGGCTGGCGATTCCACGCCCATTCCGGCTTGTGGACCCACAGCAGCGTGCGGTAGGGGAGATCGTACCGCTTGGCCATCGCGCCGAACCAGTCGGTAATGGAGGTATCGATGACGCCCGGGGCGACGTAGCGGCTCTCGGTGGGCGGCTGGTCGCAGAGGGCGAAACCGCGGTCCTTGACCCACTGGAAATCGTCGGGGATGGTCACCGGCGCGCCGCCGCCCCCCCACCAGATGCCGGGGCCGGCATTGTCAAAGCAATCCAGCCAGCGCGGATAGGCGCGGCTGGGGATCGGCTTCCAGGTCTCGGCTTTGGCGCGTCCCGCCAGGGCCGTCAACTCGGGCAGCGTGCGGGCGAAGAGCACGTGGCAGTTGCTGCCCTCCAGCCCCAGCCGCCAGAAACCGACGCCCGCCAGCGTGACCACCGTACCGGAGGGCCCGGCGGGCTGTAGCTGGAGATCGCCAAAGCCGAGCAGGTCGGCGAGGTACTTGGAGCCGAGGAGCGCCGCATGGGTCGGGTCCTCCGTAGAGAAGGTGATCCACGAGGAGCGCGTGGCCTCCGGGCCGAAAAACTGCGACGATACACTAACCGCGCCAAAGCCGCGCAGGGTAGTAGTCTGCGCCAGCACCGGCAACGCCAGCCCGGCGCACAGCACCGTCAGCAGGAAGCGAACACGAGACGTTGAGGACATGGGCTTCTCCTTCTCCGCGAGGCAGTGAGGACGGGGAAGGAGTTCGCGGGGGAAGAGGGAGATTCCTGCGGCGGGGGGCGAGAGGAGCCCGCCCAGCGCCCGGCCGGCCTCACCCCCGGCCCCTCTCCCCGCGCAGACTGGGGAGAGGGGAGAAGGGCAACAGCAAAAGGCGGGAGAGAGATAGGGAAACGTCTATCTTCCGCCGTCCTTCCCGCCGGCAGCCGTCACTCCCCCCTCGCCCAAGCCGAAGGCGCGGGAGAGGGGGGGCCGGGGGGAGGTGAGGCCGAACTCACGCCTCCCTCACTCCACCTCCAGCAGCCGCGGAGCCGCTTCTGCTCGGTGGTCGGGGTTGTAGTACTCGTAGGCCGTGGTCACTGGCGTCTGCGCGCGGATCGGGAAGCGGGCCTTGAGCCGGTAGGAGAACTGCAGCTTCTGCCCGGCGCCGAGCTTCTCCAGGTAGACGATGATCTGGCGGCTGGTCGGGTTGTACTTGCTGATCCGGCCCGCCTTGACCAGGGCGTCGAGGTCCTCGTAGTTGGGGGTGAAGCCCGGCGGAATGCCCAGGTCCACCACGACCATGCCGGCCGCGCCGCTGAGGTTGTTCTGTACGGTCGCCGTGGCCGTCACCTCATCGTTGGTCGCCAGTTTGGTCTTGTCGTAGTCGAGCTTAATGCTCAGCGCCTCCTGCTGGGGCTGGGCGATGCGCTCCCAGGGTAGGTAGTAGCGCGAGACGATCTGGTAGAGCGTCGTGCCCTCGCCGGCGAAGCGCAGCTCCACCTGGTTCGCGCCGGTCTTGAGCTGCGGCCGGCAGTCCACCTGCCAGACCACGTCGGTGTTCTCCGGGGTGAGCTGGTGCTTGCCGACCGGCTGGCCGTTGACCAGGACGTCCACCGTGCCGCTGACCTTGGTGGTGGCGGCGCCGACGCTCAGCACCAGCGCGCGCAGGGCCAGGACGGTGGCCTGGGTCGAGCCCCAGGTGCCGCGTGGGTCCTTGTTGGCGAGCAGGTAGTTGAGAATCTCGCCGGTGACGGCCGGGTCCTGGCCGGAGGTGACAAAGGCCACCGCCGCCATGCCGGTCGTCTCCAGATCGGCCTGCGCGCCGCTGCTATGGGTGAAGCCGGTCATCTCGGTCTCCCACCACATCTTTCCGTTCTCGCGCTTGGCCAGCGCCCGGAGCGAGTCGAGCACCTCCACTGTGGTGGCGGCCAGCTTCCCGCCGTGCAGGGCGTTGTCCGTGGAGACCAGGGCGTTGGCGAGTAGCGCCAGGACGTACGGGTCCTTGGCCAGCTTGCGGTTCTCCAGGAGGTAGCCGAGCGCCCGGTCCAGCGCGGGGCCCTTGTAGCCGGAGGCAGCCAGGCCCCAGGCGACGTAGGCGGTGGGCGGCAGGTCCGGGAGCTGCAGGCGGCTCCAGTGGCCCTCGTCAATGTACTCGGCGTCGCGCTTCCACGCGCCGCTGGGGAGCTGCTGCTGGACCAGCCAGTCCTGGGTGCGCGAGATCAGATTCTCGTCCACGGGATGCACCCGCGCCATGTCGTGGAACTCCATCAGGCCGTAGGCGGTGAGCAGTTGGTTGGCGGGGGCGTTGCCGAACCAGGAGAAGCCGCCGCCGGGGACCTCGAAGGAGACCAGCCGCTGGTAGCCGGTGTTGATGAACCCCTCGGCTTTCATCTGCACCTCCGGGGTGGTCTTGCCGACCGTCTTCATATAGTCCAGTGCCAGAACGTTCGGGTAGGTCGAGGAGGAGGTCTGCTCAAAACAGCCGTAGGGCATCTGCAGGATGGCGTCGAGACCCTCCACGAGCGTGCTGAAGATGCCGGGGTAGATCTTCACGAACAGGCGCGAGGCGTCGGGGAGGGCCCCGGCGGGGAAGGTGATCGTCTTTTGGACCGTCCCCTCCAGCCGGTCGCTGACCGCGGCCTCGATCCGCTTGCCGTCCGGCTCGATGCGGATATCCCGGGTGATCGCGTCGCTCATCTTCGCGCCCAGCGCGTGGACGGTGAGCTGGTGGTCGCCGAGCCGCCGGGCGACAATCGTGAAGTACTTGACGCTCACGTTGTTGGGCGCGACCTCCATCTCGACCGTCGGCTCGGACTTGAGGTCAAACCAGTCTGCCGGGGTGATCTCCAGGCGCACCTTCTGCGGCTCGGCGAGGTAGTTGTAGATCGCCACCGGGACGGAGACCTGGTCGCCTGCGGTGAGGGCCACCGGCAGGTCCAGGTCAATGAAGAAGTCCTGGAAGCAGCGCAGGCCGGCGGTGGTGGAGCCCAGCTGCCCGGCCGCGGAGTTGGCCAGCGCGGTCAGCCGCCAGGTGGTGATGGAGTCGGCCATGGGCACGGTGAGCGTGGCCTTGCCGTCCGCGCCGGTGATCAGCGCCGGCTCGGTGAACATAGTCTCTGGGAAGAACTGGCGCACGCGCACGGTCTCCTTGGCGGGGAGGGCCGGGGTCGCGGTGACCACCCCGCTGTTGAACGCGACCGGCGGTACTCCCGGCCCCGCGGGCGCGGCCATGGGCATCGGAGCGCCTGCCGCCCCCGCGGGACCCTGGGCCCCGAGCGCTCCCTTGTCGAACATGATCCCGCCGGCGAAGCCGCCGCCGCCCCGGCCCCAGCGCCCTTGCCGCGCATCGTCGGCGGTGGCGAAGGCGTAATCCGGGTTGTAGGTGTAGACGTAGAGGTCGTCCTCGGTGTCGGGCTTGGCGTCCGGGCCGAGCGAGAAGACGACCGCCTGGTAC
The DNA here is from genome assembly GCA_036504235.1 of Armatimonadota bacterium. Taxonomy (GTDB): domain Bacteria; phylum Armatimonadota; class Zipacnadia; order Zipacnadales; family Zipacnadaceae; genus Zipacnadum. The sequence goes on along the minus strand of DASXVN010000040.1, from coordinate 128,829 downwards.
ATGCGGTCACCCTGGCCGGGGGCGGGGGAGACCTTGAGGCGATTGCCCCAAGGGTCCATCAGGTCCGGGGCCTTCAGGTAGCCGGTGCGGAGCAGCTCGGAGACGCCCTGCTCGGTGGTCGGCGGGTTGCCGTCGTGGTCGTTGCGGTAGGCCTCCAGCGCCTTCTGGATATGCTCAACGATCGGCTGCAGCGCTTTGGTCCACTCCTGGCGGGCTTTGGCGAGGCGGTCGGTGTAGGTGTTGACGAAGAAGCTGGGCAGCTCCGGCAGCGTTGCCGCCGCGAAGACCAGCCGCGCCGCCTGCTGGCGGGGGGCGTCCTCGGCGAGCGGGACAATCGGCCCTGGACCGGGCAGCGGCGCGGAGATCAGCGTGGGCAGCTCCACGGTATGAATCTCGTAGCGCGGCTTGAGCAGCTCCTGCTCCAGGTAGAAGTAGACCTTCTCCATCCCCGGCTGCAGCTCTTGCAGGGCAAAGACGGACTCATCCACGACGTTGATGCCCAGCGCCGCGGCGACCGGCGCGCCCTCGCTGTTGGTGACGGTGAAGGCGAGCCGCGCGGGCTTGCCGGGGAGATAGGTGGACTGGTCGGCGCCGATTTTGATCTGCAAGTCACTGGCCGGCTCGACGAACAGCGGCCGGGTGTCGCGTACGATGTTGTTGTCCGGCATGATCCGGTAGGCGCTCAGGTAGACCGTCCCGGACAGCTCCGGGGTCAGCGGCAGCGTGATCCGCGCCTGGCCGTCATGGACCTCCGCGGCGCGGGTGAGCATGGTCTGCTGGTCCTTGATTAGGTCAAAGTAGACCGTGCCGCTCGTCGGTGAGGAGTAGATGGTGGCGGTGAGCTGGTCGCCGACCGAGTACAGCGCGCGGTCGGCCCGCAGCAGCAGGCTGCCGCCGGGCTGCGGGCGGCTGTCCAGGCTGATCTCCCGCTCCAGACTGTCGCCCGCGGCGGTGACGGCGCGGAGCTTGAGTACTAGCGGCGGCGACCAGCCGCCCCAGCGGTCGGCGTCGGCGGTCGGCGCGGCGGGCCGCAGGCGGAGCGTGGCCACGCCGAGCGCGTCGGTGGTGAGGGTCTTATCCGCGACCGCGATCTCCGTGTCGCCCTGCGTCTGGGCAGAGAGCACGGTGACGGTGGCCGGCAGGGGCTTGCCGTCCGGGGAGGAGACCAGCAGGAACACCTGGTTCTCCTGACCGGGAATGATCTCGCCCGCCTCCGGCACCGCGTTGATCGTGAGTGGGGCGGCGGCGACGGTCGAGGTCTTGGTAACGCTCTCCTGGTGCTCGGCGGTGTCGGTGACCTGGGCGTCAAACTGCAGGAAGGCCTGCCCCTGCTCCAGCGGCTGGCCGACGAATTGCGGCGGGAGCGTCAGGTCAAAGCGGTACGCGCCCTCGGCGTCCGTCTTGCCCTCCAGGCGCGCAATGTCGGTATACTCGACGTCGAAGGTCTTGACGACGATGCTCACCTGCGCCCCGGCGACGGGCTTGCCGAAGAAGTAGTCGGCTTGCAGCTTGCCCTCCACGCGGCTGCCGGGGAGGTAGAAGCTCCGGTCGGGGGTCAGGGTCACCTTGAACTTGGGCAGGACGTAGCGCTGGACGGTGACGGTCTTTTCGGTGGGCTGGTCGGCGAGGATCGCGCGGACCGTGTAGCGCCCCATGTTGACCTCGTCGGCGAGCTGGAAATCGGTGAAGGCCAGGCCGAAAGCAGTGGTCTTCAGCGTGCGCTTGAAGACCTTGTTGCCCTTGGCGTCGGAGACCTCAATCGTCAGCGGTTCGCCGGAGACGGCCTTGAGGTCGGGCCGGCGCAGGGCCAGGGCGCGCAGGTGCATGACCTGGCCGGGCTGGTAGAGCGGCTTGTCGGTGGTCAGCAGCACCCGGTAACCGCGAGTGAGCCGGACTTTCTGCTCGGTTTCCTCGCGGAAACCGCCGGAGACGGCGCTGACGGTCAGCGTGTATTCGCCGGGGTCCAGCGCGGGGATGCGGAAGCTCGCCTCCAGGGTGCCGCGCTCGTCGGTGCGGCCCACCAGGAGCCGCGCCGCCCCGCCCGCGCCGCTGAGGCGCAGCGAGACCAGCGCATCTGCGACCGGCTTCTGGAGCTGGTGGTTGAAGACGACCACCCGGAGCGAGGCCGGGCTGTCGGTGAGGAAGGTCGTGGAGCCAACGACGGTGATGCCGAGGGGGCTGAGCGTCGTGTTCTGGGCGAGCGTGGGGACGAGCCCGAGCAGGGCGAGGACCAGCACCGCGACCCAGATCCACGGTTGCGACTGACTAGGTACACCTGACAGTGTCCGCATGGTGGTTCCTCCTGAGCGGTTCGTTGGCGTCGGCTCTTTGACTCCAGGCATGTCCGAGTGGTTCCCCGCTGGGGCGCGTTCGGAGGGGAAATATCGCGTCTAGTCATATTGTTCGCCATCGGAAAGGGACCCGAGGGCAAGGCGGTAGTTTATAATTCCTATATATTTTTCCTCGCAGAGGGTTTTAGTGATCGCCAGCGAACGTATAATATCGTTGTACGATCACCTCGGGGAAGGGAGATCGCCGCATGTCCAGATTCTGGTACTCCACCGCCGACCAGCCGGGCTCGCGCCGCTCTGTAGAGGGCGCGTCCTTGCCCGCCATCCTCTTCCACCTCCACGACCAGGGCCTCACCGTGACTGGTGCGGGCGAGGTCGCCGCGGCCCCGGTGCGCCTCCCCCGGGTCCGCGAGACGCAACTGACCGCCGTCTACGAGCAACTGGCCGCGCTGCTCGCCCAAGGGATGGAGCTGAGCGAGGCGCTGCGGCGGCTGGCCTTTGAGACCTCCTCGCCCCGCGCCTCCCGCTGCCTGGGCTTCCTGGCGGAGCGCGTCAGCCAGGGGGTGCGGCTCAGTGAGGCCATGGCCGAGCAGCCGCAGGTCTTCGCCGAGGTGGTGACCAACACGGTCGCGGCGGGGGAGACCTCCGGCGATCTGGTCGCGGCCCTGCGTTCCCTGGCCGACCACCAGCGCGACCTGCTGCGCCTCGGCGCGGACCTCGCGCTGCCTTTTGCCTACCCCGTCTTCCTGCTGATTTTCGTCGGCGCGCTGCTGATTGTTACCACTACCTTCCTCGCCGTCTTCATCCTCCCCAAGTTCCTGCAGCTTTATAAGGAACTAGGGATGAAAGAGGAAGAATTCCCGATGGTGACCCGGTGGGTGATGGGCTGGTCGTCCTTCATGGTCCACGGCGGGTGGACGCTTCCCTTTGTGCTCCTCGTGGCAGCTGTTGCCTACTATCTGCGCCAGCGGGTGAGCCTGGGCCAGTTGACGGTGCGGCCACTGGGGTTCCCGGTGCCGTTGTTCGGCAAGATCGCGCTCTCGGCAGCGCTGGCGCGGACCGCGGCCACGCTGCGGCTGCTGCTGCTGGCGCGGGTTCCGGTGCCACAGGCGGTGCGCCTGGCGGGAGACTCGTCGGGCAGCCCCAACGTCCGGCTGGCGATGCGGCACGCTCAGGAGGCCCTCACCCAGGGCGGCAGCCTGAGCGAGAGCCTGCGCGGCAGCCCGCTGCTGCCGGAGCCCTTCGTTTTCTCGCTGGCCGCCGCCGAGACCAGTGGCACTTTGCCGCCGACGCTGGCCGAGATGGAGATTGACTATCGTCGCGCCGTGGGCCTGCAGTCCCGTTACTGGCTAATGCTGGCCGGTCCCCTGGTCGTCGTGGGGCTGGGCTTAATCATCGGCATCGTCGCCATGGGCATGTGGATGCCGCTGGTTTCCGTCCTCCACCTGCTGAGTTCCTAACCGGGGGGCCTCACCCCCTGCCCCCTCTCCTCGCAGGAGAGGGGGTATAGAGCAGCCGCGATTCTTAGGGAGGTAGCTCATGTCGGTACTATTGGAGACCTCGGAGCACTTTGCGGGCAGCCATTATGAATTGCATCTCGCGCCGGAGGGCATGGCCCTGACGCAGCACGGGGTGGTGCCGGCGGACCCCCAGATGCAGGCGGTTTCGTATCAGGAGGTAGCCGGCGTGTCCTGGGAGCCGCGCGGGCGCAAGCTGTCTATCGCCATCGGCGGCGAGCGGCCCATGTGGGTGATCGGCGGCCTGAAACCCGCGGAGGCGGCCTGGGCGCAGTCGCTGATCAGCGCCGCGGCCCAGCGGGCGCGCCTTTATCAGGATGAGAGCTTCCGGGGCGCCCTTACCGACGACGAGCTGGAGAAGGCCCTGGGGAGCTTGGCGGAGCTGGACCCGCCGCAGGCGGGCGTCATCGCGGACCTGCTGCTGACTCAGGCGGTGCTGCGCCGGGCCACCGACCTGCACCTGCAGCCCGGGTCCGCGGCGGCCACCGTGCGGCTGCGTATTGACGGCAGCCTGCGGGCCGTGGCGAGCTTCCCGGCGGCGGTGGCGCAGCGGGTGGTAGGGCGGCTCAAAGTCCTCGGCGGGATGCAGACCTTCCAGCACGCCGTCGCCCAGACGGGGGCCGCGGTCATGTCCGTGGCCGGGCGGCAGGTGGACCTGCGCTTTACCGTGCTGCCCACTGTCCACGGCGAGAAGCTCACCGTCCGGCTCTTCGACCCCGGCCAGGCGCTGCTGGACCTGGACGCGCTGGGCATGGCCCCGGCGGTCGCCGCGGCGTTCCGCGAGCGCCTCGATCAGCCGCAGGGCACGCTGCTGCTCACCGGCCCGGCCGGCTCCGGCAAGACCACCACGATGTATACCGCGCTGGCCTATCTGCGCGAGCGCGAATCCGACCGCTCCCTGGCCACCGTGGAGGAGCCGGTCGAGCTGGACCTGGCCGGGGTGGACCAGACCGAGGTCAATCGCCCCGTGGGCCTGGACTTCGCCGAGGGGCTGCGCAGCGTCCTGCGCCAGGACCCGCAGGTGATTATGGTCGGCGAGATTCGCGACGCGGAGACCGCGCACATCGCCGTGCAGGCCGGGCTGACCGGGCATCTGGTGCTGTCCACGGTCCACGCGCCCTCCGCGGCGGGCGTCTTCACCCGCCTGGCGCAGATCGGCGTGGAGCCGTACCTGGTCGCCTCCAGTGTCACTGCGGTGCTGTCCCAGCGCCTGGTGAGGATGGTCTGCGCGGAGTGCGGCGCGTTCGCCGCGCCGAGCGAGGAGGACCTGGCCGGCGCGGGGCTGACCAGCGCCGACGTGGCGGGCGACCTGCGCGGGGGGGCGGGGTGTGCGCGCTGCGAGGGCACCGGCTATTTCGGGCGCACGGGGCTGTTCGCGCTGCTCCCGGTCAGCCGCGAGATGCGCGAGGCGGTGCTGGCCTGCCGCCCGCTGCCGGAACTGGAGGACCTCGCCGGGCGCGAGTCGGTCGGCGGCCTGTGGGAGGACGGTCTGGCCAAGGTCCGCGCCGGGCAAACAACCGTCGCTGAGTTGCGGCGGGTCTTGGGGAGGCGAGACCTCGCGTGAGCGTCTTCCGGCTCGGCCCGTCGCGGGGAGCGACGCTGATTTCGACGGTGGTGGCCCTGGGGCTGCTGACCATGTGCCTGAGCGTCGCCTTGCGCGGGTATCTCCAGGGCAGCCGGGCCGAACTGGCCCAGGAACGCCGCCTGGCCGCGGTCGGCGCCTGCCAGGAGCAGATTGAGCGTCTGCGCCTCGCCGGAGCGCCGGGTCTGGGCGAGCGGGCTTTCGCGGTGGCTGGACAGGCGTCGCTAGCGGGCACCTTGGCCGTGACTGCCGGACCCGTGGGCGGCACCCGTCAACTCACCGCCACCGTGCACTGGCCGGCGGACGAACTGGCTCCCGCGGGGACTGTCTCGCTGACCGCTATCGTCGCGGGAGGTGGGGGAGGATGACCCGCCGCGGCAACACGCTGGTGGAGGTGCTGGCCTCCATCACCATTCTCACGATTGTCCTGAGCGTCTTCCTGCGCCTGGTATTCGCCACCGACCGCATTTTCGCGCCGCAGGGCGAGGCGGCGAGCGCGACGACCGCCCTGGCGCTGCTTCTGCAGGATGTCTCCACGGACGTGCGCGGGGCGGGGGCGATCAGTGGCGGCGGGGATGGGCTGACGGTCTCCGGGCCGGGCGAGACGCGCTACGCCTACAATAGCGCGCGCGGCGGCACGGTCCGCAGCGGCGCCGATAACCGCTTCTATCCGGGCGTCCGGCCGCAGTTCGCGGTGGCGGGCTCGCTGGTGGAGATGCGGCTGAGCGCCGGGCGGCAGAGCCTGAGCACCGCCGTGGGGGTGAGGGGCCGATGAGGCGCTTGCGGCTGGGGGGGCGCGCCCCGCGGCGCGGACTGGTGGCGCTGACCCTGGCGCTGGGCATGGTGGTAGTGGTGCTGGGGCTGCTGCTGACCTACACGACGACCCTGGTCGCGCAGCAGCGCCAGACGGAGGAAGCCTGGGCGGCGACGCAAGCCGCCTACGCGGCGGAGGCCGGGCTGGTGGTCCTGCGCCAGAGCGGCGGGGGCGCGGTCTCCGGCGCGTGCGGTGCGGCTCACTATTCGGCTGCGGCGGGCGGGGGAGGGGTCACCTCGGTCGGCGAGGTCGAGACCTCCAGCGGCCATCTGGTGCGCCGCAGCCTCGGCGGGGGGAAGGGGACTTAGGCCATGAGAAAGCGCGGCTTCACCTTCATCGAACTGATGGTGGTTTGGTCCATCATCGCGATTCTGGCGGCGATTCTGTTCCCGGTTTTCGCCCGCGCCCGGGCCAAGGCCCAGCAGTGCAACTGCCTGCGCAACCTCCAGAATATCGGCATCGCCCTGCGGGTCTACGCCCAGGACAACTACGGCCACTTCCCGGTGACGAACAACGATCTCTCCGCGCTGGTGCCCGTGCCCCTGCCCGACCGGCAGGTCTTCATCTGCCCTGGCTCCCGCGACCCGCTGGGCAACGTGCCGCCAGGGACCATCCCCCCGCCGCCGGAGCCGGGGCGGATGGACTATGTCTACTGGGGCGGGGCCTGCGACGACGACCGCCCGACCTTCGCCCTCGCGGCCGATGATGTGGTGACCCGGCACAATCAGGGGGCGAACTATCTGTGGGTGGACGGGCATACCAAGTGGGCGCCGAGGTCGTCCTCGACCCCCGATGAGAAGGACACCGCCGTCCAGAGCGCCGTCCTGCAGGAGGCGGGCTTCGACCAACTCCAGCGCCTGCGGGAAATGAAGCCCGGCTACGTGGCTCCGCCCAAAATCGAGTCCGATTCGGGGGTGAGAATGTGACCCGCCGCGCCTTCACGATGATTGAGTTGATGGGGGTAATCGCGATCATCGCGGTGCTGGCGGCGATCCTGTTCCCCGTGTTCGCTCGCGCGCGGGCCAAGGCGCAGGCCTGGAATTGCCAAAGCAACCTCTTCAACATCGGCCTGGCCCTGCGCCTCTACGCCAGCGATCACGACGGCGCCTATCCGCCGCTGGAGGACGATCTCGCGCCGCTTTTCCCGCGCTATATGGCGATCAAGCAGCCCTTCCTCTGCCCGTCTGACAGCGCCTCCTATCCGGGCAAGATTCCGATGGGCGCGCCGGCGGACTACAGCCTGATGGGGCGCTCGGCTCCGGGGGAGGAGGCGGGAGGCCCGCCGCCCCCGCCCGGTGGTCCGGGAGGCCCGCCGGGTCCGCCGCCCGCGCCGCGACCTTCTATCGCGCCCCAATACTACCCCGGCGCGGGGTTGCCGGTGATCCGGACGCAGGGGCCGGCCGCTGGCCCTCCGTTGCCGCCGGGGGTGCCGAAGCCGATGCCCTTGCCGGCGGGGACCCTCTTCACTTCCTATTACTACCGCGCCGGGCGGCAGCACAACCAACTGCCGCGCGCGCCGCTGATCTCCGACCAGGCGCTGCGACACAACGACGGTGCTAACGTGCTCTTCTCGGACGGGGCGGTGCAGATCGTGCCGGAGGCCACCTGGCGCGCCTGGGGCTTTGTGACGCTGGAGGAGGTCCAAGCCGCCCACCGGCCACCTCCGCCGCCGCCGGGGGTCGGAGGGCCGCCGGGCGCGAAGCAGGGAGGGGAGGGCGGATGAACAAGCGCCTCCCGCCCTCGCGCCGCGCCTTCAGCGGTCCGGAGTTGTTCATGGTCTTCATGTTCATCGTGTGCGCGTCCGTGGTGATCATCAACTGGGACCGCGGCGCTCTCGACCGAGCCCGGGACAACAACTGCCTGAGCAACGTCAAGCAACTGGGGCTGGGCCTGGGGATGTACGCCGCGGACAGCAACTTCCGCCTGCCGCTGGGCAGCGAGGAGTGGCGTGGGGTCTTTCCCTACGTCAAGAACAACCAGATATTCGTGTGTCCGCGCGCGCCGGAGCGCGCGAAGCCTCCGTATCGCCCAGACGACCAACCGGGCGTGACTGACTACCTGCTCAACCCTACGGCGCAGGCCGACGATCCGCCGGGGACGATCTTTGCGGGGGACAACGCGCCGGACCGGCACCGCCACCGGGAATGGATCGGGGCGCGGGCGGACGGGGCGGCGGCGTTCTTCCCGGCGAGCGAGTGGAAGTCGCGATTGGCGGAGGTTGGCGGTCCGGCAACGCCAACCGATGAGGGCGGGGGCATGAAGATGGGAAAGAAAGGGGCGGATTCAGGTGAGTAGCCGACGCGGGTTTACGCTGATCGAGTTGCTGGTGGTGATCGCGATTATTGCGATTCTGTCGGCGGCGCTTATGCCGGCGCTGTCCTCGTCGCTGGACCGCGCGCGGGTGACCGAATGTCGCTCCAATCTCACGCATCTGGCGATGGCCCTGCGCATGTACTACGGCGACAACGCCGCCTACCCGGCCACGGTCGAGGCGCTGGGCGCCGCCGGGCTGGTGAGTGACGACGCGCTGTTGCGCTGCCCGCGCACCGGCGAGTACTACTACTACGTGCCGCCCCCGCCCGGCGCGCCGCTGGACTCGACCCTGGCGGCCTGCGCCGACCCGGCCACCCCGCCCGGTCAGCGGCCCCACGGCTTCCGCCAGTCGCTCCTGGTGCTGGAGAAGAGCGGAAAGATCGGCGAACGGGGACGCTAGCGGCGACGCCCCCGTTCCGTGCGCCGGGGTGACTGAGCCTACTTCGGTTTCGGCGTGCTGCCGTTGCTGAGCACCCGGTACTCGCCCGGTTGTAGGGTCAGCGTCTGCGAGGTGAAGCTCAGCCCCGCCAGGTCCATGGCCCGCTGGAGCGTGGTCGTGACCGGCTTATCGGTGGGGTTGTTCACCGATAGATGCCACGCCGGCGGGGTTTTATCGTCGCCGTCGTTGATCCGCGTGACCTGGATGAACAGGTCCTTCCCCGCCATATCCGCCACGACCGGATGACCCAGCAGAATATGTGTATTCGCCGACTTGCTCACATACAGCGGCGCGTAGGCTCGCCCGTCGAAGTCCACACCCAGGGCGCGATAGCCGCTGTCGGCCTGGCTGTAGTAGTGCGTGCGGAAGCCCTCGAACTGGTATAGCCCCACGCTCCAGCGCTTATTGAAGCCGCTGACGCGGATCGGTAGCGTCCGCACCACGCCCTCCGGCTTCGGCACGCTCAGCTCCACCGCGTAGTTGGTCGGGGTCAGTTCGAGCAGCCCGCCGGGCCCGGCCACCTGCGCGCCCCGCGTGATCTTCAGCCCGGTGGGGCTCTGGAAGTACGCCACGAGGTCAGCCAGTTGCCGGGCGTCGGTCAGGGGCATGTCCAGCGGCCAGACCTGCGAGAAGACCTCCACGCCCCAGGTCTCGCCTTGCTTGACCGGGGTCTTGCTTACGTCCACGTACATGTGGAGCTGTGTGTCCGGGTTGGCCTGGATAAGCAGCGGCCGGCCCCGGTTGATGAACAGGTCGGTGTTCGCCACCTGGGGCGAGTAGAACGCGAACCACTCGCCGGTGTCGATTCGCCGCCGCTTGGGTTCCGCCAGCGTGTCCGGCATCGCCCAGACGTCGCGGATTTGCGCGCCCTTGCCGAAGGCGATCAGGGTATGCGCCAGCTTGTTGTACCAGCCGCCGCTGAAGATTTCGAACTGGTTGACGATGCAGTCCTGCTTGAACTTGAACTGCTCGGTGGCCAGACCCACGAACGGCCCCTCCCGGACCCCGGGGGCGCCGTAGGCGTTCGGCTCGACCCCCGTTTTGTAGGGGTCCAGGAAGCAGTGACTTCCCCACATGTCCACCAGCGGCGCGGGCTCGGTGGGCCCGAAGTCGGTCCAGGGCCCGGACACCGGAATCCCCTTCGCCATCACGCGGTCGCCGATCATCCGGCAGCGCGTGCCGCTCTCGTCGGCGAACTCCAGAAGCGGAATCTGATAGGGGAGAGCGGTATCATAGTTGCCCTTGTCGGTCTGGATATTGGGAACCCACTGGCCAAAGAGCAGCGGCCGGGAGGCCGGCGGTCCGCCGTCCCAGGTGCCGCCCGCATCGGGCACCACCGGCGTGCGGAAGAGCTGCGGCCAGAGCGTCCCGTGGGCCAGCATCATCGGCCCGCAGTCATTCACGTGATCGCTGCAGAAGATCGGCCCGAAGTCGGCCTCTTTGTACTGCCGGTAGGCGAAGCTGTCGGCGCGGCCGCCTTTGAGGTCCTCGGCCACCAGTACGATATTGCGCATGATCACGCCCGGGAAGAAGAGCGTGGTCTCGAACTCCTTGGCCCCGTGGCAGAGGAACCGCCGGAACAGCGCCTGTCCATCGTAAAGGCGGATCTCCTGCAGACCCACCTCGGAAGTCACGCGGATCGGCGCGGGCATCAGGGTCCGGCCGGTGACGAAGTTCTCGCCGCCAAAGGGCATCACCCGGAAAGTCCGCGGCCACGCCTCGATGAGCGGGCCGTTGGAGGGGAAGCAGTTCATCGCATCATAGGGGCTGTTCCAGCGCAGCGCGTCCTCCCAGACCAGGTCGAGCCGACGCGCCTGAGCATAGGTTAGCGACTGGCCGCTCGCCACGGCCTCGGTCAGCTCGGCCGGGGACTGCACCAGGTTGACGCTCACCGGGTCGGGCACCGCCGTGGACTGGGAGGTGGTGAGGTAGTCGTCGGTCATGTCCTCGACCAGCTTGCCCGCCTCGTAGGTCCGCACCGCGGCCATGCTGTAGGCGCGTAGGTCGTACATCTTCATCCCGTTGCCCGACTTGGTGAAGTTGTAGAAGCCGAGGTTGTTGTTCAGTTCAGCCCCCGGTTGGCGCAGGCACCAGTCCAGCGAGGGGTTGCCATACACGAATTTGCCCTGCTCGTCTTGGAATTGTATGTTAAAGGTGCGCTTATCCGGCCCGCCCAGGAGCCGGTCCCACGGCCACTGGACATTGTTCCCGCAGACGAACATATAGTTGCCGGTATTGGCGCGCATCCGGTAGCCGGCGAACAGCCGTAGGGTGGGCGTGGTGCTCTGAGCCACGTCGGCCTTGAGCGTCTCCAGCTTCTCGGGCGTCATTCGGGCGAAGTCCTCCAGGAAGATGACGAAATCCAGCTTCGCCGCCACCGCGGCGGCGGCGTAATCGGCTACCGTCCCGGCGCCGCCCGACAGCGCCGTCTGCGCGCCGATCAGGCCCCGGTAGAGCTTGCCGTTCGTGGGCGGACGTCGGTACTGGAGGACTTCCTCCTCGTTGTAGTTCCAGTCGTGGAATTGCTCCATGGCGCCCGGCCGCAGTTGCACCTCGACCAGGCGGCTGGGGTCAGTGACCGCCCCGCCCAGTGCGCCGGACTTGACGCTTGGCTCGGCCAGCCAGGCGTACGTGTTCATCAGGAGCTTGCCGTAGTCACTGGGCTTGCCGGCCAGACCCTTGCTGAGCACCTCGTCCTGGTACAGCCACTTGCTGCCGGACCCCACCGACCACTGGAACCAGGTCTGGATCGCCGCCAGCCGCCCGCCGCCCGGGTAGTCGCGCACCGCAAACAACACGGGGTCCTTGAGCGGCTCGGCGGGGATCAGCGCTCCCGGTGGGGGCTGGCCCTCGCCGCGGCCGTAGGTCGGCACCACGGATTCGGCCGTCTTGCTCGCTCGGGCGATTACCTGCCAGTTGTTGTCCACGATAATCGGCATGGTGTGCGCTCCGCAGTAATGGAGGTCTAGCGGGTACCAGAAACCGTGGACGCCCTCGCTCACCGGCGATTGGGGATTGATCTGATCGGTATAGGCCGCACTGTAGGGCATGTTGCTCAACAAGTGAGCGTTAGTGTCCCGCAGCCAATTGAGGGGGAACTGCACGCCCCATTCCTTCAGCAGGTCATTCGGGGCGGTGCCGCCATAGAAGGGGCAATAGTGGAGGAACACGCCGCCGCCGGCCTTGAGGAACTTGTCCAGCACCGCCCAGTAGTCGGCCAGCCAGGGCGGCTGCATGGCAAAGGAGGTGGCGATTCCCGTCTCGGCCTCCGGACCGCGAGCCGGGAAGTCGTAGACGAACAGGACGTTGTAATTCTTGACCTTGTCCCAGGTCAGCCCGGCGGCGCCTTCGATGAAGTCCACGGCGTACCCGGCCTTCGCCAGGTTCTGCATGTAGTCATACCCCGCGTAGCCGTACCGGTTCTCTCCGGGGAGGCAGAAGAGAATCGCGGGCTTCTTCGGGGCGGGGGCAGGCGTCTGGCCGAGGGCGGCCCCGGCGGCCGGCAGGACGAAGAGCAGCAAGCAGCACCAGCGAAGGAATCTCATGGAGAGGGCTCCTTAGCGAGACGGTCAGTTCTCAGTATGGTGACGGTGGGCTCCCCAGTGCTTTCCTCGCCCACCAGGGATTTCCTGCCTGAGAGTAGGTGCGCCTTGCCGTGGCGAGGAACTACCGCCAAAGCCAAGACGGGCGGCACGCGCGACAACCCTGCCACCGGCAGCTAGATCACACCTTCCCCGAACTTAGCCAGAAGGAGACGCGAATGAGCACAACGGACGGCAACGCACGTGAGAAGAAATCCCCCCGGGCCGGCCAGCGTCTGGCGCTGCGGCGCGAGATGACCTTTGGCGAGCTGTTCACTCGCTTCCCGCAGACCAAGCTGTTGCTCATGCGGGGGCTGCAGGACGTGGACCCGGTGCGGGACGCCGACCTGACCCTCGGGGAGTATGCCGCACGCTTTGCGTACGGCTGGGGGCTGGAGACCAGCATGGGCACGCTCAATAACGCCCTGGTGCTGCTGGAGAACGCGGACGCCGAGATCGAGGGCGACCCGGCTATGGTGGACTGGACGCTGTTCCACGGACTCGACGACGCGGTCTCGCCCGAGTTGACCCGGCCGCCGGTCGGGGTGAGCCTGGACAAGCAACGTTTGGGCGTCACCTGCGACGGCGGGCTGCCCAATCTGCGCTGGGTGCTCAGCGACGGCCTCAACGCCGTGGTGCTGCACCAGACCGGGGCCCCGATCACCATGCTGACCGCCTTCCAGCGGGTCGCCGGGATGTCCTGCGAGCGCCTTTTCGACGGCGAATTTCTGGACCTGCGCGTGGAGGGTCAGCGGCACAGCTTCGACCAGGTGCATCTGGGCCAGTTCGGCTACGAGAACCACTCCAAGGCCGACCCCCAGGAAAAGTCCAGCCTGCTACTGTGGAACGATCGGATGTGGCTGAACCTGGCCCGCCCGGGGAAGCGGGTCGAGTGGGTGATTGACGACTCCACGATGGTCCTGGAGACCCGCGGGGAGCGTACGGTCCTCCGGCACGGCTGGGACGAGGACGCGCAGGCCCTGGTCTACACGACGATTGATGACCGCCCCAACCTGATCGGCGTGCGGCCGGAGGTGTATGAGGGCTTCACCGACGAGGAAGTGTTCCAGTTCGTCGGCACCGAGTGGCCGGAGCAGATCCAGGGCGCCAAGCCGATGCATACCGAGGCCTGGGTGGCGTTCGGCCCGGGAGAGAATGCGCGTTACGCCGGCAGCCGGCCGGTGGCCGGCGGAACCGCCGCGCGGCACACTTTCATGGCTGAGGGCAGCGGTTGCCTGATCATCGCCCTGGGCAGCACCCGCCAGGGCGCGCTGGCTGAGCTGAAGGCGGCCCGCGAGGGCCAGGACCTGCCCCGCCGCCGGCAGGAGGAGCGCTACGCTCGGATCGCGGCGCGCGCCCCGCGCCTGGAGGTGGCCGGGCACGAGACCGTCAGCGAGATCGCCGCGCTGATCCCGCCCTTCCTGGAGAGCCTGAAGACCGGCTTCGTGCTGATGCGCTCGCGGCCGCACACCGGCGCGATCTGCGGAGGCTGGGACCAGCTCATGATCGCTCAGCCGATGGTCCGCGTCGGTGACTACGAGATGACGCCGCGCTATCTGGAGCACTGGCTGCACCAGATCCGCCAGGACGGGCAGATCTTCCACGTCAGCGACGTGGACCTGGGGCCCGCCGTGCTCTTCAAGCGCTGGGACTTTGACGACTACCTGTACCTGATGCTGGCCGGCCAGTGGATCGCCCACACCGACGACCAGGAGATGCTTCAGCGGCTCGCCGCCAAGTGCACCCACATGCTGCGGGTGATGCTGGACGAGGCGGACCCGCAGGACGGGCTGATCGCCGGGCGGGGCATCTACCCGGACTGGCCGACCCTCGAGACCGGTCGCGTGGGCCTGGCCTTCCCCGCGCTGGAAAACGGCGCGTGGTACGACGCCCTGCGCTGGTGGGAGGGCCTCGCGGAGCGCCTCGGCGAGACGGTGCTCTGCGCGCGGATTCGCGAGACCGCCGAGAAGATCCGCGGCTGCTTCGCTGACCTGTTCCTGGATGCCGAGACCGGCATGATTATGGACGCGGTCTACCCGGTCACGCATCAGGTCGTCCGCACCTCCGGCACCTGGTCGCTGAGCGTGTTTCAGGGGTCGTTCGGGCACGAGTTGTTCACTGAGGCGCAGATGGAGAAGATGGCTACGTGGCTCGCCGACGAGCACCTGGACCTCAAGTTCCCCTACGTGAAGAACATGGTCGGGCTGGAACTCCCGGGGGTGCACGAGCACCTGCATTGGCCGCTGTTTGACCACCTGGTGGCCAAGGCGATGCGCCGCGGCAACTGCGCGCGAGGCCTGGGCGATCTGACCGAGATCATCGAGCGCCAGTACCGGTGGATGCACGTGGCTACCGAGGCGATCAACGCCTACTATGACCTTTCGCACGAGCTGCTCGCGACCACGCTCTTCTGGTTCGGCTGGGGCGCCACCGGCTGGTATGAGGCGCTGCTCTCCGGCGTCGCGGGTCTGTGGGAGGAGCCGGGCGGCCTGGCCTACGTCTGCTGCGACCAGGACCAGGAGGTCCACTTGAGCAACCTGCCCTACCGCGGCGGGGTCTGGGAAGTGGAGATCACCGGCGCGGGCCGCTATGTGGACCGCTTCGAGGTGGACGGCCAAGTGATTCCCGGCGTCTGCAAGCTCCCGCAGGCGAGCCTCATCCCCGGCGCGCACCGGCTGGTCATCCACCGCGCGGACCAGCCGCCTACGCCGCTGGTGCTGGACTCGACGGGACTCAAGCTGATCGAGTCGTCGTGGGACGAGGGCGCCCTGCGCCTGCAACTGGCCGGCCCCGGGCGGGCGCTGGTGCGCTTCTACTGCGCGAGCCAGCCGGAGGTCAGCGAGTATGGACAGCCGCTGGATATAGAGTGGGACGCGGCCACCGGTACCGGCCGGGTAATGATTGACCGCGGCGAGGAGTCGGAAGAACTGACCATAAGCGTGGCGGGTTGACGCCCGCCCCTCGCTACTTGCTGAGCACGCGGTACTCGCCGGGGGCCAGCGTCATCGTCTCGGAGACGAGGGTCAGCCCCGCCAGGTCCATGGCCCGCTTGAGCGTGGTCGTTACGGGCTTGTCCGTGGGATTGTTCACGGAGACATGCCAGGCGGGCGGCGTCTGGGCGTCGCCGTCGTTGACCCGGGAGACCTGGATAAACAGGTCCCTACCCGCCGCATCTGCCACGATGGGGTGCCCCAGCAGCACGTGGGTGTTGGCGGCCTTGCTAACGTACAGCGGCGCGTAGGCCCGGCCGTCGAAGTCCAGCCCCAGCGCCCGCCAGCCGGTGTCTTGTTTGCTGTAGTAGTGGGTTCGGTAGCCCGCGAACTGGTAGAGGCCCGCCGTCCAGCGCCGGTTGAGGCCGCTAACCCGGACCGGCACCGTCCGTGCTACGCCCTCCGGCTTGGGAATGGACAGTTCCACCGCGTAGTTGTCCGGCGTCAGTTCCAGCAACCCCCCCGGGCCGGCCACTTGCCGGCCGCGGGTCAGTTCCATGCCGGTGGGCTTCTCCAGGTACGTCACCATGTCCGCGAGGGACTTGGCCTTGGTCATGGCCTGGTCGAGCGGCCAGGTCTGGGAGAAGACCTCCACATCGCAGGTGTCGCCCTTCTTCACCGGCTGGTTGCGCGTATCGGTGAACAGCTCCAGCCAGAGCCAGGTCCAGGGACTGGCCCGGAGGATCAGCGGCGCGCCGCGGTTGATGAACAGGTGAGTGTTGGCTACCTGGCTGCTGAAAAGCCCGAACCAGGCGCCCGTCTCGATCCGCGCCTCCTGCGGCTGCTCCGGGGTGTTGGTGAGGTCCCAGACGTCCGTGATCTGCCCGCCCTTGCCCATGGCCAGGAGGGTGCTGTAGGTCGCCGTCTTCTGGCGCCAGTAGCCGTTGTAGACCTGTATCTCCTTGACGGTGCAGTCCTGCTTGAACTTGAACTGCTCGGTGAAGAGGCCAACGATCGGGCCCTCAAAGACGCCGGGCGCGCCCCAGGCGTTGGGCGCCACACCGGTGAGGTACTGGTCAAAGTAGGTGTGGCTGGCCCACGTGTCTACAATCGGCGAGGGTTCCGTCGGGCCGAAGCCACTCCAGGGATTGGTCCCCCGCAGCTCCGGGATCATGACGCGGTCGCTCACCATGCGGCAGCGGGTAGCGCCTTCATCGGCAAACTCCAGTTCGGGAATTTGGTAGGGGGTCCCCGGCTCATAGTTGCCTTGGTCGGTGCGGGCCCAGGGGTAGGTGAACTGGCTGTTCAGCAGAGGGCGGGCGGCGAGCGGACCGCCATCCCAGGTGCCTCCGGCGTCGGGCACGCTGGGCGTCATGAAGAACATGGGCCAGTGCGGGCCATGCGCCAGCAGCATGTATGCACAGTCGTTGGCGTGGTCGCCGCAGTCTATCTGGCACAGGGTCCCCTCACGCCGGGTGCGCAGGGGAAAGCTGGTCGCCTTGCCGCCGCGGAGGTCCTCGGCGATCAGCACCAGGCCGCTTTGCAGCACGCCGTTGAGCACCAGCGTGGTCTCGAAGTCCTTGCTGCCTTTACAGTCAATCCGCCGATAGAGGCTCGTCCCGTCGTAGATGGTGATCTGCTTGAGGCCGACCTCGGAGGTCACGTGGATCGGCGCGAGGTTCAGGGAACGGCTGGTCACAAACCACTCCGCGCCAAAGACCATCACCCGCACCAGCTTGGGCCAGACCAGGATCTGCGGGCCGTCCGAGGGGAAGGCGTTCATCCCATCGTAGGAACCGTTCCAATGCAGGGCGTCCTCCCAGATCGTCGCCGGGCGGTTGGCCTGCGCGTAGGTTAGCGCCTGATTCTGGGCCACCGCGGCGGTGAGTTCCGCCGGGGAGCGCACCAGATTCAGGCTAATCGGCGTGAGCACGCCGGAGTACAGGCAGTTGGTCAAGTAGTCCGGCGTCATGTCCTCAACCAGCTTGCCGCCCTCGTAGGTGCGCAGCGCGCCGGTGCTGCCGTCGCGCACGTCATACCATTTCATCCCGTTGCCGGACTTGGTGAAGTTATAGTAGCCGACCGTGTTGTTCAGGGTCGGCCCCGTCTGGCTGAGACACCAGGTCGGCCCGGGGATGCCCTGCCCCCACTTGCCGTTCTCGTCCTGGTACTGCAGGTTGAAGGTGCGCTGGTCCGGCCCGATCAGCAGCCCCTGGTCGGGCCACACGGGGTTCTTCCCGCACACGAACATGTAGTTGCCGATATTGGACTTCATGCGGTAGCCGGCGTAGAGCTGCAGGGTCGGGGTGGTGTTCTTGGCCACTTCCGCCTTGAGCGTATCCAGCTTTTCGGGGGTCATCTGAGCCAGATCCTCGAGGAAGACTACGTAATCGAGCTGGGCCGCCACGGCCGCCGCGGCGTAGTCGGCCACGGTGCCCTGGCCGCCGCTGAGGGCGGTCTGCGCGCCGATCAGGCCGCGGAAGAGCTTGCCGTTGATCGGCGGGTGGCGATAGCCCAGGACCTCCGTCTCGTTGTAGTTCCAGTCATGGAACTGATCAATCGCCCCCGACCGAAGCATCGGCTGGAGCATCCGGCTGGGGTCCTGCACCGCTCCGCCGACCGCGCCGGACTGGAGGCTCGGCGCGGCCAGCCAGGTGTAGGTATTCAGCAGCAGCTTGCCGTAGTCGCTAGGCCGGGTGCCGAGGCCCTTGCTGAGGATCTCGTTGTTGTAGAGCCACTTCATGCCCGAGCCCACGGACCACTGATACCAGGTCTGCACAGCGGCCAGCCGCCCGCCGCCCGGATAGTCGCGTACTGCGAAGAGCACCGGGTCCTTGACCGGCGCGGCGGGGATCAGCGCGCCCGCCAGCGGGGCCAATCCTCCCGGGTCAAACCGCGGCACTTCGGTGTAGGCCGCTTTGCTCGCCCGGGCCACCACCCTCCAGTTGTCATCCACCAGGATCGGCATGGTGTGCTGGCCGGTGTAGTGGTTGTCATTCGGATACCAGTAGCCATGCACGTCCTTGCTGACCGGCGACTCGGGGTTGATTTGGTCCGTGTAGGCGGCGCCAGAATGGATGTTGGTCATGAACTGGGTGCCCGGGTCGCGCAGGTAGAGAAGCGGGAACTGCAGACCCCACTGCTTGAGCAGGTCGTTCGGCGCCGCCCCGCCGTAGAAGGGGCAGTAGTGCAGGAATATCCCGCCGCCGGCCTTGAGGAACTTGTCGAGTACCGCCCAGTAATCCGCCAGCCACGGCGGCTGCGGCTGGAACGAGGAGCTCTCGAGCTGGTTCAGTCCTGTGGCCGGGAAATCGAACACGAACAGCACGTTGTAGTTCTTGACCTTGTCCCAGGTGAGCGGCGCGGATCCTTCGAGGTAGTCCACGGTGAATCCCGCCTGGACCAGGGACTGCATGTAGTCGTAGCCGACATATTCATAGCGGTTCTCGCCGGGGCAGCAGAAGAGTATGGCCGGCTTCTGGGCCGCGGGGGCGGGGGTCTGGGCGAAGCACGCGCCGGCGGCGAGCAGCAGCAGCGCGACACACCAGAAGCGGGTGAGTTTCATATTCAGGGCTCCTTCGCGGCCAAAGTTGCGTCCTGAGCACGGAACCATTCCCTTTCCGCGGGAGCGAGTCCTGCCCGGCCGTGCAGGTGCCGGGCGAAGCTGCGGCTAATTGTGTGCGACAGTGCGCTCCGGCACGCCTCGGTGAAGAAAGGAATGACTCATGCACGGACCCTTCAATGGCTTGAACCTCAATCTCGGCAATCTCTCGCGACTCTCGCCCGCGGAAACTCGCTCCTGCTCGGCGGAGAACCCCACCGGCGCCAAGGGGCAGGGCGGGCGGCATGTTGACCCCAGTATGAACGCCGCCCGCGACCTCGGCACCGGCTGGAAGCTCCGGCCCAGTGTCGCCTTCGAGCCTGGCGAGACCGTGGTGCTGGCGGACGTGGACGGCCCCGGCGCGATTCAGCAGATCTGGATGACCCCGACCGGCAACTATCGCTTCATGATCCTGCGCATGTACTGGGACGGTGAGGAGACCCCCTCCATCGAGGTCCCGGTGGGCGACTTCTTCGCCAGCGCCTACACGAGCTTTGACGTCTTTGCGCCGCTCAACTCGCTTCCGGTCTGCGTGAATCCGGGCAACGCCTTCAACAGCTACTGGCAGATGCCTTTCCGCTCCCACTGCAGGATCACCCTGGAGAACATGGGCCTGGAGCGCATGGGCGTCTACTACCAGGTCAACTACACGCTGACGGACGTCCCGGAGGACGCCGCCTACTTCCACGCGCAGTTCCGGCGCAGCAATCCACTGCCCTACAAGACCGTGCACACGATCCTCGACGGGGTGCAGGGGCAGGGGCAGTATGTCGGCACCTATCTGGCCTGGCAGGTGAACAACAATGGCTGGTGGGGCGAGGGCGAGATCAAGTTCTATATGGACGGCGACCTGCCCGGCGGCGTGGTGGGCAGCAACGTCAAGGAGCACGGCGGGGAGTACTACCCGACTATCTGCGGCACCGGCACCGAGGACTACTTCTGCGGCTCGTACAACTTCGAAAACAAGCAGACCAAGCAGTACCAGGAGTTCACTACGGCCTACGCGGGGATGCCGCACGTCGTCCGTCCGGACGGCGTGTACCGCTCCAATACGCGCTTCAGCCTCTACCGCTGGCATATCATGGACCCGGTGCGCTTCCGCAGCGACTTTGCGACGACCATCCAGGCGCTGGGCTGGCGGGCCGGCGGCCGCTACCTGCCGGCGCAGGACGATATCGCCTCCACGGCCTTCTGGTATCAGGCCGAGCCGCACGCGGCTTTCCCGACCCTGCCGGGCCGCGACGAGTTGGAGATCATCTAGCCGAACCAATCAGATGAGCCATACGGCAGGCGCTCCCGGGGGGGCGCCTGCCGTTCTGCCGAGTGGCCCCTAGGCCGGTGGCGGCGGGCCGCCCGCCCCGGTCTCGGTGGGCGGTCGCGGCGCGACGGCCTCGGGAGGCGCGGCGGGCGGCTGAGCCGCGGGCGGCTTGAACACGATCTTGCCCAAGTCCACCGCTTCTCCCGCTTTGCTGGTGACGGTTTGACCGGCAGGTTGCCCCATCCTCCCGTCGAGTGAGAAGATCATCAGTCGGTACTCCACGCCCGGTAGCAACGCTTCCACCTTCCACTTACCCTCGAGGTCGGTGGTCACGGGAGCGCCGGGCATACCCAAGTCGTGCAGGCGCGTCGTGGCCTCTCGCGCCAGCGCTAGCGGGAGTTTGTTCCAGACTTGGACTTGGGTACCGGGCAGCGGGTTGCCGGCTTCATCCACCACCTGGCCGGTGGCGCTGCCCAGGGCGGCCAGCCGCAGTTGGATTTGCGCCTCGTGGCCAGGCGCGATCTGTTGCTCCCCGACTAGCGGGCGGAAGGGGTCGAAAGCGAACAAGACCGCAATCGGCGGCGCCGTCTGCGGAGCGTTCGGAACGGCCCGTAACATGGCCGGCGGGGAAGGCGGCACGTGGGGGAGGGTGAAATGCCCGGCGGCATCGGTCTCCGCCGCCTCCAGCCCGTTGGCCGCGTAGACCAGGGCGCCGGCGGCGGGCTGCCCGCGCTCATCCAGCACCGTGCCCGTGAGCGTCCGGCCTTCCCGGTCAATGACCAGCGTGGGGGTTGCGTGCTCCTCCCCAGGGGCCAAGATGAACGGTGCGTTGTTCTCCCAGGCGTGGCCCACCTCATAGTAGCTGTCGCTTTCCAACTGCAGATGTATCTGGTCGCCCGCGGGCAGCGGCCCGATGCGCGCCTGGCCGTGCGCGTCGGTGGGCACGGCCGGGAGCGAGGCGGCCCCGCCGCGCCCCTGCAGTACGGCCGGCCCCGCTCTGATCACCTGCGCCCAGATCATCACGTTCGCCACGGGTCGCCCCTGCGGATCGTGCGCCGAGCAGACCACATAGCCCCCCGGCGCCAGAGTCAAGGGTACCCCGTCCTGCGCCTTGTCCACCCACGCCTCCGCTACGAGCCCGCTGGCCGGCTCCGCCGCGAGCAGTAGTTGCGGTTCGCCGCGCCCATACGGCCCCCCGGTGGGGAAGGGTAGCTGCCAGGCGCCTTGCGCGTCGGTCCGGGCGACGAAGGCCTCGGTGGCCGTCGTATACCGCTGCATGCTGGCCACCCTGACCTCCAGGCCGGGCGCGGGCGTTCCGTCAGGACGCTCCAGGCGCCCCCGCAGGGACGGGGGCGCAGGGAGCGCGAAGTCCACGCCCTCGCGCGTTTCACCCTCCTTCACGTCCAGTTGCTGGCCTTTCACGGCTCCGACTTCCACCCACGGGGTCGTTCCCGCACTAAAGACGCTCGCTTGCAGGCGGCCGGGCCGCACCCACATCTCGTACGTTCCGTCCGCCGCGGTTACCGCCGAGGCCCCGGAGGGAGGTTGGCCCTGCTCCGCGGGCCAGTTCGCGTACACGCCGGCGCCGCCCAGCGGCTGGCCGGTGGCCGCGTCGGTCACTTTCCCGCGCAGGAGGGCGGCCGGCAGGAGCGCGAAATCCTGGCCGGTCAGCGCTGTGCCGGGGGGCACGGGCGGCGTCCGCAGGGACGGGGCGATCCAGCCGGCCGGGAGGTTCTGCACGGTCAGCGGCCAGTTCACGGCCCCGATCCGGTCCAGACGGTAGGCGCCCTGGGCGTCGGTCACGGTCTGCGTGGGCTCCATCAGGACTGCCCGCAGGCGGACAGTCACGCCGGGCACCGGCTGGCCCGCGCGCAGCACCCGGCCGGAGAGGGAGGCTTCCGGCGGGAGTATCGTCGGCGCGCTGGCGCCGCTCACGTGGGCGAAGCGGCTCACCCGGGCGTGCCCCGGCGCGGAGATCGTCAGCGTCAGGTCGCACCCGGCGGGGAGATCAGGCAGCGAAAAGCGCCCCTGGTCGTCGCCGGCGGCGTGCAGGGCCCTGGAGCCCCCCAGGCGCGCGACCTGCGCGCCGTACCAGGGGAGCCGGCCCAGTGCGGTCACCTCCACGTCCGCGCCGGGGAGCGGATGAGCCTCCGCATCGCAGACCCGCCCCTGGTAGGTGGTCGGATCATCGCCCAGGCGCAAGGTAACGGAGTCGCCCGCGGCGACGTCGGCCCAGTCGGGAGCATAGCCCGACTGGAGCGCCAGCAGGGTCAGGGCCGTGGTCATGGGGGCCGGGGTGACGGTCAGCCGAAAGCCCCCGTCCGGGCCGGCGGTGGTCTCGACCCAGGCCGCCGCGCCATAGGAGTACGCGTCCAGCCCCACCCGCGCGCCCGCGGCGGGGGAGCCGTCGGGGAGCAGGACCTTTCCCGTCACCGTGACCGGCTCGGCGGCCAGGGTCGGTCCCGCCAGACACAGGCACAGCAGGGGGAGCAGGCGCAACCACGCTGAAGGCGTGGGCATAACAGTTCACCTCGCGGCCGGAAATCGTGGAGCCGGGGCGGCTCGTGGCACTCAGTACCAAGTATAATATGCGCCATCGGTGCGGTGATTCCTGCACAAGCGATGATCCGGTAGGTCGGGCGTCTCGCCCGACGGGGCCTCCGCTTAGTTCCTCGTTGACGGGCGAGACGCCCGTCCTCCCGCATGCCGGCGCGCAGAGCAGGTTGCGCGCGGCGCGACGGGGAAGGGCCGCGCAGCGGAACAGATCGGATCGGGACTTGGGGAGGTTCGGTATCATGAGACGATACATGATAGCTCTTTTGATCGCTGCGGTGTGCGGCAGCTTCGCCGCGGCGAGCGCCGCTCCGGCGACGGTGCAGGCTAACTTGCGCCAGCTCGGGAAGATCACGGCGACGACCCACGCGACCGC
The DNA here is from genome assembly GCA_036504235.1 of Armatimonadota bacterium. GTDB lineage: Bacteria > Armatimonadota > Zipacnadia > Zipacnadales > Zipacnadaceae > Zipacnadum. The sequence goes on along the minus strand of DASXVN010000040.1, from coordinate 105,574 downwards.
GCTGGCCGGCGCTGCCTGGATCACCCTGACAGCCGAGGACCCGGCCAAGGCCCGGGCCTGCGGCTCCAAGCTGCTCGCCGACCTGCTCGGTTTCGGCGACGTGCAGCGCGTGCCGGCGAGTTCCCTGCCGGGGACGCGGCTGGCGCTGGCCGGGGCGGGCGAGTGGCTGCTGGCCCTCGACGGGCTGCGAGTGCAGGTGCTCTTCGCCCGCGACGTGCGCGGCGTGACGCAACTCGCCGCGGAGGCGAAAGCCGCGGGTTGGGCGCCGGTTCCGGAGCACGCCTACCCGCGCTTCCTGGATCGCTTCGACAACGACGCCTTCAGCGTCGGCTTCCTGGGCTGGGGCATCCTCCCGCCGGACGTCAACGCCGACTTCCAGTGGATTGCGGATAACGGTTTTGCGATGAACGCCTCCGGCTTCCAGGAGGACCGGATGATCGCGCCGGGGGTTTTCGACTTCTCGGTCTTCGACTGGTACGCGGCCAAGGCCAAAGAGCACAACCTGGCCTACAACGTCTATCTGACCTGGGTCCACCCCTGGGAGCGCGCTAAGTGGTCGTGGAACGTCGTGCCGCTGCCGCATTTGATTCCCGGCGACCACGCGGTTCCCTACAGTGACTTCTTCTACCAGCAACTCGAGACCTACACCGGTTTCTTCCCGGTGAAGGCCACGGACCCCCTCCTGGGCGCCGCGCAGGCGGGGATCGCCGCGCATCTGGCTCAGGACCCGCGCTTGAACTCCCAGTTCGGCTCCGCGGAACTGCTGCATGACATCCTGCTGGCCCTGCCGGAGGTCTCCGGGATGCCGGAGACCAAAGCCGGTTGGCATGAGTACCAAAGGACCAAGCTGGGTCGGGACCTGGCGGCGGTGGGGAAGGCCTACCGCGACGAGCCGGCCGCCTATGCCTCCTGGGATCAGGTGGAGGTGCCGGACCTGAAGCTCTTCGCCGGCTGGGACCGGGCGACGTGCTTGGACCTGCGCGGCGCGTGGGAGTCGAAAGTGGACCGCGCCAAGGTCGGCGTCAGCGAGAAGTGGTTTGCGCCCGAGACCGCCGCGGCGGGCTGGACGGCTACGCGCAGCGACGACCCAATGATCATGGCCTACTCCAGCACTTGGCGCGACCAGCCCCGGGACTTCTGGCTGCGCAAGCAGTTCACCGTGAGCGCGCCCCAGGCGGCGGGGAAGCTGCCCTACCTGCACATCTCCCTGGGCGATCAGCGCCGGGGCTTTGAGGCTTATCTGAACGGCCAGCCGCTCAAGAAACTGACCCGCGAGCATCCCATCGTCGGGGACAACGACCAGTGCTTCGAGATCGGCGCGGCGCTCAGAACCGGCGAGAATCTCCTCGTCCTCAACACGCACGGCGTGCCGGTGTCGAGCTACGTCTTCCTGGGGCCGCAGGGGCGCTGGGAGTACCCCTCGCCCCGCCCAACGCTCAATCGCCTCTGGTTTGACGCCACCGAGTTCACCGCCTGGTGGCGGATGCGCTCGCTGGAGAACGCCCTGCGCGCCAATCGCAGCGGCGATCCGCAGGGCCGGCCGCAACTGGTCATGTGTCCGGACGACTTCCAGGATATGGCGCTGGACCTGTGCCGGAAGTACGGGGCTTTCGAGCATGATACCGGCCAGACGGCGGGCTGCTGGGCACCGTGGCCGACGCGCTATTCCGCGGCGCGCGGGCTGCCCTTCAGCAGCGAGCCGGGCAACGCGCCGAATAATGCCCCGGAGATGCAGAAGATGATCACGCTCTATCTGCTGCTGGGCAACGACTCCATCAACGCGCTGTTCCACCCCACCCAGTACCGGGACAACCCCGACATCGCCGCCTGGATCGCCACCAATCGCGAGTTGCTCCGCTGCGCGGGCAAAATGGAGCAGGCCCCGCCGCCGGTCAGTGTGCTGCGGTCCATCCGCGATGCCTCGCGGCTGCGCTTTGACGGCCCCTGGGGCTGGGATCTGGGCCGGGGCGAGCTGCAGTCGGTGGGGCGCACCTTCTACTATGCGGACATGCCGGATGTCCTCAGCGGACGGCTCCTTCAGCGCGCTAAGGTGACCATTGACGCCGGGAGCGAGTTGCTCACCGAGCCGGAGGTCAGCGGGCTGGAGAAGTACGTGCGCGAGGGCGGGGTCTTCGTGGCCCTGCACAATACCGGCAAGCACAGCATCGAGCAGGCGGCCTCCTGGCCGATCTCCCGGCTGACCGGGTTGCGCGTGGTCAACCAGGACCGCGCCGTCGGCGGCAAGATCCGCTTCACGCAGGAGCAGAGCCTGTGGCCGAGCCTCCGCGGGCGCGAGATCAACGCCTGGGGGATGGTCTACGACTGGCGCAAGGAGGACCTGACTGGCAACTCGCTCGGCCTGGAGAAGCAGGACCCCAGCGTGCAGGTGGTCGCCGAGTGGGTCGGGCGCGAGCCGGGCTCCGGCCAGATCGCCGTCGCCGTGCGCAAGCTGGGCCAGGGTATGGTCATCACGCTGGGCTCGACCTTCTGGCGCAACGCGGAAGACCTGGGCGGCCGCTGGACCGCCGATGCCGCCTCGCGTCCCTACCTGGCGGAACTGCTGGACAGCCTCGGCGTGCCCGCGGATTCCACCCGCGAGTCGAGCGCGGCCACCGCGGACCTCTTCGCCGAGCACTGGCTGAGCAAGAACGGGCTGTATGACCTATACATGGTCTCCAAGGTCAAGGACGGGGCCACCCCGGCCACCTTCCCGATCACCTTCACCGCCACCGCGCCGCCCGCGCAGTTGCGGGAGATCTCCGCGTTGGGCCATCCGCTGGTCCCGACGCAGGCCGCCGGTACCGGCTTTGCCGTGCCCGACGTGACCCTGAACGCCATGCAGACGCGCATCTACGCCGCCCCGCGCGCCGATCTGGCCACCGCGCCGCTGTACTGGCTGCGCTCGCTGGAGAAGCGCTGGTACGCGCTGGACTCGGTGCCGCCGGCGGACCAGCCCGTGCCGATGAAGCCCTCGCCGTACGTGCTGCCCCTGATTGAGGGCTGGAGCCTGCAGCCCGGGGGAGAGCCCTGGGGCGACACGCCGCCCCCGTACGCCACCGACGCCACGACCCCGCCGGTGAAGCTGGGCTCCTTTGCGGCGCTAGGGCTGGCGGACGACTCGATCGCCCACTTCCGCAAGGAGGTGCAGCTCCCGGCCGGCTGGCAGGGGCGGCGGCTGAGCCTGGTGCTGGACTGCGAGGACTGGATCTGGGGCGTGCAGCCGAAGGGGCGGCTCTGGGTGGACGGCAAGCTGCTCACCGCCGCGCATATCGGCCAGCGCAACGATCCGCGTTTCTCCGCCGATATCGTGCCCACCCGGGCCGACGGTCGGCTGCTCCTGGAACTCGAGGTAGACGGTCGCCAGCCGGCGGCCCAGCAGCGGCGGCGGCCCACCGGGGTGCTCGGCGCTTTCTACCTGCAGTCCGATCCCCAGCCGGTGAGCCTCACCCCGCTGCCGCAACCGTGGCAGGTCGCCGCGGACCTGGGCGTCTTCGCCCCCGGCCAGCCCGGCCAGCGGGTCAAGGGCCTCTACGCCGAGACCAGCTTCATCCTCCCGGCGACCTGGCCCACCCCGCGCGTATTCCTCGAGTCGCCCGAGAGCCTGGGCTTCCTGATCCTGAACGATACGGTCGTGTCCACACCCACCTACATGCGGCGGCTGGACATAAGCGGCCTGGTGCACCGCGACGGCACGCCCAACGTGCTCCGCTGGTCCCCCGGCGCGCCCTCGGCCAACGGCAACTTCGACCAGGAACTCCCGCGCCTCAGCCTGGCCTGGTGGCCGGCGGGGAACTAGGAGGGAGGAATGAAGAAGCGGACGCGGATTATCGTTTGGGTCTGGATTGCCTACTGCGCGCTGCAGGGACTGTTCGGCGTGGCCTGGCAGATGCTGCGCCCTTCCGAGTGGCCCGCCTTCGCCCCTCCGGTAGTCTCCTTGCTAATAGGCGTGCTGTTCCAGGCGTTCTTCGTCTTCGCGGGATTCGCTTTGCTTGGCGGAAAGCGGTGGGCCTGGTGGGTCGTGGTCATCTGGTCAGGAATGGGATGTCTGGAGATCATCAACCTCGGGCATGCCTTGCCTGCGCAGATCGCTCGGCACCCGTTGGTCAATTGGTACCAAGGGACGATGTGGCTGTCGGTAGTGATCAACGTTGTCGTCTTCTTGACCCTGTGGGGAGACCGTCCGCCCTGGGACCTGGCGGCGCGATCAGTATCAACCGAAGCCGACCGCGCGCGCTGGCGCGGCGAGGCCCGCACGCGGTTGATCGCTTGGCTGTGGCTGTTCGCAGGGCTGGGCCTGGGTTTCGGGCCGGTGGCCTGGATCTCGGGACACGCCTTCCCGGGCACGTCCCTGGCCGTTCTGATTGGGATCATCCTGGCCAACACGTTCGTCGCCGGGCTGATCATCCTGGCCGCGTTGGCGGTGCTGCGAGGAACTCCGTGGGGCTGGTACGTCCTGGTCACTTGCTCGGCGCTGGGGGCCTTGCTCTTGGTCCTGGTGGCGGCGCTGACTTGGTGGTCGGAGGGGCCCGTCACGCCGCAACATGGAGCGCCCGCAGGCTTGGCGATGTGCGTACCCGCGGCCGTCTGCATCCTGATCTTGCTAGGCCTGCTCGCCGACTCGCCGCGGGGTTGGGCGGCGGGAGACCTGCCCGCGCCAACTGTCGATGATGAGGAAGCCGCGGCCGAGCCGACCGAGGAGGAAGTCCAGCCTCATGAAGAAGCGCACTGAGATTGTGGTTTGGGTCTGGATGGGCCGCATTATTGTGGCCGGGATCTATATGGTGGCCTGGCACCTGCACTTGCCCGCCTCGGCGCCCGCGGAGGTGCAGGCGCCCGCGCCTTTCTGGGCGGGGCTGCTGATGCTGATGCTCTTTCTGTTGGCCGGGGTCGCGCTCTTGCGCCGACACGAGTGGGCCTGGTGGGTGGTGCTGTTCCAGTCCGGGATCAACGGGGCGCTGAGCCTGCTGGGCCTGCACCACGCGATACTGGGGCGCCTCCCGAGTTGGTCGCCGCTCGCCACCTGGGCGCCCTGGATGAGCGGGGTCTCGCTGGCGATCTACCTCGTGGTGGTGCTGGCTCTACTGGATGACTGTCCGCCGTGGGGGCGGCAGACCGAGGACCGCGAACCGAGGTAGCCAGCGTGCCGAGTCGAGATACGAGGCGGCTGTTTCTGTGGTCCCTGGCGCTGGCGGCGCCATTAATAGGGCATATGCGACAACTTGGGAGGGATCGCTTGTGCATCTGAAGGGCAACGGCGTATATCGGCAGTGGTTGGGGGTTATGCTGTTGGGGGTGGCGACGCTCCTGCTGCTAGGGGCGCCCGTTCACCTGTACGCGCAGTCGGGGCCGCCGGCTCCTACCGCTGAATTGATGGGCTATGGCCGGGTGCAGTTCTCCGCGCGGGCCGACGGCGGCAATGGCGTCGCGATCTTCACCTGCCAGAGCCCGGCGCTGGCCGACCGGCTGTTGAGCAAGCTGCGCGCTGACTATACCTGGGATAAGCTGACCGGGCCGCGGGAGATTGCCTTGCCGGGCGGCGCGCCGGCCTTCGCCCTGGAGGGCGCGGGAGTGCTGGTGCTCGCCGAGAAGGGGAGCGCCGTCTACGCGCTGTCCGCCATTACGCCCGCTGCGGCGGGGGAGATGCTGGGGCTGACCGACAAGAGCACCCGCTTTGTGCCCGCGAAAACGCATCCCCGCTCGCTGGACTACTTTGACCTGCGCCCCCTGGACATGTACTTCCACTCGATGAGTGTGGTCGGCCAGGAGGTCAAGGGGCCATGGGAAAACCGTTATCTGCGCGAGGAACTGGACAAGGCCCATGCCTTCTGGGCGCCCTACGGCATCGGCGCGGGCCTGTTCTCGGGGGATATGAACTTCGGCTTCGGCGGCGTGAGCGACGGGGCGACCAGCACCTTCCCGACCGACTACACCGCCGCGCTGGCCCGCTCCCACGGGCAGTCCATCATGGAGCACCTCGGGGTCGGCCTGGCCCCCTGGTGGATGCGCAACCGTTTCCCCGAGCAGATCTCGCAGGTGGACCCCAACGATATCCCCGTCTACGCCCCGCTGGGCGTGGCCGGCGGGACCTGGCTGAGTTTCACCGCCAACGACGACGCCTACGCCTACGCCCGGGCCTGGACCACGCGCATGGTGCAGCAGACGGTCAAGGAAGCCGGGGAGGATCTGGCCTGCGTGCGGGCCTTCGGCGGCGGGCGGCCCGGCGATGAGCTGGGGTTGCACCATTACGCCACCGAGTTCATGGACTACGATGTGACCGGGCAGGCCGCCTTCCGGCGCTGGCTCCAGGAGGACCGCAAGCTGGACCTGGCCGCGCTGGGCGTGCGCTGGTTCGGCGACGCCAAGCACTACCAGAACTGGGACCAGGTGAAGATCCCCTCCAACCTGGAGTTCTTCGGCCAGCTCGACGACCGCGCGCTGAACCTGCAGAAGGGCTGGCTGCGCCGTTACGACAGCCCGGACGCCGAGGCGCAGGGCTGGGGGAAGCTGGACTACCAAGCCGACGCCGGCTGGAGCACGGTGGACCTCGCGCCTTCCATGCGCCAACTCTTCCTGCTGCCCAATCCCAGCGGCGACAAGACCGCGTGGTTCCGCCGGGAATTCGACGCGACGGAGTGGATGAAGAACAACCCCGGCGCGGCGGTCTATCTGGTCGCCAACACCCTCGACTCGCAGCAGGCGCCGGTGGAGGCCTGGATGAATGGCACGTATCTGGGCAAGATCCGGCCCAAGCAGCAGTTTGCCGGGCCGATCGGCATGCAGGTCACGGCGCTGATGCGCGAGGGCCGCAACGTCATCTGTCTGAAGGTGAAGGCGGGGGTCATCTATGGCCCGGTCTTCCTCACCCGCCAGGAGCCGCGACGCTATCCATACCTGGGCAAGGAGCAGAACGCTCGCTTCGTAGACCTGCGCGATTGGGTCGTTGAGCGCATGCTGATTAGCTGGAAGCGCGACGCACTGACCGTGCGGCGGCTGCTGCCGGATATTCCGCTGCTCGAGCCGCCCGGCGGGCTGAACTTCTGCGACTATTTTCTGGCCATGAAGCAGCAGGCCGGGCTGTCCTGCCTGCACGATACCGGGGGCTTTGCCGGCAGCTACAGCGGCTACTACTCCGGCATGGGCTACACCGATGGCTTTTACATGACCAGCGAAGAGGGCGGCACCATGACCGACGAGTTCGCCCAGTCGCGGCAGCTTGCCTGGCTGCTCTATGAGGGTCTCGGCCACCATATCTGGGTCTACAACGCGCAATCGTACGTGGACTGGGAGAAGAAGACCGGCTGGTTCCAGAGGAACCAGCGCCTGCTGCAACTGGTGGGCAAGACGGTGCGCAGCACGCCGACTATCGCCGTGCTCCATTCGGGCCGGGCCGAGCGCTACTACCCCTACGTCTACGCGGCCAGCAACTGGGACATCGGCCGCGGGGCGCTGCAGGCAGCGCACTACAACAACGCCTACGTCACCGAAACCGAGGTGCTCAACGGCATGGTGGCGCGCTATCCGGTGCTTTTTGACGCCAACAACGCCGCGATAGACGCGGACCTGCTCGCCGCGATTGAGCGCTACGTACGGGCGGGCGGGACCTTCGTGGCCATGCACAGCACGGGGCGACACACGCTGACCGAGGCCGACACCTGGCCGATCAGCAAGCTCACGGGCTTCTCGGTGGTCGGCGAGCGCCAAAACGGCATGATTACCGTCGCCCAAGACAATCCTCTGTTGGCCAAGTTCGCGGGGATGAAGTTCGCCGGCAGCGGCGTGGCGATCAACTGGATGGGGACCGATTTCGGCAAAGAGGACCTGCCGGTGGCCCTGAAAGCCTCGGAGGCCGAGTGCGTGCCCCTGGCGCGCTGGGAGGACGGGGCCATCGCCATGGGCATGCGCCGGCTGGGGAAGGGCCGCGTGATCGTGCTCGGCTCGTCCTTCTGGTACAGCAAATCCGACCTGGCCGGCAACGGCTACGGGACGATGGGCAGCCTCCAGACCAACTTCCTGCAGGATCTGTTCACGGGCTTGGGCGTGACCAAGGACGTGGACTGCAGCTCCGAGGACGTCTGGGCGCGGCGCATGGAGACGAAGAACGGGCTCCAGGACTGGATGGTGCTATGGAACAGCAGCCGCGAGCCGGTGGCGGGACTGAACCTGAGCTTCCCGCTGGACCACCAGCCGCCCCGGGTGGTGGATATGGCTACCGGCGCGCCGGTGTCTTTCAGCTACGAGCAGGGTGTGGTCAAAGTGGCGCCCTTTACCATCGCCCCCAATGAGACCCGCGTGATCGGCGTAGAGCGGGGGACCTTCCGCGCCGCCCCGGCGCACTGGCTGGCGGAGAAGCAGCACTTCGAGTCGCGGGCGCAGATTCCGGCCGAGACCAAGCCCTTCGTGCCTCCGCCGGTGCTGATGCCGGTCCTGGACAAGTTCCGTTTCCGCATGGCGGACGCCGCGGCGAAGACCGATCTGGCCTGGACCACCGAGCCGACGACCGGCGGGGCCTGGAAGGACATGTCGTACGGCTTCTGGGACGAGGCGGGTTATCCTGCCGCCGGCGTGGGCTTGTACCGGACCAGCCTTCCCGTCCCCGCAGCCTGGAAAGGCCGGCAGGTGCTGCTGGGGCTGGCTTCGTGGGATGCGCCGATCTTCATCGGCACTCCCACCGTATACCTGAACGGCCAGAAGGTCGGCCCCGGCAGTTCCGCCGGCGGGGTACCCAACACGGTGCTCGACGTTACCTCCTTGGTGCACGAGGGCGCCAACGACCTGGCGATTCTGGTGGAGGCGAACGTACGCGGTGGCTTCTTAGGGAGCATCTTCACCTGGGCCCAGCCGCCGCTGCAGCAGGCGTTGGACCTGCAGGGCGGCTGGAGGCTCTACGCGGACGACACGGCCTCTACGTCCGTGGGCCTGCCCGTGAAGGCCAAGGGCCGCCACTTGGAGATCGACGTGACCGCGCCCGCCACCTGGAAGCCACAGGAGGTCTTCCTCGACTTCAACGAGGGGCTGAATCGAGCGCTCAACTACGTGGTGATCAACGATCACCCGATCGGCTTCAACTGGTACGCGCACCCCTTCCCGAACCGGATGCGGCTCTGCTTGTACCCCTGGATCAAGCCGGGCTCGGTCAACCGAATCGAGCTATGGTCGCAACCCGGCTCGCCCACGGCGGACTTTGACGTGCAGCAAGTCACCCTGGGCGTTCTGCCGGCGGGGAGGTGAGCCGGATGCGCGCAGCCTGGCGCTGGGTCCTGCTGCTGGCGGTGGCCGCGGTGGCGCTCGGGCGAGTGGCGGCGGCGGAGCCGCTGATCGTCAATGGGGGCTTTGAGGAGTGGGTGGACGTCATGCAGGTGCCCGAGGGTCTGCGGCAGCGGCCCGAGGTGGTCAGCGTCGTGCGGATTCCGGAGAACCTGTGGCCGCGCCAGTGGATACCGATGCGGGTGCCCTACCGCACTGGCGGCCCCGGCACCTCGGAGATCGCCCTGGATGAGACGGTAGCGCACAGCGGGCGGCGCTCCGTGCGCCTCACCAGCCGCAGCACCAAGGATATCACCTGCGTCGAGTACATCGGCGAGTATGCGCTGGGCTCCGCTGTGCCCCCGGCTGCTATCCAGCCGAACCGGCGCTACCGGCTGACCTGGTGGGTAAAGGGCTTGGCCGTGCTGCCCGGCGGGGGCGGGGCGATGCTCGAGGGGATCTACTACGTCTCGCTGCTGAACGGCAAGGGCTACCGGACGGCGCCCGACTATGGCGACCAGACGCGCCCCCCGACGGGGACCTTCGACTGGCAGCAGGAGCAGTTCGACTTCCTCACCGACGCCGGCGCGAAATACCTGGCCTTCAATCTGCAGCTACGCGAGACCACCGGCACTATCTGGTATGACGACGTGGAGCTGCAGGACCTGGGCCCGGCGATGGTCGTGGAGACATACTGAGGGGAGGCCTGAGGCCTCACCCCCCAGCCCCCTCTCCTGGCAGGAGAGGGGGAGTAGAATGGCGGGAATCTAACACTGGAGGAGACGATAATGCGCGCCATTTTTGCGACAGTGGCACTGCTACTACTGCTGCTCGGGGCCGGGGCGTACGCGGAACCAGCCGCGCCCGTCACGCGCCGGTATCAATCGTACGACTACCAGGAGACCGCCGAGAACATGCTCAAGCAGGTGCGGGTGACCATCCCCGAGGGCCTGGCGACCGTGCGCGGGCTCTTGGTGGTGAGCAACTGGTCCGGCGGCGACTCGCGTGACCTGTATCGGGAGGCGTGGTACCGAGAGTTCCTGTTCCTGCATGACTTCGCGTTTGTTGGCACGCAGGGCTTTACCTCGCACGTCGAGAGCTTCCAGGTGATGCAGCACGCTCTGGCGCAGATCGCGCAGGATTCGGGGCATCCGGAACTGGTCAACGTGCCCTACGTCACTACCGGTTTCTCTGCCGGGGGCGGCTTTGCCAGCCGGCTGCTGGTCGAGGCGCCCGAGCGGGTGATCGCCTGCGTCCCCTGCGGCGCGCGCTTGAACTTCACCCGCGACCCCTTCACCCCCGCGCGCTTGGGCACGCCCGCTGTCATCATCTCCGGCGAACTGGAGACAGGCTTCCCGGCGGTCGTGGAGCCGGTACTGGCGGAGGCTCGGCCCCTGGGGGGTCTCTTTGGCTGGATGACCGTGCAGGGGGCGGGCCACGCGCGGGTGGGGCAAGAGGTGCTGGCCATGCCGCTGCTGGACGCCGCGGTGCGGCTGCGCTACCCCGCCGACGGGGACGTGCGGCAGGGTCCAGTGACGCTGCTCCCCCTTGATCCGGCCAGCGGCTGGGTGGCCGACAATACTACCTGGAAGAGTGGGCTGACCGTCATCGCGCCGGCGGCGCAGTTCACCGGTGACGTGGCGAAGTCGAGTTGGCTGCTCAATGAGGACCTAGCCTTCATCTACCGCGCCTACGCCACCTACGACCGGCCGCTGACGATTACCTCGCCGCAGACCAACCGGGACCAGGCCTGGCCGCCCGGCTCCAGCGTGATGATCAAGGTGGACGACGCGAAGTTCGCCCCGTGGCAGAAGCTGGAGTTCTACGATGGGGCGCAGAAGCTAGGGGAGATCACCAGCGGCCCGCCGCAGTTCACCGCCACTGACTTGACTCCCGGCTTCCACGCCTTCTCGGTGCTCGGTACGAACGCTCAGGGAACCCTGCGTACGTCCCAGCCGGTGCTGGTCGTGGTCCGTAAGCTGCAGGCGGGCGAAGCTACCGCGACGCCATAGCTATTCACGAGGTGCCGACTATGCCCACCTTTCTGATGACCCTGCTCCTGCTCATGATGCTCGCGGTGGGGGAGGGCGCGGCCCAAGCGGCTGACGCTGCCGCAGGGCTGGTGGCCCCGGAGGGCCGGCGGTTCTCCGTGGACCTGCCGAGCTACCTGTCGCAGTATGACGTGCTCTACCTGGCTCCGGCGATGGCGCCGGATGAGGGGCTGCCGCTGGGGAACGGGGACCTCTGCGCCGCGGTGTGGAATAGCGACACGCTGAACTTCACCCTGAACAAGTCCGACGTATGGACCCCCTCGCCGAACGCCCCGGCCACCGTCGCCGACTACCGGGAACTGCTCGCCACGCAGCGCGAGCGGCTGCTGCAACTCCAGACTAAGCCGGCGATGGGCCGCTGGGAGTTGGACAACTCCTGGCATGAGAAGCGCCCGCCCCGGGTTGGCTCGGCCCAGCTCACCCCGACCAATCCCTACACGCTCGGCGAGATCGCGGTGCGGCTGGCGGCGGAGTGGTCAATTCCGATGGCCGACCTGCGCCACGGGAAGCGCCCGGTGGTGACGGACTTTGCGGAGCGGCTGGACCTGCACACGGGGACCGTGCGCCTGCGACGCGGCGGGTTCTCGGCGGACACCTACGTGGACGAGGGGCGCGGAGTCGTGGTGGTGCATCTGCGGGGGATTCCCGCCGGCGGGACTCGCGAGGTAGAGCTATGGCACTGGGACGAGCAGCAATTCGGCGCGGAGGACGGCGCGGTCTGGCTGCAGCGCCAGTTCGCCGACGGTAGCGGTTACGCGCTGGCCGCGACCGCTGCCGGGCTGACCGCAACCGGGACCGTGACCGAGGCGGGGCACCGGGCGGTGCTCAAGCTCGGCCCTGGTGAGGAAGCGTGGTTGTACTTCGCCGCCGTGAGCAGCAATGAGGCCAAGCAGCCGCAGGCGGCCGCGTTGGCCCTGGCCCGGAAAGCCGCGGCGGAGGACACTGCGGCTCGGCAGGCCCGGCACGACGCCTACTGGCAGCGCTTCTGGACGCAGTCGTACGTCGAATTCGCCGACCCCTACGCCGCCAACCTGTGGTACCTGCACCTCTACCAGATGGGCTGTGCCTCGCGGGGCAAGTACCCGCCGCGTTTCGAGGGCGGCTACTGGTTCGCGCGGGGCTTCGTGCATTGGCCGGGCGGCTACTGGCAGTACAACGAGCAGATGCTCTACTGGCCGCTGGACGAGGCGGGCCACCCCGAGCTGCTGGAGCCCTACACGCGCCTGATCCGGGACTGCCTGGCGCCGGCGCAGCTCTATACCCAGGCGCAGTTCGGCCTGCCGGGGGCCAACTACGCCCATTGCCTCACTTGCACCGGCCAGCCCTTCGATGGGCCGGGGGACATGATCAAGTACGTGCTATCCACCGGCGGGCTGTACGCGATGTACCTGTGGCAGCACTACCAGTACACCGGCGATCGGCAGTTCCTACGGGACCGGGCCTATCCGGTGATGCGCGAGGTGCTGACCTTCCTGCACGGTTACTTGCAGCACCAAGTCGGCCCCGACGGTAAGTACATTATCTACCCCGATCACCCCATCGAGGATGCGGAGACTTTCGTAGGCAACCCGCAACTCGCTATCGCCCTGATCCACAATCTGGCGGGAGCGATAGCAGAGGCCGAGAAGACCCTGGCTCCCGCGCAGCGTCTGGCGCCACTGGCCGCGGAGATGGTGACGCATCTGCCCGCGTACCCGCAGGCCGAGGGCTATCTGCGCTCCTGGGAGGACTATGGGGCGACCGCGCCCTTCCGGGTGCAGCCGGAGGCCGGCTCCTGGGACACGCTGCCCTCCTGGTGCGAGTTCCCCGGCGGCTGGCAGGGCCAAGCGCACGTCGGGCCGATCCGCAACAGCATGGGCACCGACCTCGCGGCCGTCTTTCCGGTGCCCGAGATCAGCTTGCACAGTGACCCGGCGCTGCTTCGCCAGGCGCAGGACACGCTGCTCAAATTCAACCCGGGGCCGTGGGGCCAGTTCGACCCCGGCCTGATTCTGGCGGCGCGCTTGGGCCAGCGCTGGCTGGTCCTGCCCATGCTGGCGGAGTTCATCGCCAGCTCGCAGGTGGGGCCGCAGGGCTGGATGACCTACATGGGTGGGCGCGCGCAGTACGAGCAGCGGATGGCAAAAGGCGAGGACTTCGACTGTTTGGAGCAGCCGCGCTATGAGCCGTATTTCGAGCCCCTGGGCAATCTGGTGACCGGCGTCAACGAGATGCTGCTCGACAGCTTGGGCGGCGTGATCCACGTCTTCCCGGCGTACCCCTTGCAGGGCGAGGCGCGGTTCTGCCTGCGAGCTGTAGGGGGATTCACGGTCAGCAGCGAGTTGCGCGGCGGGGAGATCGCCTACGTGGGCCTCGTCAGCACGCGCGGAGAGCCTTGCACGGTCGGCAATCCCTGGCCCGGGCAGCCGGCGCGCGTGGCGGAGGCGCGAACCGGGAAGGTGGTGCGGGCCGAGAGCCGGGAGGCCCTGCTGCGCTTCGTCACCCAGCCCGGCGGCGCTTACTTCGTGGAGCGGCCGACGCGACCCGCCGCCAAGCTGCCCTTGCGCGCGGTTACCGGCCAGCCGCGCATGGAGCCCCGGGTCAGTGGCAAGGTCATGCTGGGCCTGCCCCGCGAGGGCTGGGCGCGGTACTCGGGTGTCGGCCCCACGGAGCGGCGCGCGCAGGTGCTGCAGGAGGCCCTGGCCAGGCTGGCCCCTCCGGGCCGGATTGACCTCGCTGCCGCGGCGCGGGGGGCGGTCGCCTGGGTGCTAGATCCCCTGCAGGAGCCGACGCGGCACATGCCGGCGTACCTCAATGACGGTCTCTACGGCAACGAGCACAGCGCCATCTCGACCGGCGACGATCAGGTCAAGGGCGTCTTCCGGATCGACCTGGGGAAGGTCGAGACGGTGGCCTCCGTGACCTGGTCTCGCGACCGGACCGCCTTCGGTGGCGGGCCGGGGCAGAGGGACCGCATGGCGACCGACTACCTGCTCCAGGTCTCGACGGACGGGACCACCTGGGAGACCGTGGCGCAGGTCAAGGGCAACACCGAATCCGCCGGCCGCCGCGACGAGTTTCCGCCGGTCGCCGCCCGCTACTTGCAGATGGTGGTCCAGGCGACCAATAGCGCGGCCCCCTGCGTTGATGAGTTGGAGGTCTGGGGGCCGCAGCCGTAACCAGCAGGCCTGTCGTCCCTCCCCGGCGAACTCCAATCCTGAAGCGAAGTATTCACTGAAGCTGAGCGTCCCCAGGAGGTTCACGAACTCATGTCTCGACTTTTGCCGTGTTTGTTGGTGATTCTGCTGCTGGCGAGCGCCTGGGCGGCGACCCCCGGGCCGCTGCCGGCTGGCCTGACCCGCGATCTGAGCAAGGCCGCCGTTCCTCCCCCCGCCGGGATGCTGGACGGCTGCCCGCTGGGTTCCGACCCGGTGGTCAACCTCAAGGACGGCTCGCTGCTGGTCCGTGTCCCCGCCGGCGAGTTCCTCCTGGGGAGCGACCGCTGGCCGGAGGAGGGCGACGAGGCCTTCCTCGTTAAGCTCGACTATGACTTCTATATCGCGGTCACCGACGTGACCAATGCCCAGTACCAGCGCTTCGTGGAGGCCACCGGCCACCGCCCTCCGGACACGCACGACTCCGAGGGCGAGCCGGAGCCGGTCTGGAAGGGCAAGACCTTCCCCGCGGACCAGGCCGATCATCCCGTCACCGGCGTGAGTTGGGAAGACGCCATGGCCTACTGTGAGTGGGCGGGCCTGCGCCTCCCCAGCGAGCCGGAGTGGGAGAAGGCCGCGCGGGGCACCGACGGGCGCACCTGGCCGTGGGGCAACGACTTTGACGCGGCCAAGTGCCGGAGCGGCGTGGGGTCGCGGGAGGGCACCGGCCCGGTCTACGAGCACCCGGAGGGCCGCAGCCCCTATGGCCTGTTCGCCATTGCCGGCAATGTCGCCCAGTGGTGCGTGGACTGGTACGACGGCGCGGACGACTATACCGCCTATAAGGCGGGCAATCTTAGCCCGCGACTGACGGGCCAGGACCTCAAGACGACCCGAGGCGGCGGCTGGCAGACGGCAGAGTTCGACTGGATGCTCCGCACCTCCCAACGCGGCCACTGCGCCCCCGCCGAACGCCACTGCGACATAGGCTTCCGCGCTGCCCTAACGCCCTAAGCGGGCGGCCAAGTCGGTTGGATGTATGCGGAGGGCCATTGGTGTGGATTGCAGGTTCGCGGGGCAGGTCCCGAAGCTGAGATCAGTTTCTAACCACAGTTTGTCAACCGGGGAACTATTGTTAGCCTACCCGCGTTCTAACCGATAACGACGTCATTCTCGGGACCCGGTGCGCTGATGAACCGTAGAAACGCGCTAGCCACAATCGTCGTTGTCTCGATGATGCTCTGGCAGAGCTTGCCGGGCTTGGGCTTGGCCTGCTCGCGAGCCTCAGCCGATGCGTCCGCCGGTTGCCCGGAGCACCAGTCGTGCTGCCCCTCGGATTCGTGCGCCTGCCCCCTGACGCCGGGGGCGCACGCCGCGCCTTGCTCCCTGCCGGGCTGCCACGCGGATTCCGCGCCGGCGGCGGGCGGTCTCACCGCGGCGGAGGACAACGCCTCGGTGGCGGTCGGCGCGGCTCTCGGCGGCTCCGTGGCCCCCTCGCCCGCCGCTTGCCCGTACCGGGTAGTTGAACCGGCGCTCTCGTGGGCGACTGTTCCGGCGGCACCCTCCAGCCCCCGCGCCCCTCCGGCGCGCCCCACCTCCTAGGCCTCCTTGCGCCCGGACGCCAGTCGTCCTCCGGCGCGACGCAGGCCGACTTTCCCTTTCTAACTCTCAGTGAAACCATAGCGACTCGACGCGGCGCTGGCCGTCCGGGGAGCCTCACCCCCCCTGCCCCCCTCTCCTGGCAGGAGAGGGGGGAGAGGGGAGCCCCCCTGGGGAGCCGGGCGGCGACGATCGGGAAAGACGATCCAGCGCCATTCCATATCTGCAAGGAGAGAGAAAATGACCAAGCGGAGTCTGACCCTAATCATGTTTCTGGCCGTAAACGCCGCCGGGTGGTGGCTGACCAGCGCGGGCGGAGCCCTCGGAAGCAGCGCCAGCGCCAGCATGTGCGGAGGCTGTGGCGAGCCGCCTCCCGCCCACGCGGCCCCGGCGTCGACCCCCGCTCCGGACCCGGGTGTCCCCACGCCCGAGGTGACCCCTGCTCCGGACCCCGCCGCTCCTACTGCGGAGGCGCAGCCGGTGAACGACGAGGCGACCTGCCCCGTCAAGGGAACCGTCGGGAAGAAAGCGGACATGGTGCCCTTCGAGTACCAGGGGCAGACCTACTACCTGTGCTGCCCAGCCTGCGCGGAGGCGATCAAGGCCGATCCGGGCAAGTACCTGACGACGCCGGAAGCTCCTCCCGCTGAGGCGACCGCCCCGGCGGCGCCCACCGCGCCGCCGGCTGCCGCTGCGCCTGCTCAGACCGAGCAGGGGTTCTACTACACCTGCCCGATGCACCCGGAAGTCAAGCTGGATCATCCCGGCTCCTGCCCGGAATGTGGCATGACGTTGGTAAAGAAGCAGAAATAGGCCGATTCGGCAGAGCGCGCCCGCAGGAGGCGCACTCCGCCCGGAGAATAGTACCGTCCAGTAACGAGGAGATGAGTTCAATGACAAAAACGATGGTTGTATCCCTCTTGGTAGTCGCTTTGGCCGTCTCGGTACTAGTGGTGGCGGGCTGCGCCCCGAAACCCGAAGTCGCTCCCGGTCCGGGCGTAACCGCCCCGGTGCCGGCGCCGACTCCGCCGACCAGCGCCGCTCCGGCGGCGGGCGCCCCGGTCGTGCCCGCCCCGCCTGCGGCGAAGCCCGCCCCCCAGCCGGCGAGCCCTAAGGGCGCGACGGATCCGGCCAAGCCCGCTTCCCAGCCGACCGCGGCGAAGCCCGCGCCCGCGCCGGTGGCGGAGAAGAAGGCGATCGTCTACGCCTGCCCTATGCATCCGGAGGTCACGTCGGACAAGCCGGGCAAGTGCTCGAAGTGCGGCATGGATCTGGTGCCCAAGAAGTAAGGCCCGACCACGTCTGCTCCAGGTGGACGGAACCAGGGAGGAATGACCATGTCAAGTGACCTGCCACAGACAGGAATCGGGCATTTTGGCTGGGGACGCTGGCTGGCGCTCTATAGCGCCGCCTCCTTCCTGATGTTGGGGATTGACGCGGCGATGAATCACCATCAGATCATCTATGAGAATCGTTGGTCCTACACGCCGCTGATTCTCGCTCCCCTGGCCGTGCTGGTCTCACTGATGGGCGTGTTCTCGGCCCGCTGGCGGTGGCAGGCTTGGATTATTGGCCTGCTGGCTCTGATCGTCGGCGGCGCGGGCGTCGTTTTCCACAACCTGCCCACGATCATGGAACGGGGCGACGTTTCACTCTGGCAGTCGCTGCTCAATGCCCCTCGCCCCGTGCTGGCGCCCGCGTCTTTCGCGGCGACCGGAGTGCTGCTCTTGCTGATTTCCTGGGGTGAAGGGCGGCAACGCAGGCCAGGACCGACCGAAAAGGAGTAACGTCCATGAGAAAATATCTACCGATCATTTTGGCGGCGGGAGTATTGGGAGTCTTACTCGCCGTAATGGGATGCGGCAAGCAGCCCGGCGCGACCTCCGCGCCGCCGCCCCCCGGCGTCACCGCGGCCGGCGCAACGGCCGGGACCCCAACGCCCGCGCCCTCCGGGAAGATCACCGTGGGCCCGGAAGAAGCCTCCTGTCCCGTGATGGGCACCGTGATGAAGAAGTCGGAGATGATTCCGATGCAGCATAACGGAAAGACCTACTACCTGTGCTGCAAGGAATGCCAGGCCCAGTTCCGGGCCGACCCGGAGAAGTACCTGAACCATCCGGCTGCTCCCACGCGGGAGATGCCGCGCTAGTCGTTCTCGACAACCGACCTCCTCGCTGCCCGTCCCCTCCTATCGGGTACGTGGCAGCGAGGGTACTTGCCGCGTTCAGGGCCGGCCTTGGCCCAGGAGGGTATCTCGCTGCTATGCAAAAGAGACTTTTGCGCCAAATCCCGCCGTTAGTCTGGTTGGGGAGCGCCGCGCTCGTGGCCTGCCTGCTGTTGGGGTCGGGCCTGGCCCGGGCCCAAGATAACCCGGCCGGCGGGGCTACCCACCAGATGCCTTCGGGCGAGAGCATGCCGGGGATGAGCATGCCCGCGCCGGGAAACGCCCCGGCGACCGGGAGCATGCCGGGCATGGACATGGGCGAGGCCGCGTCGGCGAACACAAGTTGGTACAGTCACTGGCAACTCTGGGCGAGTGTAATCGTAATCGTGCTGTTTGTTCTCTTCAGCTTGGCCCATCGCGCCGGGCGGCTGCGCGGGGTGAGCATGGGGGTGGTGGGCGGGCTGGCGCTGTTGTTTCTCGCCTTCTTCCTCACCAGCTACCTGGTGGTGCGGTACAAGCATGCGGGGCAGACCACGCTGCTGGAAGCCAACACTATGGATATGAGCGCGATGCGGCCACCCGCCGGGACCGTGCCGGTGGCTGTCGAGGTGCTGAAAGCGGGGCCGTTCGCCTCCGGGGTAACGTATACCGGGACGGTCGTAGCCCTGAATGACGAGGATGTCTATCCCCGGGTGCCGGGGACGATTCTGGCCCTGCCGGTCTATCCGGGGGATCACGTCCGGGCGGGCCAGCTCCTGGCCCGCCTCGACGACCGGGAGTACTCGGCGATGGCGCAGGCCGCCGGCTGGGACCGGACCAGCCGCGTGCGCGGGCAGATGACGGCCCAGCGCGAACAGGAGATGGCGACCGCCACGCGGCAGGCGGCGCAGGCCGACGCCGGTAAGATGGCCGCGGAGGTACGGGTGGCCCAGCGCCAGCAGACCAGCGCCGAGGCCATGATCAGCGAGGCGCAGGGCGCGGTCCGGCAGGCCGGGCACGAGCTAGCCGCGGCCCGCAGCGACGAGGTTTCCGCCGAGCAGGCGCGGGAAGCGGCGGTGGCCGACGCCGAGGCCGCGGGGTCCGGTGTAGACTCGGCGGAGGCGGAAGTACAGACCGCTAGCGCCGACTTGGAGTATTGGCAGGCGGAAATCAAGCGGGAAAAGACGCTGTTGGACAAGGGCGCGGTCTCAGTGGAGGAGTACCAGCGCGAGCAGTCGGCGTACGCGGCCTCCAAGTCGCGGCTGGTCCAGGCGCAGGCCGCCTTGCGCGAGAAACGCGCCGGCGTGACCTCGGCCCAGGCCAAGACTCGCCAGGCCGAGGCGGCGATCAAGAACGCGCAGGCTAAGGCGGCGGCGATGGAGTCGGCGGTGGCCCAAGCGCAGGCGCGGGAAGAGCGGGCCACGGCGGACCGGGCCACCGCGCAGGCTCAGGTGCAGGCGGCGCAGGCCGCTTACCAGTCGGCCTTGGCCGCAGTGACCGAGAAGTCGGCGGGGGAACGCGCCTCGGCTTCGCGGGTGGGAGAAGCGGCTGCAGGGGTGGGCCAGAGCACGGCCGCGCTCACCGCGGCGCAGACCGTCCGCGGCTATACCGAGATCCGCGCCACCCAGCCCGGCAAGGTCATCCAGCGGGCGGCTAGTCCCGGCGTGCTGGTCAGCCCGGGCACGCTCATCCTACGCCTAGCGCAGGTGAACCAGGTGCGCCTGCAGGCCTACGTCACGGAGAGTGACTTGCAGTGGCTGCGCGTGGGCTCGCCCGTCGAGGCGCGGCATCCGCGGCTGCCGGGCGGGGTGCTGAATGCCCGCGTGACCGCCATTTTCCCGGCTTCGGATCCGACCACCCGCACCGCGACCGTGGAGGCGCTGGTGAACAATCCCGGCGAGGTGCTGGCCCCTGGCGACTCCGTTACCCTGAAGATCACGACCCAGGCGAGAACCGACGTCGTAACCGTGCCCAACTCGGCTATCGTCCGTCAGTCGGTCGCGGGAGCCGCCTCCACCGCCGCTCAGGAAGCCTTCATCTGGGTAACGGCGGAGGCCAAGACCAGTGGCGGCAAGACCACCTACACCTGCACCATGCACCCCGAGGTAGTCTCCGAGAAGCCAGGCTCGTGCCCCAAGTGCGGCATGACGCTGGTGCCCAAGCAGGGCGGGGCCACGGTGCCCGGCGCCAAGCTGGCGCACCAACTCAAGGTGACCCTCGGCGCCACGGACGGCGAGCGGACGGAGGTACTGGAGGGCGAGTGCGCGGGGATGGAAGTCATTGTCGCCGGGCAGGGCAGTCTGCGAGAGGGGGACCTGGTCTACCCGGTGCCCTGGACCGCGCAGGGCCCCGCCCAGCTTCCGCCCGCGCCGGGAGCAGCGGCTCCCGCTCCGCCGGCGGCCTCCGGTGGTCAGCCCGCGGCGCCTAGCGCGCCGGCCGCCATGCCTCCGGGGATGAAGATGTCTACTCCGCTCGGGCTGGGCCTGCCGGCGGCGGTGCGGTTGCCTCTGCGCTTGCTGCGCGGGCTGCTTACTCTCCGGGGAGGCGCGTAGTCCATGGCGAGCCCCCCGCAGGAGGCGCCGCGCGCCGGTTCCGGCCTGGCGGCCATCACCCGAGCCTCGATTGAGCATCCCTGGGTAGTCGTGTCCTTCTACCTGGGCGTCGTCGTGCTGGCGGTGCTCGTGATCGGCTTCTACATGCCGCGCCGGTTCATGCCCTACGTACCCAGCCCCGTCGTCGGCGTTTTCACGATGATGCCGGGTCTGTCGGCTCAGGAGATGGAGCTGTACATCTCCAAACCCATTGAAGAGCAGATGACCAACATCCGCGGGGTGCACTATCTGCGCTCGACCTCGCAGGATGGCTTCTCCGTCGTGTCCCTGGAGTTCTACTACGGGGCGGACATGAAGAAGGCGCTCTTTGACGTCCAGTCGCTGATGAACCTGATCCAGTCGAACCTCCCGGTCACCAGCGCCAACCTCAAACCCTCCTGGGTGCTGGCGATTGACCCGCTGAACATCCCGGTTCTGTCGCTGAGCGTCACCCACGACAGTTGGGACCCGGTGCGTTTGCGCCAGTTCTGCGACAACGAGGTCGTCAACCGGCTGAAGCAGTTCGTGCCCGACGTGTATTCAGTGTCGGCCTTCGGCGGGTACCGGCGGCAGTTGCAGGTGATCGCGGACCGCAACAAGCTGGCGGCGCGCGGCTTGTCCATTCTCGACGTGCGCGACGCGGTGGACCGGTTCAACGTCAGCCGCCCGGGTGGCGTCTTGACCTCGGGAGGCGACGAGACGATTGTGCGCGCGGATACCCGCGCCCAGGACGCGCAGACGGTGGCCGAATACCCGGTGACGGCCGGCGGCGGGGCCGGATCCGGCGCGCGGCCGGCCAGTGGGGGAGGGGGCATGGGCGGCGGCGGCTCCGGCGGCTCGCCGGCTGCCAGTCCGACACCCGCGGCTCCGGCGACCGGCCCGGCCGCCTCGCCGCGCGTGGTGCAGGTCAAGGACGTGGCCCGCGTGGTGGACAGCTTCTGGGAGCGGCGCAGCGGCTACCACATGGTCACGCATGAGGTGGGCAAGGAGGGCCAGATCGTCCCCTCCCTGGAGGTATCCATCGTCCAGAATCCGGAAGCCAGTTCGGCCACGGTCATCGCCAATGCGCGCAAGGTCCTGGCGCAACTGGAGCAGGAGAATCCCGGCCTCAAGTTCACCGTGGCCTACGACAACGCCCACTTCGTCGGCGTGCTCTTCCGCAATCTCCTCGAGGAGCTGGGCGTGGCCGTCCTGCTCTGCGGGATTGTCGTCTTTTTCTTCCTGGGCGAGTGGCGCGGCACGCTCATCTCGCTGATCACCATTCCCACCTCGCTGTCGATGGCGATCATCTGCCTGATGCCGCTGGGCATGACCCTCAACAGCGGCACGCTGATTGGCCTGCTCCTGTCCATCGGGCGACTGGTGGACGACACCATCATTGACGTGCACGCCACCGAGCGGCACCTGCGCATGGGCAAGACGCCCAAGCAGGCCACCATTGACGGGATCAGCGAGGTGCGGCTGGCGGTGCTGGCCTCCACTTTCGTGATGCTGCTCGCGCTGTCGCCGCTGCTCTTCGTGGGCGGCATCGTGGAGCTGATGTTCCGCGAGTTGGTCTGGCCGCTGATCTTCGCCCTGCTCGCCTCGATGGTCGTTTCGTTTACGCTGACTTCCCTCCTGGCCGCCAATCTGCTGCGGCCCGAGAGCGCCCGCGCGGCCGAGCAGCGCACCTGGTTCTTTGTGTTGGTGGTCAACCCCTTCCAGCGCCTGCTGGAGCGCATGGAGCGCGGCTACGGGCGGGCCATCGGCTGGCTGCTGCACCACCGGTTCGCCAACCTGGCGCGCATCCTGGTGACGCTGGTCATCGGCTTTGGCTTCTACTACTTCATCGGTAGCGAGATGATGCCGCTGGCCGACGTGGGCCAGGCCTACGGGGTGCTGGAGATGGCTCCAGGCACCTCCTACGCCGCGACCGAGCAGGCCGTCACGCAGGTCGAGAAGATCATGCTGAAGTACCCGGAGATCCAGCTCGTCTCCACCGAGATCGGCGCGGAGACCATGCTGGAGTCCAACAGCACCTACTTCACCGGCTACGCGGTGCCGCAGGTCAACGCCGCCACCTTCATGATTACCTTGTCGGACCTCAGCGAGCGCAACCGGGACATCTGGAAGGTCGTTGACGGGGTGCGCGCGGAGGCCCTGGCGACTATTCCCGGGGTGCGCCGCCTGCAGATCAAGGAAATGGGCTCGGACGTCATGGCGACTTCCCAGGCGCCGATCTCGTTGATCGTCTACGGGCCCGACCTGAACGTGCTGGACCGGATGGGCCAGGAGGTCGCCCGGATTGCCGAGAAATCAGGCGTCCGCCAGGTGGCGACGGACTGGACCATGGGAGCGCCCTCCTACCAAATCCGCATCAACCAGGCCAAGGCGCAGCAGCTAGGGCTGTCCACGGAGAGCATCTCCCAGCAGGCCTACTACGCGCTCAAGGGCGGTCTGACTAACGAGTTCTACCGGCTCCCCAACCTGCGCCAGGACACCATTTTGGTGCGCTACGAGCCCGACCAGCGGCGCGGGCCGGCCGACTTGGGCAACGTGTACCTGACCACGCCCGACGGCCGACAGGTACCGCTGTCCGCCGTGGCCTCGATCGACTGGGAGTCCACGCCCACGCTCATCAGCCATGACGGCATTCGGCGGGTGGTCTCCGTCCTCGGCTTCTACCGCAAGGGCGAGACGCCCTCCATGGACCTGACTATGGGGGTACAGATGAACGCCATGGCGCAGCTCAACTTCCCGCCCGGCTACGGCATTGAGATGCGCGGGGACATGACGCAGATGATGGACAGCTTCCGCCGCCTGTTCGGCGGGCTGGCGCTGGCGGTGATCTTCATCTTCCTGGTGCTGATCGCGCAGTTCCGGGGCTTCTTCCAGCCGCTGCAGATGGTCTTTTCGCTGCCGCTGGAACTGTCCGGTGTCTTCATCGCGCTGTTCCTGGCGCACATGACCTTCTCCACGGTCTCTATCCTGGGCATCATCGTGCTCACCGGCATGGACGTGACCACGGCGATCCTGCTGATCGACATGATCATGCACTACCGCGACCGCGGGGTGAAGCGGGACGATGCGGTGCGTTGGGCGTGTCCCCAGCGCTTGCGGCCCATCCTGATGACCTCGATCATCACTATCGTGGTCATGATCCCGGTCGCCTTCTTCCCCAAGACCGGTATGGACGCCTACGCGCCACTGGCGATGGTCGTCATCGGAGGGCTGGCGATGGGGACTATCCTGAGCCTCTTTGACATCCCCATCATGCACACCTACGTGGACGACCTGAACCGCTGGCTGGAACGCAAGTTCCTGCACCGCGAGTACCAGTGGCCGGTTACGCACTCGCTGGACGACGGCGTGGTGCAGATACCCGAGGAAGATGAGTAAGCTACTGCGCCCGCGGTTCGGCCCGGCTTTCCTGATTGCCCTGGTGCTGTCCGGGTTGCTGCTGTGGTGGCGGCACGTGCAGGATAACCAGCAGCGGGGGCCGATGATCGTGGAGCACCAGACGCCGGCCGGGGTAGGCCTGGTGGGCGTTCCGGACCCCACTTTTGTCCGGGAGCATGCCGCCGGCCTGGGCCTCTCCGCCGACCAGGGGCAGCGGCTCGCTCCGTTGGCGGAGCAGTGGCAGAGGGAAACCGGCGACCTGCAGCGTCGCCTCGACGCGGCGGGGCAGGCGCTCCAGGGGAGGCTGGCTCAGGCTCAGCCGAACCGGGTCGGTCCCAGCGATATGACCGACGCGGCAGGGGAGATGCAGGTCCTGTCGCGGGAGCTATCCGCCCAGCGGCAAGCCTACTGGCCGCGCCTGCAGAGTATCTTGAACGCCGACCAGCAGCGCCGCGCCCAGGAGGCGTGGGCTGACGCCCACCGGCTGCACGTCCCGCCTCGCGCGGGGAAATGAGGAGGAGTCACACATGCGTACACTCGGGCTCGTCATCCTGTTAGCTATGACCGCGGCCCTCTCGGCCTCGGCCCAGGCGCCGGCCACTCCCGCCGCGCCGAGCCTCTCGTTGCAGCAGGCCGTGGTGCTGGCCTTCGCAAAGAGCCCGGTCCTCGCGGGCGCGCGGGCAGACGTTCCCGGCGCGCAGGCCCGGCTGGAGCAGGCCCGCTCCGGTGGCCGGTTGATCGCCTCCACCAGCACCTTCCTCTCGACCGGCACTATGTTCAACAACCTCACCGGCACCGCGCCGGTCATGCCCAACGACATCCTCACCGTCCCCAACGCCTCCCAGGCCGACCAGAACCTGATGCTCATGTACCCCCTGTACACGGGCGGCCGGGTGGGCTCGGAGGTCGCCGGGGCCGGCGCGGAACTGCAGGCCGCCCGCTCGGACCTGGACGCGGCGCATCTGACGGTCGCCTACCTGGTGCGCGCGGACTACTGGCAGGTACTGCTGAACACCGAGATGGTGAAGATTGCCCGGCAGAACCTCCAGGAGCAGCAGGAGCGCTTGCGCGTGGACCAGGAGAGCTTTGACGCGGGGAAGATTCCGCAGTACTACGTCCTGCGCGACAAAGCAGAGGTCGCTGACGCCCAGCAGGGGCTGACCAACGCCGACCGCGACGTGAGCACCGCGCTGTTGCGTCTCCGGCAGGACCTGGGCGTGCCGATGGACTACGCGCTGACCCTCACGGATGCCCTGGCCTACGAGTCCACGACCCCCGGGGAGGCGGCCGCCCTGTCCGCCGAGGCGCTGAAGCTCCGCCCGGAGGCGCGGGCCGCCGCGGCCCGCGTGGAGGCCGCCCGCAGGCAGGTCGCGGCTCGCGAGAGCAACTATCGCCCCCAGGTCGCCGCCACGCTGATGGGCGATGTTTTCGGCGTATCGGGCGGGGAGAGCGGGGGAGGATACACTTTCGGCGTGGTCGCCTCGCTGCCGATTCTGGACGGCGGCGCGCGTGGCGGGCAGGTCGCTGAGGCCCGGGCCACGGTCCAGAAGGCCGAGGCCGATCAGGCGGCGCTGGACCTGGACATCTCGCGCCAGGTGGGCGAGGCGCTGCTCAACTTCGACGCGGCGAACCGCAACGTCCGCACCGCCGAGACGGCGGTGGCTTCGGCGGAGGAAGACTACCGCGTCGCCACCGCGCGCTACCAGGCGGGCAAGGCGATCAACCTGGAGCCGATCTCAGCGCTGACGGTGCTGGTGCGGGCCCGGGTCAACTACGCGCAAGCCCTCTGGGGCCAGCGCACCACGCTAGACGCCGTGAACCGCGCGGTGGGCAAGCTGCCGGGGTAGCGGCCGTCAGCTAGCGCCCGCGCCTCGTGTGGCCCTGGCAGGAACTATCTTCCCGGCAGGGAACATGCCACTAATGACTGTGGGAGGTTGGATCATGAGAGGTGCACCCGCCGCCGGTCTGACGCTGCTCGCCGTCTCCGCTGTCCTGCTCTTCGCCGCCAACTGCGGGAGCAGCGACCCGCTTCCTCCGTACGCCCAGACGGACACCCTCATGGCTCTCACTCCGGACGGCGCCGTAGCGGTGATGAGCCACTCCCACGTGCTGAGCGTCTGGGACCTGAAAAGGGGGCGCTGCCTGCAGACCCTCACCGGCCACAAGCGCAGGATCGCCGGGGTGGTGGTATCGCCGGAGGGGAAGTGGGCCGTTTCCGGCTGCGAGGACAAAACCATTAAGGTCTGGGACCTGGGCACCGGGGACTGCGTGGAGACTATCACCGGACACGAGGGTTACATCTATGGGGTGGCGGTGACTCCAGACTGGACGCGGGTGATCTCCGCTTCGCAGGACCAGACGCTCCGGGTGTGTGATCTGAACACGCGGAGGTGTCTCCAGAATCTGGCTGGTCATACCTCCCTGGTCTGGGCCGTGGCGGTTACGCCGGACGGGAAGCAGGCCCTCTCGGGCTCCTGGGACAGTACCGTCAAGGTCTGGGACCTGGACAGCGGGGTCTGCCTGCAAACTCTCGAGGGTCACACCAGCCAAGTTCGCTCCGTTGCGGTGACGCCCGACGGGACGCGGGCGATCTCCGGCTCGGCGGACGCGACCCTCAAGGTGTGGGACCTGAAGACCGGCGAGTGCCTCCACACTCTCACCGGACACAAGGCCCACGTTGTGGCGCTGGCGGTAACCGCCGACGGGGCGCGGGTCGTCTCCGCCTCCTGGGACAAGAGCCTCAAGGTCTGGGACCTGAGTACCGGGGCCTGCCTGCAGACCATCGACTGCCCGGAGGGAGCGCGCTCGGTCTTCCTGCTCCGGGGGGACACGCAGGCTATGGTGGGCGGAGAGTATGGCGCGGTGGCCACTTTCGATATCGGCACTCCCGCGCCCGAAGCTCCCGCGCCGCCGTCGCCTGCCGCGAAATCCGCGGCGCCGGTGGCCCCGTAGCCGGAAGGTCTCCCGCGCTCTCGGGCGAATAGACTCCGCGCCGGCCAGTCTGCTTGCGCGGAGGTGTCTGATGGTCTATCAGCCGCAGAATACGGTTTTTGAGGCTTGTTTCTTCGCTCAGCGGTCCTACGCGGACCCGTTCGGCGAGGTTTGCCTGGACGTGGTCTTCGCTGATCCGGACGGCTCGGAGCAGGTCGTGCCGGCCTTCTGGGCCGGGGGCGATTGCTGGCGGGTGCGGTTCGCCTCGCCGGTACTTGGCCTCTACCGCTACCATACCGTCTGCTCGCAGCCGGAAGACGCCGGGCTGCACGGGCAGAGCGGCGCGCTCACCGTAATCCCCTATCACGGCGACAATCCCCTCTACCAGCACGGCCCCCTGCGGGTCGCCGCGAACCGGCGGCACCTGGAGCATGCGGACGGCACCCCCTTCTTCTGGCTGGCCGATACGTGGTGGATGGGCTTCACCCAGCGGCTCACCTGGCCGCAAGGCTTCCAGACGCTGGCCCTGGACCGCGTGAGCAAGGGCTTCAGCGCCATTCAGATTGTGGCGGGGCTCTACCCGGACATGCCCTGGCGCGACGAGCGCGGGGCCAACGAGGCGGGCTTCCCCTGGACGGAAGATTTCGCGACGATCAACCCTGCGTACTTCGACCTCGCCGACCGCCGCCTGCAGTACCTGGTGGACCTGGGCCTGGCGCCGTGCGTCGTCGCCTGCTGGGGCTACTTCTTGCCTTGGATGGGCGAGGAGAAGATGCAGCAGCACTGGCGCAATCTGATCGCCCGGTGGGGCGCCTATCCCGTCACCTGGTGCCTGGCGGGCGAGGTCATCATGTCCTATTACCTCTCTGACGACCAAGCGGGCGACCGGGCCCGCCAGGCGGAGGGCTGGTCGCGACTCAGCCACTATATCAAGGCCACGGACCCCTTTGATCGCCCCCTCACCGCGCACCCCAGCAATGATGGCTATGCCGAGCTGGCCGACCCCAGCGCCCTGGACTTTGACATGCTCCAGACCGGGCACGGCGACCGGATGAGCCTGCCCAACACGGTGACCAGCGTCACCCGCGCGTACGAGCGTGAGCCGGTGCTGCCGGTCCTCAACAGCGAGGTCTGCTACGAGGGGATCGGCGAGGCCTGCCGGCAGGAGGTGCAGCGGATGATGTTCTGGGTCTGCCTGCTCTCCGGGGCCTGCGGGCACACCTACGGGGCCAACGGCATCTGGCAGGTCAACAGCCGGGAGCGGCGCTACGGCCCCTCGCCGCATGGGATGGCCTGGGGCAACACGGCCTGGGAGGACGCCTGCCAACTCCCCGGCTCGCGCCAGGTCGGGCTGGCCAAGCGGCTGCTGGAGCGCTACCCCTGGGAGCGGTTTGCGCCGCACCCGGAGTGGGTGGAGCAGCACTGGACGGAGGAGAACTACTTCGGCGTCTACACCGCCGGGATTCCCGGCGAGGTACGGATCAGTTATTTCGCCGGCATGTGGGGGTCGGCGCCCACCGTAACCGGCCTGGAGCCGGGCGTGACCTACCGCGCTTTCCTGTGGGACCCCGCCACCGGGGATGAGTACCCCCTGGGTGCGGCCGTCGGGGAGGAGCAGGGGAGATGGGAGCTGCCGCTGGGCACCAGCCACGGCCGGACGCTGCCGCTGTTCCAGGACTGGGTTTTGGTGCTGGATCAGGGGTAGCCGGTAGGACGGGCGTCTCGCCGTCCCGCTGTCAACAGACGGCGAACCTGTCGCTCGGGGCCGCGCGGTCCGGTGCTGCTTGGGTGCTTGACAGGGGAGGAAGCTTTAGCTACGTTAGGCATTGTCGTCCATCACTTGCGCGAGGCGAACGATGAAGCGTCTCCCTCCCATCGTGATTGTGGTTGTTGTCATCCTCGGTTTGATCGGCTAGCGGCTGGTGCAGAAGCATCAGGCCGACTTGACGGCCGCTCAGGCCCAGAAGGCGCGCCTGGCCGCGCCCCCGACGGTGCAGGTGGCAGCGGCTGGCTTCCGCGACATCGTGGCGACCTACGAAGCCACCGGCACGCTGGAAGCCCCTCTCAACGTCAAGATTTCCCCCCAGATCACCGGACAGATAACCTTCCTGCAGGTCCACGAAGGCGACCGTATTACTAAGGGGCAGGTCCTGGCGCGCCTGGACCCCTCCGAGGTGCAGGGACAGGTTCGGCAGGCCGAGGCGAGCCTCGCCCGGGCCCGCTACCGTCTGGCCACCGGGGAGTTCCCGGTCCGCGCCGCGCTGACCCCGTGCAGGGCGCCGATCAGGCTCTCCTGCGCCTGGAGTACCTCCGGCCGCTTCCGACGTGACCTCGGCTTACCTCAACCTCAAGACGGCAGAGCAGCGCGTGACTACCGCCGAGGCGGAGGTCGCCAATGCCCAGGAGAGTCTGCGGCTGGCCCAGGGCCGCTATCGGGCGGGGCTGGGGGTCTTCCTGGACGTGATTGACACCCAGGCCGCCCTGCTGACCGCCGAAACCAATCAGGCGAACGCCCAACTAGCGGTAGACCAGGCCCGGGCCGCCCTGGCCCACGCGATCAACGCCGATCCGACGCTGGCCGCCTCGTAATAGCTTGCGCTGGGGTGCGGGAGTTCCCGTCGTTGTAGAGGCGCGTTTGGCGGCGTCTGCGCCGGCACACACGCCCGCTCGCAGACTGACAACTACCCTACGCGAAACGGCGGCAGCCCCGGTCAGTGCTGCGGCAAAGGGCCGACCGGGAGCGGCGGGAGGTCCTTCTGAGGCCGCAGCGGCACGGGGGTTGACCAAGGCGGCAGGAGCGTCTCGTTGGTAAAGTCGCGCGGGCGCAGCACCGCTTTGGCGTGGCCGTCCGCGTAGCCCACGTTGCAGCTCATACGGTATTTGCGCTCCTCGTGCTTTCGGAAGACCGCCGCGTCGGTCAGACCGTACGTGGCAGTGCCGTCGAAGATCACGCCGAGTTCACCGGGGCCCGTGCCGTGACTGTCGGTCTGTAGTTCATTGGCTGCGACGTTCATGGTGTAGCTGAGGCCGAGAGGTCTGCCCGGATAGGGGCGGGGCCGTGCATCAGCGGGGCAGACGTAGATCTGTTCGTTCTTGAGATATCGGTAAAGGCGTGGGGGCCAGTCCGGGGCGTAGGGGAATCGCCCGTCGTAGTCGGCGGCGTACATTAGGTGAGCAAGCATGATCTGCTTGACGTTGGAGAGGCAGTTGCTGCTTGACGCCTTGGCCCGCGCACGGGAGTAGACGGGGTAGAAGAGGGCGGCCACTACCGCCAGCATGACCAGGGCGGCTATCCAGCAGCCCCAACCGCCGAGAAGGGTGTGTTCGCGGGCTTCCGGCTGCGTGTCATTCATGCGTGCCTCCTGTAAGGATATTCCGCGCCGGGTTTATGGTTCCTGCGGAAGTCTGCTGTTTTGTTGGTGTCCTGCACCGCCCGCTGATTAGCTGCCAGGTAGCGAACGGGCGTGTGTCGCGGTGTGGACACCGCGAAACGCGCCCCTACGGGAAACTGCAAAGAATCCCTCGCCCTTCGCAGGTATTCCCCCTCGCCTTCGCGAATCTCGACTTGCGAAACGGTTAAGTAGTCAGGCAACGCATCGTGGTAGGAGGCGCAGCGTGAACAAAGTCACAACTATCATCCTCGCCCTGGCCGCCGGGCTGCTGCTCGGGGCGCTTCCCAGCGGGGCCGCACCGGTGGGGGAACTCAGTGGCCCGCCGGGGCAGACGCAGTTGGCCGCCGGAACTCTGCCTGCAGGAGTCTATGAGGCCACCTTCCGGCTGCAGGTGAACCGGCTCGAGCAGTCGGTAACCCCCCTGGCGACGCTCAACGTGAACGTCCCCGGGTATCCCCAGGCCGCCCTCAAGCAGATCACCCCGCTCAGCTTCACCGCCGCCAACACGCCCACCGACTTCGTGGTGCGCTTTGACAACTTCGCGGCGCAGAACGTTGACCTGTGGGCCGACGTGAAGAAGGTGGACGCCTCGGCGCCGCAGTTGACCGTGGAGAAGCTCAGCCTCCGCCCGCTTCCCGGAGTGGGCCTCGGCGTCGTCTGGCCGGGCAAGATCATGTACAAGCGCCAGGAGGACGCCCAGGGGCTGGTCGCCGTCTACAACGGCACCGCGCAGCCCCAGGCAGTCACGCTCCGGCTGGCACTGGAGAGCGACCTGCAGCGCCGCCGCAGCCTCGGCGACGTGCCGGTCAAGCTGGCTCCGGGTGAGCGCCGCGAGGTGCCGGTCAAGTGGAATACCGGCGCCGAGCAGTGGGGCTTCGCGCTGGTCGCGACCCTGGCGGACGCCGCGGGCAAGACCCTCGACGAGGGCCGCGAGTACTTCAGCGTCTCGGACAACATGTGGGCGGTAGGCATCACCCAGCAGCAGCGAGGGTCCAACGTCCCCAACGGGCCCGGGCCTAATCCCTCGTCGCCGGTGTCTCAGATCCAGCAGGCGGAAGACCAACTGGCCGCGGTTCTGGCCAAGCCGCAGCCGCCCGTGTACTGGAACTATACCAACTACGCTGAGTATTACGCCTGGGCGCCGGAAGATTTCTTCAACCTGGCCCCGAGCACTGACCACTGGTACAGCGGCACCGGCAACTACACCATGAGCAAGCGACATCTGCAGCTTGCGATCCAGTACTTGCACCGCCGCGGGATGCGGGCCGAGACCTACACCAACCCCTTTGTCATCGGCTATGGCTCCGAGAAGATCTTCGAGAAACATCCGGAATGGTTCGCCTACCAGGCCGACGGGCAGTTGGCCCTGTCTTCCTACTATGAGAAGAAACTTGAGATCGGGGAGCATCTGACCACAGAGGGGCCGTGGGGCCTGCAGCTTTCGCCCTACGCACTGCTCACGAACATCAACGCCTCGCGCCTCGACGTCATCGAGCAGCATGTCCAGCAACTGGTGAAGTCGCACTATATGTTCGGCTGGGATGGGGTGCGCTTCGACAACGCGGTATATCCCGCCTTCGGCTATGACTGGCAGGGCCACAAGATTGACGGGGGCAGCCCCGCTCGCAAGGACCAGATCGAGGCCCAGGCCTGGCGGTATCTCCGCCAGAGGCTTCAGCAGGAGCTGGGGCCGATCTTCGCGGTCGGCACCAACGACGACTACGAGTTCCGCGGCCGCAACCCGGGAGCCTGGGACGAGGTCTGCAAGAACGGCGGCCTCCTGATGGAAGAGGTGCCGCGCAGTTCCTATTCGCCGCTCAGCGTTAACAACCGCTGGGTGGACTACATAGCGCGCTATCACGAGGCGGGCGAAGCGGTTCGGGCGCTGGGCGGACATCACCTGACCATCGGCTTCGACATGAAGTACCCGGTGGATCACCTCTACTCCAACGTCCTGACCTACGTGGACCGCACCCACCCCTACGCGAACATCAACTCCGACGACCTCCCGCTGGGCAACTACGCGGCGTTCATTACCCGCTATTCGGCGCTGTACTGGGATGTCGAGCACGTCAAGCTGCTGCCCGACGCCGAGCAGCGGGTCAAGGTGGCCGCCTCCGGCCCGGTCTGGTGGAAAGATTACGCCTGCGTGCGCCAGACGCCGGAAGGCAAGCGCCAGTACCTGATCAACCTGGTCAACCCGCCGGCGCAGGAGCGCATCTACAGCGACCCCACCAACAAGGTGCGGGCGCCGCTCCAGAACGTGGCGGTCAGCCTGACCCTCCAGGCGGGCGACCAGATCACCGCCGCGTACCTGCTCTCCGCGGACCCGACTATGACCAGAACCGCTCTGCCCCTGACCCGGGCAGGGAACGCCGTCTCGGTCACCGTGCCGACCGTGTGGTTCTGGAGCCTCGTGGTTTTCGAATAGGTGAAATCAATGAAAAAGCTAACTGCCGCCGGTGCCTTACTACTGCTGATCTGGACCTGCGTAGGGGCCAACGCCGCCTCCGTGGAAGTCGTAAAGGGCCGTGACGGAGACCACGTGGTGCTCCGCAACGCCCTCCTGCGGGTGGAGGTCAACCCCAACGACGGGGCCAAAGTGGAGAGCTTCCTCTTCGCCCCCTGGGGCGACAAGGAGATCGTGGTCCAGAAGGGCTATCAGGGGTTGTTTGCCGATCACTTCTGGCAGGAGTACTGGCCTGGCCAGATGTGGGCGGCGAAGTATACCTACAAGATCGTCTCCTCCGGGCCGGAGGAGGTAGCCGTGCAGTTCAGCTACCTCGCCCAGGATAAGGGCGTGCCGCAAGTGGCCGGCATCCTGGTCGAAAAGACCATCAGCCTGCGCGAGGGCAGCAAAGTCGTGCGCGACAGCGTGCGGCTGACCAACACCAACAAAGACGGGCGCTCCGTGGGCTACTGGATGCAGAACGTGGCCTGGCTGGGCGGCGACTCGAAGACCGACTTGTACTTCCGGCCCAGCAAACGCGGGATCAGCGTGGCCGACTCGGAAGACACCAACCCGGTGGACGCGGGCTTTGTGCGCAATCCGCAGGCGGGCTGGATGGCTGCAATTGATCAGCCCACCAAGCAGGGGCTCGTCTTCTTCATGGACTACAACGACCTGTGGTTCCTGTACAACTGCACCGGGGCCAACACGATGGAGTGGCAGTATGAGGCCGTGGCCATTCCCCCGGGCAAGAGCTGGCAGACGGAGGTCAGTCTCGTGCCGATCAGCGGGCTGGACGCGGTGACCTTTGCCTCGCCGCAGGTGCTGATGAGCGCCAAACTAACGGAAGACAAGGCCAAAAGCCAACTGGGCCTGTCCACGACCTTCATGGCCACCGAGTTGCCTCTGGCCTCGCTCGACGTCACTCCGGGCCTCGAGACGTTGTTCACCAACCACCAGGAAGCCGCGCCGGTCCAGAAGCTGGAGAAGGTGGGGGACACCCCGCAGACGCTCAGCTTCACCCTGCCCTATGACAGCGTGAAGCGCGAGCCGGCCGTGGTGCGCGTGGGCCTGCAGGGCAAGCCCGCCGCGGGCGAGGCTTTCACCGCGACGCCCGAGCTGTGGTTCGGCGGCTCTATGTCCACCAACACCAACATGACGGACGGCGGCCCCTTCTACGTCTTCCCGGCCGCGCCCAAGGTTCGGCACCTGCTCAAGCCGGATACCATCGCCCGGATTCACGCCGCCCAGCCCCAGGTGCTGTTCCTCAAGGGGCTGCTGTCGCCGTCCTATCGCGTAGCCCCGGCCGTGCGCCGGGTGCTCCCCAACGCGCAGATCACCGAGGGGTACATGTACGCCGGGGTCTTTGGCCCGACGCTGGACTACTTCCCCTATGACTACGAGAAGCTCATGGCCTTCGACCTGGTAGTGCTGAGCGACTTGAGTCGCGCGGCGCTGGGTGATACGGCCATGGAGATGCTGGGCGATTACGTGACCCACGGCGGCCGCCTGCTGGTGCTGGGCGGGCCGCTGGGCTACGGCAACGGCGGCTATCGCGGCACCGTTCTGGATAAGGTCCTGCCCGTGGAGAGTGGCGGCCCCTTCGACCTCCAGCCCTGCGCCACCCCCGGTCTGACCAAGGCCTCCGGCGCGCTGGCGGCGGTCGCGCCGTACGAGTTCACCGCCCAGAACTTGGTGCACCGCGCCACCGTGCGACCCGGCGCGCAAGCTCTGCTCCAGGTCGGCACGACGCCGATTGTGGTCGCCGGCGCCTTTGGCACAGGTGAGACGGTCTGTGTGCTCGCCACCCCGGTAGGCGCCCAGGACTGGTGCGCCTCCCGCCAGTGGCGCGAGACCCTGGAGAAGATCGTGGCCGGACGTCTGGTGCCATAGGGCGAACGGCCCTACCCCCTGACCCCCTCCCTAAAGGGAGGGGGGATCACCTCGGTGTCGTCTAAGTCGTTTGCCTTCGCCGTTCCTCCCCTCTCCCAAGGTCCCCCGCGGGAGAGGGGGCCGGGGGGGTGAGGCAATACTGGTGCCGGGCTCCAGCTTCCGCCTTCACGCCCCTCCCTTGAGGCAAGAAGGCCCTCGGCCCCTCCGCGGCGAAAGCTCCCTTCAATACTGCCCCGTGAAGGAGTGGCTTGAATGAGGATTCACCGCACCGGACTCACCTGCGTATTGATGGGTTGTCTACTGGGAGGTCTGATTTCTGCGGTCTGGGCCGCAGAGGCTCCCGCTACCGGCGCTGAGTATCTATTGCGGGGCTACCGGGACGTGCGCTATACCTCGGAAAGCCGGGGCGCGGGCGTGGCGGCGGTTATGGTGCATCGTTTCACCTTCGGACAGCCCGAGCGCGCCGGCTGGTTCGTGTCGAAGCTCTACAGCGACTTCGAGCTGACCTCGGGCAACGCCGTGAAGGTCCTGACCACGCCCTCCGGTCCCGTGGACGCGATTGTCCTGGGCGGTGACGATCGAATCGTGCCCCTGTACGCGGCGGGCGCCAAGGACGTGGTCGTCCTCAGCGGCTCGGAGGCCGCGGTGATCGCGCAACTCCCGGGCCTGCTGGCCGCGGCGCCGGTGCGAGCGAGCGCGCTGACTCACCCGCTGTACCTGGACAAGTGGGACCGGTACTGCCTGGGCGTCTGGCAGGGCATCGGCGACTTCTCCCAGGACGCTCAGCATCAGGGACCCGACGCCTTCTACCAGTGGCTGGGCGAGATCGGCCTCAACCCCCAGATCAACCTCGGCACCATCTGCTATGACATGGTCCCCAACGACAACACCACGATGTGGCTGCGGAGCTACTTCACCAAGTACGGCGTGAAGTTCCAGCGCACCGAGTGGCTGATTCATCAGCCCGACCTCTACAACCGCAACCCCTTCCTGACCAAGACCATCAACCCCCACGTGGCCGCGCGCTATGCCTACTACGGCGAGATGCGCGAGGGCGATGGCCCCCTGCGGCAGGCTCAGACCGCCAACTACCTGACCGGCCTGCGCCGGCTGGATGATGACCCCAACCAGATGGCGATTCTCGATCCGGACGGGGAGATTGGGCCCTTTGAGGCCAGCTACTGGGGCGTCAGCGGGCCGATGGCGCAGCGCGAGTTCGTGCGCTTCCTCCGCGAGGTTCGCAAGCTGTCGCTGGACGACGTCTCCCGCCGCTACTACGGCAAGTCGGGGGTTCTCAGCAACTGGTCGGACGTCACCCTCGCCGACTGGCGGACCTTCTACGGCTGGACCGACGGGGCAGTGGACCTGGCCGGCGAGTGGCGCTTCTTGCGCGATGAGAACCTCGAGGGCTACGCGGCGGGCTGGGCCCGGGCGAATTTCGACGACTCCGACTGGGTGCGCCTGTACTACCCCGGCGACGCGTTGGTCTACACGCTGGCGGGCAACAACCGCCCCGTGTGGATGCGCAAGACGCTCACGGTGCCGGCGAAGGCCTTCACCGGTCCGGTCTACCTGTCGCTGGCGCCGCTGAGCTACTCCAGCGTGCAGGTGTTCCTCAATGGCCGCCCGCTGGGCTCGCTCGACCCCCGCTTCCACACGGCTAAGACCTGGGGGCAGTTCGACATCACTGATGAGCTGGCCAAGACGCGGACGCTGACGATCACCCTGCGCTTTGCGGCCAACGACGCCCCCAACGGGCCGATCTTCCTGACCTCCAAAAAGGCCGAGGAATTCCCCACTTCCGACCCGCTGATCAACGCCCGGCGCTGGGACCAACTGGAGTTTGTGGACTGGGACGTCGCCCAGGGCGTGGCCAGTACCTTGCGCGGCATCCGCTCGGTGGATCCCGACCGCCCCATCAAGGTGCATGCTTGGGACGGCAGCTCCTGGGGCTGGAAGACCATCGCCGACTATGGCGGCTACTCGCACCATACGGGCGCCGGCTCGGGCTGGACGCTGACCGCCCCCAAGCAGCATGGCGCGACCCGGATGCTGCAGGACAGCGCCGAGACCGGCGGCTCCATGCCTAATCTCCGGGACCTCAAGGGTCTGTTCGGCAACCTGGTGTTCATGGGCAAGAACGCTCACGATTACTTCATCAGCCTGCAGTCCATCACCTCAGACCCGCAGATGCGCGCGTACTTCGAGTCCAAGCTGCCCTGGATCAAAGTCATGGGGCGAGCCAATGTGCGCATGTCGCCGATGGCCGTGATGGACGCGGAAATCAACACCCTCTACTCCGGCGAGTTCGCGCGCTGGGAGGTCTGGCGTTACACCATCAACCCGCTGCGCGGCGGCGAGTTGCTGCCGTACATGGACGAGGTCCGCGTGCGAGACGGGAACCTGTCCCGCTTTGCCGTGATTATCGACCCGGGGACCGCTCCCTGCTGGGACGACACGATGACCGCGGCCCTGAAGACCTACGTGCAGGAGGGCGGGCTCCTGGTGATTGACACCCTCAGCGGCGCGGACACCTTTATCAAGCGCGGCGAGGGCATGGGCCCCGGGCCGACGCTGGCCGGCGTGCGCCTGGCGGGCGTGCCGCCGCAGAGCAACCAGGTGATTTTCACCCAGACCGACCCGAACCTGGGCGGGCTGACCGGTCCGCAGCCGATTGAGGGGCGCTACGGCGTGCCTAGCCGGAGCCTCACCGTGCTGCCGGGGACCGAGATTCTCGGCACCTGGCCCGACGGCTCGCCGGCCTTCACGCGCCGGGCGCTGGGCAAGGGTTTCGTGTACTACTGCGGCGGGTCCAATTTCCCCTGGGCGCTGTCCAAGGGCCTGGCGGAGGCGCACGGCCCGGCGGTCTACGCGACGGCGGAGGGCGGCGCGGACCTCGTCCGGACTCTGGTCAGCAACAACGGCTGCGAGGACCTGCTCATGGTGCGCGGCTTGGGCAACAAGCCCGCCACGGTGCGCTGGACCTTCGACTACGCCCCGCAGGGCATCTACGACCCGGTCACCGGCAAAGCCGTGGAGGCCAAGCTCGAGGGAAACACGGCCACGCTCACCGTCAACTTGCCCGACTGGGACTTCACCTACTTCGCGGCGCGCCGACCCGGCGCGACCGAGGACCTGACTCACTGGTTCACTCGGCAGACGGAGATCTGGAGCGGCTTCACGCCGGACGCCAAGGCCCCCGAAGCGCCGCTGTACCGGCATCTGGACCTGAACCATGACTGGAAACTGGCGCAGACCGACTCGCTGGCCGCGGCGCAGGCGCTTCTGCCGCTGGACGATGCGGCTGCTAAAATGGCGCCGACGCAGTTGCTGCTCTGGGATACGCCGGGGATGAACGTCAAGAGCGGTCCGGGCGTGGCGGGGCTGTATCGCCGCGACTTCACGCTGCCCGGCTTCTGGCAGAAGGGCAGCCTGTTGACGCTCGCAATACGGGGCCAGATTCACGACGCCCCGATTCACGGGTGGATGGGCCAGAGCGTCATCTACCTAAACGGCAAGAACATCTGGGAGGGTGCGCGCCTGGACCTTGCGCGGATTGACGTGAGCGCGCTGGTCGTGCCCGGCCGCAACCGGCTGGAGATCGCCCACGAGGGCCTGGGGATTATGCCCAGCATCATGCTGGAGCGCGCGCCGCAGCCCGATGTGGTCCTCGACCTGGCGGGCCCCTGGCGCGCCGTGCAGAGCATGCAGTCCGAGCAGGAAGTCACGCTGCCCGCGACGATCCAGGCCGCCTTTGTCTACCGCGACGTGATGGTGCCGGCGGCGGCGAAGACGCAGGAGGTCTGGCTGCGCGTGGACGGTCCCTGCCCCTTTGTGATCATCAACGGGCACCTGCGCTACTGGGACCTGGGCGGCGTGTTTGTCTCCGCGACGCCGACCGTCTTCGAGGTGGACATCACGCCCGACCTGCGCTTTGGCCAGTCCAACCGGATCGCTATCGGCTCCGGCTGGGCGCCGCGGGAGCTGACCTACAAGCGGATCGATCTGGCTTGCTACGCGCCGGGTAAGTGGTCGGCGGACGGCAAGGGTACGCGTGAGGCGCTGACTCCGAAGGAACTGGCCGCGGTGGCCCGGGACTTTTCGGTCATCCAGACGTACCCGATGATCCATGCCGCGGTAGCTAAGCCGGCTCCCGCCTTGCTGCCCGCGGGCGC
Source organism: Armatimonadota bacterium (assembly GCA_036504235.1). Lineage (GTDB taxonomy): Bacteria > Armatimonadota > Zipacnadia > Zipacnadales > Zipacnadaceae > Zipacnadum. The sequence continues at coordinate 66,595 of DASXVN010000040.1, read as the reverse complement.
GGAGGGGACCCCGCTGGTGCTGCCGCCGGCGCTGGTGGACCTCGACCTGCATCCGGCCGAGGGCGTCGCCGCGGACCGCACTACGCCGCCCGTGCCGGTGACCGTCAAGGGCGAGGTGGAGCCCTTCACGGAGGCGGGCGGGAAGATCACCGGGGTCTACTTGCACAGCGAGGTGCCCAACCCCGGCACCGTGCAACTGCCGCCGGCGGGCTTCCGGCCGCGTGTGGAGGGCAAAAACCTCACCATGCGCGTGTGGGTCAAGCCGATGGCCATCAACAGCAGCGGCGGGTCCCTGGCCGACTGGATTGACTACATCTTCAGTTGGCGGCTGGACGACACGACCGTGACGGTCAGCCTGACCGATCCGCCCGGCCGACGTCTGATCGCGCCGTCGGTTATTCGCCAGCGCACCTGGCAGTGCCTGACCCTGACCATTGACGGGCCTAAGGCGACGCTCTACCTGAACGGCGTGCCGGTCGGCGTGCAGACCTGGAACAAGCCCCTGCCCCCCGTGGACGCGCCCTTCAGTCTCGGTTCTTGTGTGGGCGTCCGCGACTTCCTGAACGCCAAACTGAGCGCGTTCAGCATCTATGACGGGGTGATGAGCGCCACGCAAGTGGCCCAGCAGTACCTCCAGGAGCGCGGGACCTACGCGCAGCCGGCCGCCGGCTGGGCCGAGGACGATCTGTTCCGCCTCACCCCGACCGCGGACGGCTTCCGGGATGGCTCGGAGATTCCCGGGCAGGTGGAAGTCGGACCGGGGGTGGCGCTGAAGACGGAGGAGGGGCGGCCCTACGCGTCCTTCAGCGGGGAGAAATCTTACCTGCTCATCAACGATCATCCTCGCGCCAAGGACCTCGAGGGGCCGTTCAGCATGATCCTGGATATGCGCCGCGCGGAGAACTCCAGCGGCATGATCTTCCGCCGCCACCATATACTGTGCCTGGAGCTGGCCCGGGACGGCAGCCTGATTTTCGACGCCAATATCGGCCGCAACAGCCGCGTGACCTTCCCGCAGGCCGTCCCGGCGGGCAAGTGGGTGCGGCTGATGCTGACCTACGACCGCCAGACGGTGCGCCTGTTCCGCGACGGACAACTGGTGAGCGAGCAGGCCTATCCGGGGAATATCTTCCGGAGCGACTTCCCGCTGGTCATCTTCGCGGACAACACCATGGGCACATTCCCGCAGGCCAGCAATGTAGTGGCCGACCTGCGCGAGTTGCGCATCATACCCGGGGTCCTGGCGACCGTGCCGCCCCCGCTGGCGACGCCGTAGGGGAGAGGTACCGTTTCCCCCAGTGGCACCGGCGTCTCGCCGGTGTCGGGCGGCACAGCGTGAGCGGGCACCGGCGAGACGCCGGTGCCACCGAGACTGCAAGCGAAAAACGCGCCCGACGGGGATCGCGGTCTGACTTACTAGCGCCGAGAGGTGATTATCATGGGCAAAACAGCCGCACTCGCAATCGTGCTGGTCATGCTCGCCGTTAGCGGGGGGGCGTGTCAGGCGCCGACCGAGATCGTCTCGCAACCGGGGCAGAATGCGCTGACTACGCCCGCGCTGCCGGTCGGCGTCTACCAGGTGACCTTCCGGCTGCAGGTCGACAAGACCGACAGCTCGGTCTCGCCGCTAGCGACGCTGCAGATTGACCTGCCCGGCTATGCCAACGTGGCGGGCAAGACCATCACCGCCTACAACTTCGCGCAGGCGGGCACGCCCACGGACTTCAGCTTCACCGTGGACAACTTCGCCGCGCAGCCGATCTCCGCGTGGGTAGGCCCGACGGCGGGCGCCGCGACCAAGCTGACCGTGGACCGCCTCTCCGTCGCGCCGCGGCGCCAACTGTGCCTGGGCACCGTCTGGCCGGGGAAGATTCTCTATCATACCGGCGAGGCGGCGCAGGGCTTGGTGTCCGTCTACAACGGCGCGGACACCCCGCAGACCGCGACGCTCCGCTGCACGCTGGAGAGCGAGGTGAGCCAGATGCACCCGCTCTCCGAGACGGCCCTCACCCTCGCGCCGGGGGAGCGGCGGGAGATCCCGCTCGCCTGGAACACCGGCAAAGAGGAGTACGGTTTCGCGCTGGCGGCGACGCTGGTGGACCCCGCCGGCAAGACCCTGAGTGAGGGACGTGAGTACTTCAGCGTCGCCGATAACCTGTGGAAGGTCTGCCTCACGCAGGCCGGTCGTGGCTGCAATCCGCCCTCCGGGCCGGGCCCCAATGAGAGCAGCCCGGTGGCCGACATTAAGAAGGCCGAGGACGGGCTGGCCGCGGAACTGGCCAAGCCCTTCGTCCCGCTCTACTGGAACTACTCCAACTATATGGAGTATTACGCGTGGTCGCCCGACGACTTCTTCAACATGGCGCCCGCCGCCGACTACTGGTACAGCGGCACCGGGAACTACACCATGGGCAAGCGCCACCTGCAGATGGCTGTCAAGTGGCTGCATGGCCGCGGGATGCGGGCCAGCGCCTACCTGAACCCCTTCACCATCGGCTTCGGGGGAGCGCCGGTCTACGCGCAGCACCCGGAGTGGTTTGTGTACGACCAGAACGGCCAGCTCACGATGGGTAGCTACTACGAGAAGAAGCTGGAGCTGGCGAGCAAGCCGCCGGACAGTCAGCAGCCCTACAAGATGACGCTCGCCTGGTATGCGCTGATGCTCAATGTGAATATCGCTACGCTGGAGCCGGTGGACGCTCAGGTCACGCAGATGGTCAAGGCGCAAAAGATGTTCGGCTGGGACGCCTTCCGCTTCGACAACGCTACTTACAGCGCTAATGGCTACGACTACTGGGGCAAGAAGATCGACGGCAACGATCCCGCGCGCAAGGACCTGCTGGAGGCGCGCGCTTGGGCGCACATGCGCGACAGCCTCTGGAAGCAGCTCGGCCCGGACTTCCCCGTCGGCGACAACAGCGACTGGCAGTTCCGCGAGGCGCGGGGCGCCGCCGCCTGGGACGAGTCCTGCCGGAAGGGGCAGCTCCTGATGGAGGAGGTGCCGCGTAGCTCCTACGACCCCACCAGCCCGACCAACCGCTGGGCGGACTTCATGGCCTACTATCACAAGACCGGCGAGGTCGTCCGCGGGCTCGGCGGGCACCATCTGATCATCGGCTTCGACGTCCAGTACCCGATTGACCACCTGTTCATGACCATCTTCACCTACGCGGGGCGTTCGCACCCGTACGGCAACTACCACGCCGACACGCTGCCGCTGGGCAACTACGCTCAGTTCGTCACTCGCTACTCGTCCCTGATGTGGGATATTGACCGCGTCAAGGCCCTGCCCGACCCGGAACAGCGCCTCACCGTCAAGTCCGAGCGCCCGGTGTGGTGGAAGGAATACGCTTCCGTGCGGACTGCTCCCGACGGGGCGCGCCAGTACTTGGTGCACCTGGTCAACGCGCCGGTGACCGAGCGCATCCACACCGATGCGACCGATCAGGTGCCCGCGCCGCAGAAGGATGTCACCGTGACGCTGACACTGAACGCGGGCGAGAAGCTCACGCGCGCGACGCTGCTGACCGCCGACCCGGTCATGTCTTCGACGGTGCTGCCGCTGGCCGTGCAGGGCAACCAGGCGACGGTGACCGTGCCGAATCTGTACTTCTGGGACCTGTTGGTGCTGGAATAGGGGTGAACTGCTGATGCGGATCACGATACTGACACTGCTGGCGCTGCTCTGCGGGCTGCCGGTGGGGGCTAACTCGCCGGTGGATACGCACAATCTACTCCGCAACGGGGATTTTGAGGAGGGCGGGGCGCCGCCGCCGGGGTGGACACCGGCGTCCGGTTCCGGAGCGGCGTACCAGACCACGCCCCAGGCCTTTACCGGCCTGCGGGCCTTGCAGGTGTCGTTCCCCCAGCCGAGCAACGCTTCGCTGCTCTCCGACCCCGCTCCGGTGGAGGCCGGGCAGTACTATCTGCTGACCTTCTGGTACCGGGCGGAGGGGATGAGCACCAAGGGTGGCACGTACGATGGCTGCACCTCGGTCGTGTACCTGCTGTGGTCGGACGCCAGCGGCAAGCAAATAGGCCAGAGCGGGTACTCCCTGCCGTACGGTCCCGTAGCTGACTTCACCCCGGGCACATACCTGGCGTCCGCTCCCCCCGGGGCGACCACGGTCCGCTGCCGGCTCGACTCCTCGGTCAGTGCCGACTACCACGGTCCGGCGACAGCGATCTACTACGATGTGATCCGGCTGGTGAAGGTGGCGCCCGCTGTGACGCCGCCCTCGCCGCGGCGGTGGACATATACGAGTCGTCAGCCGGGGTCAGGGGTGGAACTGGTAGACGATCCGGAGGCTTTGCAGGGCAAAGCCGCGCTGGCCCAAGCCGGGAAAGTGGCGAAATGGGTGGCTCTCACCTGGGGCGAGTACACCCCCGACCAGCCGATCGGCGACTATCTGGTCACCTTCCGCCTCAAGGTGAAAGACAACTCGGCGACCACTCCGGTGGCTTCCTTGTCGATAGACGATCTGGGCGGTCTGAGCGGCCAGATCATGGACCCGAAGGTCCTGCTCGCCAGCGATTTCAAGGAGCCGGGCGTATACCAGGATTTCACCATTCGCTTCCTCCGGCCGGAGTCAGGCGTAATGTCGTTCATCGTCAGCTACCAGGGCGGCACCGACCTGTGGTATGACAAGGTCACGGTGACGCAGCTCGCCACCTTCACCACGGACAAAGAACAAGCCGCTATCTGGCTGGGAGAGTGATGAATATGCGCAAGAACCTCATCTGGATCGCGCTGGCGTTACCCCTGCTCGGGCTGGGGGCGGCGCGAGCCGCGGACGCCCAGTCCACCGTCCTGGTGGCCAAGGGCTTCGGCTCCCAGACGTACCTGCCGGATGGCGCCCTGGCCGCGATGTACCCGCAACTGACGGAGATCGACACTTTCTTGGCCCGCCTGCAGACCGGCTGGGTGCTCGACCAGCCTTTCCCCCAGAAGCTGGCGGCGCTGAGCGACGTGCGCGCGGTGGTGCTCGCCGACGTTCCCGCCTCGGCGCTAAACGGCTTCATGGGGCGGCTGACGCTGCGCCGCTACGTGGAGCAGGGCGGCAGCCTGCTGGTGTTCGGCGGCCCGCTGAGCTTCGGCAAGGGCGAGATCGCCGGTTCCTTCCTGGAGGATATCCTGCCGGTCACCGTCAGCGGTCCCTGGGACCTGGTGAAGGCCACGGCGCCGGCGGTCAAGGTCGCCAAGTCTTCGCCGGTCACCGACGGCCTCAAGTGGACGGAGAGCCCCAAGTTCTACTACTACCACAAGGTCACCGCCAAGCCGGGCGCGGAGGTGCTGCTGGCCTGCGAGGGTGCACCGGTCCTGGTCACGGGGCGCTACGGCAAAGGGCGCGTCGCGGTGGTGCTGGGCACCTTCCTGGGCGAGCCGCGCCCCGGAGAGACCTTCTTCTACCAGTGGTCCGGCTATCGCCCCCTCCTGGGTCGCACGCTCCGCTGGCTTTTTGACCGAGGAGCGTAGATGAGAATGGCGCTGGTTAATCGTCGGAGGCTGGGGTTCCTGGCTGGACTACTGCTGGCGGCCGCGAGCCTCGCCCACGCGCAGAGCCCGGCGCCGCTTCGCGTCGTCGGTGTGCTCGGCAATACCTCGGGGCTGAGTGCCCTGCCCTTCCCTTACGCCTATTACACCGGGATCGCCGCGGACGCGCACGCTCGGCTGTATTTCGCCGGGGCCGCGGCAGGCGTGGCGGTCAGCGACCAGGAGGGGAACTGTCTGGCTCTCCTGACCCTGCCGGGCGGGGGCGGGCTGATCTCCACCTCGCAGATGGTCCGCGCGGGCGACTATGTGTGCTTCGTAGCGACCCGCGCCAACCCCTTTCAGAGCGCCCTGTTCCGGATGGACACCCGGCCCGAGCAGCCGGAGCTGCTGCGAGCTGAGCAAGTGGCCTCCGGCCCCGGCCAGTGGGTGCTGTCGCCCACCCTGGACGCCGCCGGGCGGGTCGTGGTCGGCTCGTCGCAGGTGGACCTGAAGAAGTACACGGTGACCGCCTACGCGCCGGCGATCGGCCAGGCCACCCCCCTATTCTCCTTCGACTTGCCGGCCAAAGCGTCCTGGCCGTGGCGGCACCTGGTGCAGGTGGAGCCGGACGGCAGTTTTGACGTGATTCATGCGGGTGGCGAGAACGTGAGCGGGCGGTTTGACGCTCACGGCCAGCGTCTCGGGGATGTCGTTGAAGGCCAGATCGTGGACGGATTGCGCTACCAGTTCGGCTACAACGGGGGGCTGCGGCGGGTGGATCTGCAGGGCCACGACGCGCCGGGCGACTGCGGCTCAGAGATGCCCGAGACCCGGATGGCGCAGCAATTAGTGCGCCTGGGGGACCGCTACTTCTTCGCCGGGCGCGGCGGCGCGGTGGTCGCCAAGTGGAACGGGACCAACTTCGTCTACACGCGCCGTCTGGGCGCGGTCCACATCGAGGACTTGGCTAGCGCCGGGGAGGTCCTGCTGGCCGCGGCCTTTACGTCGTACGGCAACTGGGACGTGATGCATCCGCTGGAGCTGCCCAAGAACCTCCCGAACGGACAGCTGCTGACCTCCGGCAGGCCTTTCTATGGGCAGGCGGTAGCCACGTTGGCCCCCGCGCCGGGAGGTTTGGTGGCAGTCTATCGCGATGCTCAGGGGTGGAGCGTTGGCTTCCGTGGACCGGCCCACCTGGAGTATGACCTGCCCCTGCCGCAACTGCAGCAGGCCGGGCAGGCGGCCGCGCTGGGGGCCGACCTGCTCCTGGCCGACCCCCCAGCGGGGACGATCTGGCGCCGACCACTGCTGGACAAGCAGGCGCCGTTGCAGGCGTGGCGCACCGATCTGCCGGGCGTGACCGCGGTGGCGGTGGGCGGCGACGCGGTCTTTGTCTCCTACGCGGAGGCAACCGCGGGCGGGACCGCCGCGGCGGCGACGCGTGTGGCGCGCCTCAGCCCCGACGGGCAGCAGTTTGCCTGGGTCAGCCCGCAGACCTACCGCGGCGTCCGGCGCCTGGCCGCCACCCCGGACCGGGTCTACGTCTGCGACCCCGCCGGGGCCGTGGTGGACCAACTGGACGCCGCGACCGGCGCGCTGCAGGCGCGTCTGGGCGTCAGCGGGCAGCCGGGCGCGGCTTTGGACCATCTGGTGCAGCCTTGGGCCGTGGCGGCGGACGCCAACGGTGTCTACATCGCCGACAACGGGGCGGGCCGGATCGTGGTCGCGACCACCTCGGCCTGGCGGCCGCAGATCGCGCGCCTGACGGGGGAGGAACGCGGGCCGGTAGTGGCGGTGCGACTGCCGGTCAAGCCACCCGCGGCGGGGCGGATGAGCGTGAACGTCTACGACCGCAACGACCTGACCGTCCGCCAGTTGGCCTGTGGGGTGGACTCCACCGCGCCGGTGAACTGGGACGGTCGCGACATGTACGGAGCCTGGGCGGCCCCCGGCGTCTACCGCTATCACGGGCTGATGACGCCGAAGTTGGCGCTGCGCTATGTCACCAGCCTGACCCAGAGCGGCGTTCCGCCGTACCGCACCGCCGATGGCAAGGGCTCCTGGGGCGGCGTTTGGGGCAACGTGATGAGCGTCTGCACGGTCACGGGCGCGCCCGATTCCGATATTCTCGTCCTGTGGGCCTCCGAGGAGGGCGAGGGCGGGCTGATCCGGATGAGCCAGGACGGCGAGGTGCGCTGGAAGTCGCATCTGGACTGGTGGTTCAAGGCTCTGCAGATGGCGCTGGCCTGCGACGGCGAGTCTGTCTACATCCTGGGCGCCTCGGCCATGGGCGCGCCGCAGGGGCAGACCGACTACGGCGGCGAGTATCGCCGGCCGCTGCTCTGGCGGGTGGATGTCGCCACCGGCGCGAAGCGCCTCTACGGCCGCGACACCGGCCCCCAGCCGATGTTCGGCGAGTACCTGAAAGGCGGGCGCATCGCCACTGGGATCGCCTATCATGACGGGCGGCTGTACCTTACCGCTCCGGCGCAGAACCGCGTATTTGTCGCAGACGCCGCCACCGGGCAGGAGCTCGCCGCGTGGCCGGTGGACCAGGCTTCTGGGGTGACGTTCGATGCCGCCGGGAGGCTGCTGGTGGGCAGCGGAGAGAAGATCGTATCCCTCGGGCCGGAGGGCCAGGTCACCGAGGTCGCCTCGGCCAGCGGACTGGTGTGGGGTCTGGCGGCCGCGCCGGGCGGCGGTTGCGCCGCCTCGGTAGGCGCGCCGCGGCAGCAGGTCGTGTACTTTGACGCCGCCGGCCGCGAGACCGGCGCGCGCGGGCAGCGCGGCGGGCGGCCCCTGTGCGGCAAGCTTGTGCCGGACAGCTTCCTGGAGCCGGTGGGCCTGTGCGTGACCGGGGGCGGACGGCTGTTCGTCGCCGAGGACTCCGCGCCCCGCCGCTTCACTCGCTGGTCGGCGACCGGCCAGTGGGAGCGGCAGTGGCACGGCCCGTACTACCTCAGCGGGATGTTCGGGATTGACGAGGAGAATCCGGACTATGTCTACGGCGACACGCACGGCAGCCTGATTCGCTACCACCTCGACTACCAGACTGGTCAGTGGGAGGTGGACTCGTACTGGACGGGCGTGTACCAGCCGACCGACACCACCAACGAGCAGGGGCTAGCCCCGCCGAAATGGTGGCCGCGCATCCGTCACCATAACGGACAGCTCTGGTGGTGCAGTTCCAGCGCCGGAATCGTGGAGCTTAAGCCGGACGGTTTCCGGCCCGTCGCCGCGGTCTGGGGCGGCTGGGTGGAGAAGCAGGCGGACGGAAACTATCGCGCGATCGGCGCCAAGCAGAACACGGGCCTCAAAGGCACGTGGTCCGACCGCAACGGGGACGGCCGCGCCCAGCCGGAGGAGTGGCGGGTGACCGCCTCGCCGGCGTACCCGCTAGCGGCTCCCGGGCCGCAGCAGGCCTGGGGCTCCTACTTCGACGACGACTACAACTGCTACCTGAGCGACTGGTCGGACCGCGCGGAAGGCGGCGTGTGGAAGCTGCCGGTGGAGTGGCAGGGCGACGTGCCGACCTACGACTGGGCGCACGCCCAGCACGTGGGGCAGGCGCGGGACCACGGCCTGCAGCACGGCGCGGCGGGGGCGCGGACCAGTTTTGCCTGGGGCGAGGCGGTCTTTGCCTTCAATGGCGGCTACAACGCCGCCGGGCTGCCCGGCGTCGGGCACGGGCGGGACTGGGAGTTCGCGCAGGTCACCAAGTACGACCAGATGACCGGCCGGCCGCTCTGGCACTGCGGCGAGCGCGCCGCCGGCTTTGCGGCCCCGGGCCAGATGTACTGCCCCACCGGCGCGGCTGGCGTGATCGGCGAGTACCTGTTCTGGACCGACGAGAACAGCCTCGTGCATGCCTGGGACTTGCAGCACGGCCTGTACGTCGGCACCGTGCTGGAGGACACCATGCGCAACCCCACGCCGAATCCATATACGGTGTGGGTGGAGCTATTCAACACGCGCGTCTTCCGCCACCCGAAAGACGGGAAGGTCTATCTGCTGGCGGCGAGCGACGCTATTCACGTCTACGAGTTGACCGGCGCGGACCAGAAGCCGGTGCGTTTCAGCGGCGAGTTCATGCTCACCCCGGAGGCCCTGGCGGCCGCGCAGGCGCAGGTCGCGGCGGCGACGGTCAGCGGCCCGCCGACGCTGCGCCTCCCGCGCGCGACCGGGCCGGTGCCGATCACCGGCGACTTCGCCCCCTTTGCGGCGGCGCCCTCGGTGGACCTGCCCTACACCGAGCAGGAGAGCGCCACCGCGCGGCTGCTGTATGACGACCAGAATCTGTACCTGGCCTGCGACGTGCGCGATCCCTCCCCCTGGCGCAACGCCGGAGACAGTATCTCCACGCTGTTCAAGACCGGCGACGAGATTAGCCTGTGGGTGGGCCCCACGGCGGGCGACCGGCCGGCCGGAGTGGGCGATGTGCGGGTGCTGCTGGCCCCGATGCAGGGCCGGAACGTCGCGGTGGCCTTCCGGGCCAAAGTGGCCACGGGGGCCGCGCCGGTGCCCTTCCGCTCGCCGGCCGGGCAGGTGGTCCTGGACAAGGTCGAACTGCTGGCGGACGTGAAGATCGTGATCGTGCCGACCGCGACCGGCTACCGCCTGGAGGCGGCGATTCCGCGCGCGGAGCTGGGCCTGGGGCCGGAGGTCCAGCAGTTTAGCCTGGACCTCTCGGTGAACTTCAGCGACGCCTCGGGCCAGCGCAACACCGCGCGGATTCACTGGGGACGCGGCGGCGGGGCTGAAGTCTACGACCTGCCCTCCGAGGCGCGCCTCGAGCCGGCCACGTGGGGCGTCGGCGTGCTCGCCGGGCGCTAGTCGGGATCATTCAGCAATCAGGTATGAGGTGCAGCAAGTATGCTCAGTTCTTTGCTCGGATTGGTAGCGCTGGCAGCCGTGGGCGCACCGGCGGATCTTCCGCTCAACTTCGTGCGCGCGCCGGGCGCGGTGACCATTGACGGGAAGCTGAATGACTGGGTGCTGGCCGCGCCGGTCAACTATGAGGTGGACCCGGCCGCTCCGGATCGCAGCGTGCGGACCTACGCCATGTGGGACGACCAATATCTCTACCTGGCCTATGCGGTGCGCGATTCCTCGCCGATGAAGAACGCCGGCAGCGACCCCGGGCGGGCTTTTAAGACCGGCGACTCGCTGCATTTCTACCTCAGTACCAGCCCCACTGTAGCGAGCGCCAGCGCCGAGGGCGGGCCAACCGACTTCCACGTGCTCATGTCCGTATTGCAGGGCCAGCCAGTGGTGTTCGCCTACCGCCAGCAGGCGCCGGGGGTGACCAGTCCCACCGTCATCAGTTCGCCGGCCACCAAGATCGAGATGGCCTGGCAGGGGCCGGTGCCGGGGGCCGTGCTGGCGGTGCAGAACGCGCCGGACGGGCAGGGGTACACGGCGGAGGTCAAGCTGCCGCTGGCCTTCTTTGGCGACTTCCGGCCGACGCCCGGCCGGGAGGTGGCGGCCGACGTGGCCGTCAACTTCAGCGACAGCACCGGGACCACCAACCTCGCGAAGGTCTGGTGGCACCGCGGCTCCAGTCAGGTGCTGGACGTGCCCACCGAACTGCGCATGGAGCGCGACCGCTGGGGCACCGGCCTTTTCCGGGCGGCGGGGGAGACCCCGCTGGTCATAGATGGCCAGAACTTCTTCGTGGTCCCCGCGCCCGGTCCGGTGACGGTGGATGGCGACCTGAGCGACTGGGATATGTCCTGCGCCTACGGTCCCCACTACGTGGACCCGGCGGTTAAGGACAAGTACAACGTGACCTGGGCCGCCATGTATGACGATCAGGCGCTGTACCTCGGCGCGATCTTCAACGAGGCGGGGCCCTACCTCAACGAGCATGGCGTGGACAACACCTGGTGGCTCGGCGATTCCTTGGAGTTTCGCCTGTCCGCGGACACCAAGTGGCTCGGCGGCGACCCGCGCACCAGCGATGATATTCTCACCTTCGGCGTCTGGCACAACCCCACCGAGAACAAAGACTACGTGGCCCTGCAGCGCTCCTTCAACTTCACCATCGGCGATGTGAGCCAGATGGAAGTTAAGTCCCAACCCACCGGGACGGGTCGCACTTTCGAGTTGCGCGTGCCCTGGTCAGTGGTCAAGAGCGGCAATTATCCGCGCGCCGGGCAGTCCGTGAGCTGGACCATGTCCGGGCTGTGGAGCAACGGCCTGCGCGCCTTTGGGATGGGCTCGATCAGCTCCTACCGGTCGCTGGCCGACTGGGGCCAGGCGCATTTCCTGGCCACGGGCCGGCCCCCGCTGGTCTACCGGGCGCTGCGCCAGCCGGTCGCTGTGGAGATGCCGATTAACGTCGGTGCCTACCAAGCGACGCTGCCGGCCCCTGCCGCCGGGCTGCTTTCCGCCGGGGTCTACGATTCCGCGGGGCGGCTGGTGCGGGCGCTCTTTGCCGGGCGGGAAGTGCCCGCGGGCCCCGTGGTCGTCGGCTGGGACGGCCAGGACGACGCGGGCCAGATGGTCCCCGCCGGCGCGTACGAGCTACGGGCGATCAGCAACGCCGGCCTGCACGCACAGTTTGTGAGCAGCGCCACCAGCCCCGGCAAGCCGGCGCACGCGAGCGCCAATCCGCGTGGCGGCTGGGGCGGCGTATGGGGCAACGTGGTGGATATGGGCTCTGATCCGACCGGCCTGTACGCGCTGTGGGCGATTGAGGAGGGTGACGGCGGCTTGCTGCATCTCGACGAGGAGGGCAATCTGCTGTGGCGGCAGCACCTGCCCCTGGCGCTGCCGGGACCGCAGTCGGCGGTGGCCTCCAATGGTAAGTATGTCTTCGCCGCGGTGGACCTGACCGGCCCCCTGGCGGGCCGCGCGGGCTTGTGGCGCGTGTCGGCGCAGGACGGTGGCTACCTGCCCTTTGCGCATGAGGGCAGCGATCCGCTCGCCTTCTGTCTGGAGGGCTTGGGCCGCCCCGCCGACCAGCCGCAGGCTCCGGAAGCGGGCGTGCCGAACGGCGCGCGGGTCGCCCCGGTAGCAGAGCCCCCCGTGACGGGCCTGGCCTGCAACGCGGAGCGGCTCTACGTCGCGGCTTACTACCAGGACCGCGTGGCGATCTACGATCCCGAGTCCGGGCGGGCGCTCGGCTCTCTGTTGGTGCGCCGCCCCACCGGGGTTTGCCTGGACCGCGACGGCAAACTGCTGGTGGTCAGCGAGCGGCGCGTGCTCAAGCTGGACCCGGCCACCGGCGAGCGGCAGGTCCTGCTCGGCGGCGGGCTGGAGGCGCCGCATCACGTGGCGGTGGATGCGCGAGGGAACCTGCTGGTCACCGATCGCGGCAGCAGCCAGCAGGTCAAGCGCTTTGACCGAGCCGGACGGCTGCTGGGCAGCTACGGACAGCCCGGCGGGCGCGACAACAACGGCCAGTACCGCCCCGATCAATTGCTCAACCCGGCGGGAATCACCGTAGCCGCCTCCGGTCGCGTCTTCTTCAGCGAGGACTCCCCGCCCAAGGTCTTCCAGCGGCTCAGCGCCGATCTGCGCTACGAGAAGCTGTGGGCCGGACCCTGGTATCTCTCCGGCGAGGTCTGCGTGGACCCGGAGAAGCCGGAGAATCTCTATGGCTGGGGCGGGGACGCCTTCATCCGCCACCACGTGGACTACCAGACGGGCACCAGCGTGCCGGATGCGCTGTGGACCAAGTTCGCCCTGGCCGACTATGGGCGCTGGCACCCCCGGATCGTCCACCACGCCGGGAAAACTTACATGTTCTGCGGTGGCAACCCGGCCAGCCTCTACCGGCTGGAGGGCGACCGGATGCTCCTGGTCGCGGCGGTCGGCGTGGATGTCAAGGACAAGCAGCGACCGGCCTACGCGTTCACCGACCGCAACGAAAACGGCGCCGTGGACCCCGGCGAAATGGTCATGTACCCCGCGGAGCCGGGCCAGCCGGCCTACCACGCCAGCTACTGGGCCGGCGGCGTGGACGAGCGCAATCTGTCGCTGTACCTGCTGAGCTGGAGCCCCAATGAAGTCTGGGTGCTGGCGCCGACCTGGCTACGGCCGGGCGTGCCGGCGTACGATCTGAACCAGGCGCGGATCATCCCCCTGGCGGCGGCCGAGAAGCCCGGCAAGCGGGTGGGCTTCAGTTGCGTGTGGCCCACGCCGGACGGTGGCGTGTTCGGCAACGCAGACGTGCAGGGCTCGGACCCGCGCGGCATCGGCCATTCCTCGCACCTGTCGGACGTGTACGTCTACCGCGTGGACGCGGCGGGGAACCTCCTCTGGCGCGCGGGCCGCAAGGCCAGCGGTCTGGCCAAGCAGGGGGAGTTCTACGGGCGCGCCGTGGGTCTAGGCGGGCCCCTCGGCCCGGTGGCAGGGACGGGGGAGAGGCTGTTTGACTTCGTGGACGAGAACGGGCAGGACAAAGTCTACACCCAAGACGGCCTGTTCGTGGGCAACTTGCTGGACGATACGGCGACCGCGTCGCCCAGCGAGTACACGCTGTTCGTGGAGCACTTCGGCTCGTTCGTCTATCAGAACCCGCGCGACCGGCAGTGGTATTTCACCGCCGGAGCCTCCGGCTACGCCGGCATCTGGCGGATCGAGGGCCTCGAGCAAGTGCAACGGCTCAGCGCGCCGCTGACTGTGCGCTGAGCAGTGCAGTCGGTGTAGGGGCGGAAGGGCGCTGCGGACGCCACCCCTCAGCCCCCTCTCCCGCGGCGGACCTGGGGAGAGGGGGAGTAACGGCAACGGCCAACCGCCTGGACACCGGCAAGGGTGTTCCCCCTCCCTTTAGGGAGGGGGTTAGGGGGTAGGGCCGTTAGCGTGGTCGCCGCCCTGCGCTACCCGTTCGGGCAGCCCAGGGTCAGCGTCCAGTAGGTCACCGAGTCCTGCATGTACGCGCGCTTGACGCGGATGGCTACCTCCCAGGGGCCCGCGCCGCTGAGCGTTGTTTTGCCCAGGAAGCGGCCCGCCATGATCGTCTTGAACATGATCATGTGTCCGGCCGACTCGTCGCCCTGCGGGTAGATGTAGGCGCTGAGAGTAGCGCCGCCATCCGGGTTTTCGTCCGCCTGGTCCACGTGCACGTGCAGCTCCACCGGGCCGGTCTGGATCGGGCACGGCCGGTGCGCGACTACCATTTCCCCGTTGGGAATCTCGATCATCTCCGGGGTTCCAAAGGAGCCGCTCCGCCTGCCGTAGACACCCAGCGCCTGGTCAGCGCGGCACACGGAGCAGGCCGCCGCGTTCATGTGCATCGGTTCCGGCCGGGCCGGTCGAGGCGGCCCCCCGGGCATCGGCGGAGGCGGCGGGGGCAGAGGAACCATCCCCGGGCGCATCGGCGCCCGCATCGGGGCGCCCATCATGGGACAAGCCATGCCGCGGCCCTGCATGCGCTCCCGCATCCTCTCCATCATCTGTTGCATCTGGGGCGAGGGGGCCATCTCCTGCGGGGTCACCAGCTGCGCCTCCCGGACGAGCGCCAGGTCCTGGTCAAAGACGTACAGATGGCCCATGCGCAGCAGGTACACGCCGCTGTCATCGGCGACCAGCTTGACCGTGGACATCATGTGCTGCTTGCACATGTGACACATCATCGGCGTCATGCCGTCTCGACCCCAGGGGCCCGGAGCCGCGCCGGCCGGCGGGGGAGGGGGCGGGGCCATTCCGTCCATCGCGCCCCCGCACATGGGGCACATGCCGGAGTCCATCATCTTCTCCATGTCGGCGGCCGGATCAGGTAGTTGGATGGTCTTGATCTCCTGGAGATCAGGTCCGAACTTCTTGAGCGTCATGCCCTCCAGGAGGTAGACGTTACCTCCCGCCACGGCCACGTCGGCCCCCATCAGGGGGCTGCCCATGCCCATCATCATGCCGCCCATGCCCATGTGGCCCATCCCCATCATGGGGCCGCCCGCGGGCGGGGGCTGCGCCAGCGTGGCGCCGGCCATGACTAACAGACAGGCGAATACCACCAGTACGGTTCGCATCGTATTTGCTCCTCCCGAATCAGTGAGTGGGTGCAACACCGGTTGTGACGCCGAGAGGGGCGACGAGTTCGCCGGGAAGACCGGCCCTCGCCGGTCCTCGAACAAAAGATTGAATAGTGCTTGACATTACCAGCGGCGTCGTGCATAATAACCGTGCCTAAGTGCTAATGGCACCAGGCGACTTAAGAACGGCTAGCGTGAACTTGTTGGTGGTCCTGGGGAAACATACCTCTTCCAGACTGGCCCGCAGGTGCAAGACAGCCAGTTGTGGAGAAAAGGAGGTGTGTTTCAATGGCAACCGGAAAAGTCAAGTGGTTTAACGATGCCAAGGGCTACGGTTTCATCGAGCGCGCCGATGGCGAGGATTTGTTCGTGCATTTCTCGGCTATCGCCGGCGAGGGCTATCGCAGCCTGCCGGAGGGTGCGGAAGTTTCCTTCGATGTGACCAACGACGCCAAGGGCCCCCGCGCCGATAACGTTAGCGTTATCAGCTAAGGACAAAAACCCTGCACACCTGACGGCCCCCCTGCATTATGCAGCGGGGGCCGTTTCCTTTTGTAGGAACCGCCGGGCAAACCCCCCGGCCCCGGAAGGTATCGGCGCAGGCCTGTAGAATTATGCAACGTTGCTTGCCGTAAGGAACAGTTCGGGACTCGAAGACCGCGATTTTGGGAGGGTTTGTCATGAGGTATACGGTAGGGTCAGGTCGGCTGTGGTGGGTAGCCCTGGTGCTGGGAGCGTTGAGTCTCGCCGGCGCGGCGAGCGCCGCTGATTCCTGGGCGCCCTCGTTCACGACCACCACGCCCGCGGGGCAGAATCTGCGCGGCTACGGTCGCGTGGAGACCGAGTACACCGGCTACCAGGCCGGCGCCAAGCGTGCCTGGGTCGTCAATTTTCGCTGCGAAAGCGCGGACAAGGCCCGCACGCTGGCCGGTAAGTTTCTCGGCGATCTGACGCTCTCGCCGGGCGTCGCGGTGAGCGAGCTGAAGCTGACCGGCGCGACCGCGTCCGCCTACACCGTATCCGGAGGCGCCGCAGTGCTGGTGGCGCTGGCCGGCTCCGAGGCCCGCGTGGTCGGCGCGGAATCGTCCGCCGACTTGATCGCCTTCCTCAACGCCCACGCCGCCCTGGCCGCGGGCGCGATCACCTCCGCTGCCTATCCCATGTACCTGGACCGCTTCGACCGCTACGGCTGGGGCATGTACGGCGTCGAGGACTACTCCGGCGGCGACTGGCAGAACTACATCAAGCAGCCCGCCGATGACCCGGGCCCGCGCACGCCGGCGGAGGACCTCAAGTGGCTCCGCGATCACGGTTTCCGCTTTGATGCCTTCATGGACCCCAGCCAACTGGGCGACAGCGATGGTCTGATGCGCAACTCCGGCATCGACTGGATGGCGAAGGTTACCAAGGAGAACAATCAGCCCATGTCCGTCCGGGTCTACAACTCCGCGGACCTGCCCGGCTGGGGCGGACGGCGTTTCCCGGAGTACCTCAATACACTCTCGGAGTCCTCCCCGCGCTACACGGGGTCATATTCGCTGACCGACTCGATGAGCTGGTTTGCCTCGGACTATCACCGCTACATCGGCGCCAATACCGCCAGTTGGATGAAGCTCTACGCGGACAATCCCAACGTAACGGGTTGGATGCACCCCTATGGCGAGTTCAACTTGGGCGGCGCCGACGCCAGCGACTACGGCCCCTGGGCGCAGAAGAGCTGGCGCGAGTACCTCAAGAAGCAGGGCCTGGACCTGGCTGCCGTCGCCGGCCTGTATGGCCGCGAGGGTTCGCCCTTCGGCTCCTGGGAGCAGGTCATGGAGCCGGAGTTCGCGACTTTCGCCGGGTTGGACCACCAGGTCGTGCCCCTGCAGGGCCAGTGGTGGTACCGGATCGAGAATGCCCCGGACTTCAGCGCCCCCGCGGACTGGAGAGGCAGGCCGGTGGAGGAGAAGTACGCGGGCCTGCGGGAGAAGTGGTACCAGCAGCCGGTGGACAAGCAGTGGACGCAGATTTCCGCCCCCGGCGGCACCGCGCTGTATAACTTGGTCATGAACCGGTACAGCGAAAGCGCTAGCTTCTGGTTCCGGCGCACTTTCTCCATGAACACCGGGCAACTGGCCCAGACGCCGATCTATCTGTACTGGTTTCCCTTCAGCCCGGACGCGATTCACTCGCCCCCGACCCCCAACTACCACGATGTTTTCATCAACGGCGAGAAGGCCGGGCAGATCGGCGGCTGGGGCGCCCTGGACGTGACCCGCCTGCTGCACGCCGGCGACAACGAGGTTGTCCTGCACCTGCTGGGCACCCGCTGGAGCGGACGCATCTTCCTCTCCACCGAGCCGCCGGCGGTCTATCCCTACCTGGGCGCGGGCAAGAACAAGCTCTGGCTGCTCTGGCACCAGTGGCGGGCGGACTCGGCCACCGAGGCGAGCAGTCTGGTGCTGGACGGCATGCGCCAGGCGGACCCCAACCGGCCTATCAAGTTCATGGCCCCCGGAGCGATGGGCGCCGACAACTACCTGAAGATGGCCTACAACTATGGCGGTTTCCCGCACTTCACTGGGGAGGGCCGCTGGTTCTTCCCTTGGTACAAGCGTTATGCGTACCTCTATGGCGTGCCCGGCAGCAGCGAGACCTCCGGCCCGCCTATGGAACCCAATCTGCTCACGGACCAGTTCAACTCCTACCGGCGCGTGTTCGAGGAGGGCCTCAATGCCCACGACCCGGTCTTTGTCGTGCAGTGGTATGACCGCAGTCCCGTGCTGCGGCAGTGGTGGGAGAGCCACGAGCCGATCCTGCATCAGATGGGCAAGTACGACATGTTCGGCCCGCAGGTAATCCTCTACCGCAGCACCAAGCAGGAGATCGGTCTGCTGTCCGGCAGTCCCTACCCGCCGGTGGGCAACTCCACCCGTCTGGTTCAGTCTCCCTGGAACTGGGACATCGGCCGCGGCACCCTGCAGACGATTGGGCAGTCCTATGCCTACCTCGACGATGGCGGCCTGACTGACGGGAAAATGAATGGCTATCCGTTCATGTTTGACTGCGGCAACGAGGTCATCCCCGATGCGTCTTTGGATCGCATCGAGGAGTGGGTCAAGGCGGGCGGCACCTACGTCACCCTCCCCTTCAGTGGCCGCGATAGCCTCGAGGCGGCCGACTCCTGGCACATCACGCGGCTGACCGGCTGTGAGATCGGCAAGCTGCGGCCCTCGGGCCAGGGCACCGTGACGATCAAGCCGGACCAGACCGTCTTCCGGGCGCTGGCCGGCCAGACGTTCCCCGACAAGGGTTCCTCCATGGACTGGCAGAACAACGAGTTGAACCTGTACAGCGTGGAACTCAAGCCCGGGCCGGACACCGAGGTGCTGGCCACCTTCGAGAACGGGACGCCCGCGATCGTGCGCCACAAGCTGGGGCAGGGCAGCGTCATCGCCCTCGGCACGGCCTTCTGGCGCAGCAGCCAGGATATCTTCGGGGTGTGGATGGTGCAGCCGCGGGAGACCGAGTTTATCGCCGACCTGCTGGCCGGGGTTGGCTATCCGCCTGCGATGTGCGTCGCCGACGACCGCCTGATCTGGACTCAGCCGTACCGCTCCAACAACGGCCTGGATTTGGTCGCCTGTTTGGTGAGCTGGAACGACGACAAGGACGTTACCACCACCCTGCGCCTGCGCCTGCCGCGCAAGCCGGCGAGCCTGATCTGCTACGGCGTGGACGGCGTGAAGGAGTTGCCCTTCGAGTGGAAGAATGGCGAGGCCACTACTAAGGTGTTCATGCCCGCCAAGGAAGTCAAAGCCGTGCGGGCCACCGGCTGCCAGGACACCTTTGACGCGGCCAGCTACTGGTGGAGCTACCAGCAGAAGATGTGGCACCAGCTAGTGACGCCCACGGTGGACGTGGCTGCTTTCCAGCAGGGAAAGTGGGCCGATCCGACGGTGGACCTGCGGCAGGGCGCGCAGCTCAGTACCTCCGCCCCGGCGGACCTCAAGTGGTCGGCGCCGGGCTACGACGCGAGCGCCTGGAAGCCGTGCGTGTTGAGCATGCTCAACTTCTGGGGCGCGGAGCCGAGCAAGCCGGTGTGGGTGCGGCGCAGCTTCACCGTCCCCGCCTCCTGGGTGGGCCAGGGCGGACAGATTCGCCTGGTCTGCGCCGGGCCGATCATGGGCAATGTCAAGCTGTTCCTGAACGGGCTGCAGATCGATGACCGCTCTCGCGAACTGGTAGACTGGGACGTCACCCGGCAACTGCGGGACGGCGAGAACGTGGTCGGCTGGGAGTTCTCCGGCGATCGCGCCGATCAGGGCTTTGCCGGCAACGTGTACCTCTATCGCCGCGCCCCGGCCGCTGCCTCCGTCTCCCTGGCGGGCGACTGGGTGGGCCGCGATCTGGAGGGCAAGCCCGTGACGGTGACTCTTCCGGGAACCGGCGCCAGCACCTGCCCGGTCCGCACGGTCACGATCCCGCGGGAGTGGCAAGGCAAGTACCAGGTTCGCCTGTACATGGAGGGCGCCCGCTACAATATCAGCGGGGCGTGGGTCAACGGCGCCGGAATCGGTCGCATGGCCCCTTACGACCAGCCGGTAGACTGGGACATCACCAACCTCCTGCACTTTGGGGAGGACAATACCATCCAGCTCAGCGGGATGCACCGCAATCCCGGCGACCTGGACAACGGCAAGCTCCCGACCTGGGACGTGATCACGGTGCGATTGGACCTGTTTCCCATCGAACCTTAGAGCGCTCGCGAGCGTCCAGCAGTTAGGCTGAGGAGGGGCAGACCTACGCGGTAGGCCTGCCCCTGCCGGTTTTACACAGCAACGTCCGCCGATGTGACCCAGCAAAGGCCGTGGCAAGGAAAGATGTCCCATGGAGCGGAAGCCTTCCGCTCAGCGAACTAGTAAGGCGCAGCGGGTGCTCACTGCCCTGGCCGCCGGGAAGCAGGTGCGTCCGGAGGACCTCACGGCGGCGCTGGCCGACCTCCAGGCGGCGTCGGAGCACGCGCAGGCGCAGGAAGCAGAACTGCGGGCCTGCCGGGACTCGGCGCGCGCTCTGGACGCCATGATGCGCTATTCCTACGGCGCCCTGGTGCTCCTCGACCGCGATTTCAACTTCCTCCGCGTGAACGAAGCCTACGCCAAGTCCTGCGGGCGACCCGTGGAGGAGTTCCCGGGTCTAAACCACTTCGATCTATACCCCTCCGAGGAAATGGAAGGCGTCTTCCGGCAGGTGGTGCAGTCGGGCCGGCCTTGGAGCATCGAGGCCCGCCCCTTTGAGTTTCCCGACCACCCCGACTGGGGCACCTCCTACTGGGATTTGTCGGTGAGTCCGCTGTTGGACGAAGCGGGGCAGGTCGAGTCGCTGCTCTTCTCGCTCAAGGACGTCAGCGAGCGGGTGCGCGCCGAGCAGGAACTCGAGCGCTATCGCCAGTCCTTGGAGGCCCAGGTGGCGGCGCGTACCGAGGAGCTGCGCCTCTCCGAGGAACGCTACCGGACGATAGCCGACCATACTTGGGACTGGGAGATGTGGACGCGGACGGATGACTCGATCGCCTACGTATCGCCCTCGGTCGAGCGAATCACGGGCTACTCGCAGGCGGAGATAGCGGACCGTCCCGAGCTACTCCTGGAAATGGTCCACCCCGAAGACTTGGAGCGAGTCGTGGCCCATGGCCAGGAGGCCCGCACGAACGCCGTGCCCCGGGAGCTGGAGTACCGCATCGTCCGGCGCGATGGCGAGATCCTCTGGATCCACCACATTTGTACGCCGGTGTACGGCGCAGACGGGAGCCCTTTGGGGCTGCGGATTACCAACCGGGACCTGACGGCGCAGAAAGCGGCTGAAGCCGGGCGCGAGCGCGAGCGAGCGCTGTTCACGGCGGTGCTGGAACAGGCCCCCGTCGGGATTATCACTGCGGAAGCGCCCTCCGGCCGCCTGGTGATTGTCAACGAGCAGTTGCGGCGAATCTGGCGCGAAACGGAGTTTGACGCGCACTCGGTCCAGGAGTCCGCCGGCTATCCGTGCTTCTGTCTCACCGGGGAGCCGCTATCACTCGAGCAACTGCCGCTGTGGCGGGCTCTGACTCAGGGTGAGGTGGTCACGGAGGAGGAGTACAACATCCAGCGCGGCGACGGCACCTGGGCCACGCTGAGCGCCAACGCCGCCCCGATCCACAACGAAGAAGGGGCCATTGAGGCGGCGGTAGTGGCGCTGACTGATGTGACCAACCGCAAGGTGATCGAGGCCGAGCTGGCCCGCTACCGGGAGTTCCTCGAGGAGCTGGTCGCCGAGCGGACCGCGGAGGTGCTGCGCACCCAGGAAGCCCTGCGCGAGGAGGGCGACTTTATCACCGCGGTTCTGCAGACGGCCCCGGCGCTGATTGTGGTGCTGGACGCCACCGGTCGCATCGTGCGGGTCAATCGCGCTTGCGAAGAGCTGACGGGCCACCGCATGGAGGAGAGCCGGGGGCGCTTGGTGTGGGAGTTGGTGGCGCGGCCCGAGGAGGCGCGCCGGTTGCACGGGGTGTTCGCCCACGGGATAGCGCAGGCTCCGGCCTCCTGGGAAAGCCACTTGCGCCGCCACGACGGAGAAGAGCGTCTGGTGTCGTGGAAGAACTCGGTGTTGCGCGACGCGGCGGAGCGTGTGCAGTTCGTGATCGCCACCGGTCTGGACCTGACCGAGCAGCACCAGATGGAGGCGGCGCTGCGCGAGAGTGAGGAGAAGTACCGCCAGCTAGTGGAAGGCGCCGGCGTCATGGTGCTGCGGGTGGACACCGCGGGGCAAATCACCTTCGCGAATGATCACGCCGAGCGGTTCTTCGGCTACGCACCGGAGGAGTTGCTGGGGCGGGACCTCTCGGTGCTCACCCCCCCTCGGGAGAGCCCGGGGCGGGACCGTCGTGCGCGCCTCCCGGACCTCTGGGCCGATCCGGATGCGTACCCCCAGATGGAAGGCGAGTCCCTCACTCGAGACGGCCGGCCGGTCTGGGTATTCTGGAGCAACCGGGCGCTTCGCGACGAGACCGGGGCCGTGGTGGGGATGACCTCCGTGGGCACCGACCGCACCGAGCAGCACCGGGCGGAGGAGTTGCTACTCTCCTACCAGGCGACCCTGCGCTCCCTGGCCTCCGAGTTGGCCCTGGCGGAGGAGCGGGCCCGCCGCCGCATCGCCACCGGTATCCACGATCACATCAGCCAGAGTCTGGCCTTGTCGAAACTGAAGCTCGGGGTCCTGGGGCAGACCTGTCCGCCGGACGCCGCGCCCCTGCTCCAGGAGCTGACCGCCCTGACCGACACGGTCATCGGCTACACGCGCACGCTGACCTTCGAGTTGGCGCCGCCGGTCCTGTACGAGGTGGGCTTCGTGCCGGCGCTGGAGTGGCTGGCTGAGCACGCCCATGCCGTCTACGGGTTTACCTGCCGGATAGACGATGACGGACAGCGCAAGCCCCTCGCCGACGACCTGCGGGCCATGCTCTTTGAGTCGGTGCGCGAGTTGTTCGCCAACGCCGCGAAGTACGCTGGCGCTACGGAAGTGATCGTCCGGGTCACCCGCGAGGGAGGGGGCATCCAAGTGCTCGTCGATGACAACGGCGTCGGCTTCGACCCCTCGCGCCTGGCCGAGACGGCCTCCCGGAGCGAGGGCTTTGGCCTGTTCAACATCGGCGAGCGCCTGCGTCTCTTGGGCGGAAGCCTGGAGGTCGAGTCTTCGCCCGGCCACGGCACCCGCGTCACCTTGAGCGCGCCGCTCCAAGTGACGGACGAGCCGGAGACGGCCGACTAGTTGGCCAACACCCGGTCCAGGTAAGCCCCGACCTTCTCGGCCCACATCTCCCCGTGCCGCTGCAGGCCCTTGGCGGAGAGGTGGATCCCGGCGCGATAGTCCCCGGTGAGCGTGTCGGTGTCCGGTCCCTCCTGCGCGAGCCCCTCGTCCCAGGTCTGCTTCTGCGCCGCCCGGACCGCGGGGAAGGAGGACTCCTGCGGATTACAGTAGGAGGCCTGCGCCACGAACCACGGGAAGGACCAGCCGGCGATCATCTGCGAGTTGCGGATGAAGGCGGAGAGATACTCATAGTAGTGCTCCTGGGTGCCGCGCACATCGCTCTCGCCCTGGTGGTAGAGCATCCCTCGGAAGCCGCCGGGGCCGAGTTGCAGAATGCGCGTCATGGTCCAGGCCAGCGGCGCCTCGCCGGGTCGCCAGGAGATAACCGGGGCCCCGCCTTGTCCGGTAACGGCCACGCCGATGGGCACGTGATACTTGGCGTACAGGGCGTCCCCAAAGGCCGGCCAGAAGCTGCCCATGTCGTAGGTGTCGTGCGTGCCGGGCTGCGGATCGTCGGCTATCCGCCAGTTCTCGCCGCCAAAGGTCGCGACCATCCCCGTCTTGGTCTTCTGCCGCTCCGCACCGCAGTTGGTCGAGTTGGACTGGCCGCAGCCGAGGAAGACCTCGCCCATCCCCACGTGCTCCAGCGCCGCCGTCGCCACCACGCGCGCGCCTTGCCGCGCCCGGAACTCCGCGCGGTACCAGCCGCCCGCGGGCACAGTCAGCTCGGCCCGGAAGGCGCGGCGCACCTTATCGAGCGGTAGCGCCTGCCACTTGCCAGGCAGCGGGCCGGTCAGGCCCGCGCCGGTGAGGCGCACCTCTACCGCGTCGCACTGCGAGGCCACTTGGCCGGAGATGAGCATCTGACCCTGCTGGCGGGTCTGACGCTGAAAGACTTGGTACTCGTGGGGCGACAGCACCGTCAGGTCGCCGCTGACCGCCGGCGCGGGCTTGAGCCACAGCACCGGCTCGGTGCCCCGGAAGGGCACCTCGGGCGCAATCCCCGCCAGCGTGGCGATCTCCTCCGCGGTGGCGATCCCCGGCGTCAAGGTGATCTCGCGGACCTCCTGCGGCGCCAGCGTCGCCTCCCAAACCTGGAACTGCCCCTGCCGCCAGTCCTGGCCGATCAGTGGCCCCGGGCCCCAGATCCGATCGCCGCCAGTTACGCGCAGGCGGCGCTTGCCCTGGAACCAGGTGACGTCACTCCCCAGTTCCAGCGTCGGCGTTGGACAGTAGACCCCCTCGGGGCTGCGCACGGCGTTGACGGTCGGGTCGAGCACCATGAGAAACTGCAGCGGCTGAGCGGTCTTGTTGGTGAGCGTCCAGACCTGCCTGTCGGGAGCAAAATCGTACTTGATCGCTGCTTTCGGGCTTTGCGCGAGCAGCGTATGCGCGTCCGGCTGCGTGATCTCCGCCAGGCTCAGCCGTTCGTCCTGGTAGAAGAAGGCCCCCCGCGAGCCGCCGAGGCCGCGCTCGCGCGGAAGGCCGGTGCCGGTCTTGAGGTAGCTGGGCACCCAGACGAGGCCCTCGCCGGGGAAGTTGAAGCGCAAGGAGGTCATGCACCCATCCGGCCCGATGAGCGCCTCCATACAAGGGGCGCTGACCCGCCACTGATCGTGGTCCGGGGTGATGGTGACGGCCGGCGCCGCCGGCGCCGGGTCTGCGCCGCGGGCGAAAGTGGGGAGGAGGCAGGCTCCTAGCAGTAGGCCGGCTAGCAGGTGAAATCGGCAGGTCATGGTCGCTCCTTGGAAAGGGCCAGAGAATCGCGTATGTGACGATTGATTCCTCGCGAAGGCCGCGGGCTCCTGCGTGGGTGCGGCCGAACTTCCGGCTTCCCGCTCCGTCAGTTCAGAAGCAGGAGTCCGAGGCGTCCTCAGCGAAATCTGCCCCGTACGCAATCACTCTCTGCACCGGGAGACAAGAACCATGAACCGACGCCTCGTTGCCTCGGCCGTACTGCTGGTCCTGCTGTGCGCCACCTTCGCCTCCGCGCAAGTCGCTGCCCCGGTCGTGGGCCGGGACGCCCGCGTGGCCGTGGTCGGCGATTCGATCACCGAACAGAAGCTCTATAGCCGCTACATCGAGCTGTATCTGTTGGCCTGCCAGCCCCAGTTGCAGACGACTTCCATGCAGTTTGGCTGGGGCGGCGAGTGGGCCGCCGGCTTTGCGAACCGCATGGATAACGACCTCATGCCTTTCAAGCCCACCGTCGTCACCCTCTGCTACGGCATGAACGACGGCCAGTACCGGGCCTACGAAGAGTCCATCGGCAAGCGCTACGGCGACCCGCTGCGCGACATCGTCAAGCGCCTCAAGGCCGCGGGCGTCACGGTCGTCGTGGGTGGTCCCGGCGTCGTGGACGCCAAGACCTTCCGCAACGATCCGGCGCAGGCCCTGACGTACAACGACAATCTCCGCCAGCTCAGCGAGATCGCCCGCGGCATTGCCACCGAAGCGGGCATGCCCTTTGCCGACGTACACGGGGCGATGATGGACGCCATGACCAAGGCCAAGGCGGCCCTGGGCGTCGACTTCCAGGTAGCCGGCGGCGACGGCGTCCACCCCGGTGCCGACGGGCATCTGGTGATGGCCTACGCCTTCCTCAAGGCGATGGGCTTTGACGGCAACCTGGGCACGATCACCGTGGACCTCAAGGGCAAGGCGGAGGCCACCGGCGGCCACCGCGTGCTCAGCGACCAGGCCGGCGTCGTCGAGTTGGAGAGCACTCGCTATCCCTTCTGCTTCTTTGGCGCGCCCAACGACTCCAACGGCACCCGCAGCATCCTGCCTTTCGTACCCTTCAACCAGGACCTCAACCGCCTGACTCTGATCGTGAAGAATCTGGGCGCGGAGCAGGGCCAGGTTACCTGGGGCAAGGTCAGCAAGACCTTCGCCCGCGCCGACCTGGAGAAGGGCATCAACCTGGCCGCCGAGTTCCTGGACAACCCCTTCTCGGAGACCTGGAACCGTCTGGACGGGGCCGTCGGCAACAAAGAGAGCTTCGAGACCTTCATGATCAAGAACCAGATCAACGGTTTCCCCTGGCTCACCGCGCAGTTCAAGGACGACCCGACTGGCCTCGCGGCGCTTGACGGCATGCGCACCGCCCTCTGGAACCGTGAGGTCAAGAACCAGAACGATCTACGCGCGCTGATCGTGCCGATCAAGCACACGCTGACCGTGGCGCCGGCTCCGACCGCCGGCGGTTAAGCCCCAACCAGGCCTGAGCGCTGGCAAGGAGTGGTCGCCATGGCGGGACCGGCCCAGGTGCTGCACAAGCTCCCTCGCCCCGTGCGGGTGCTGCTGATCTTGGTGTTACTCGCGGCGCTGGTGGCCCTCGTGCTGAGGGCCGCCGGCGTCTGGCGCCACGTCCCTACGGACGTGGTGCTGGCCAGCGGCATCCTGGAAGCCCGGACCATCGAGGTGGCCAGCGAGGTTCAGGGCGTGGTGGTCTCGCGCCCCATTGAGAAGGGCGAGACCGTGCGCCAGGGGCAACTGCTCGCCGAGGTGGCCGATCCGGTCACGGCGGGGCAGTTCCTCCAGGCGCAAGCCGCGGCGGAGGCCGCCCAGCGCAACGCGCAGCAAGCGCAAGCCGCGCTGGACCTGCAACTGGGCGTCTCCTCGGCCAACGTGCAACAGGCGCAGACTGCGCTGGGCACCGCCGGGGCGCGCTATCGCGATGTGCAGGCGGGCTCGCGCCCGCAGGAAATCGCCGCCGCGGAAGCCGCGGTGCGGCAGACCACCGCGGCGCTGGGCGGCGCCCAGGACCAGCTTCGGCAATTGCAGGCGGGCCTCCGCCCGGAGGAGATCGGTCAAGCGCAGGCCGCCGCGGACGCCGCCGCCGGGCAGGTGCAGGTCGCCCAAGCCCAACTGGCGGACCTGCTGGCCGGCACGCGAGCGCAGGACCTCCAGCAGGCCCAGGCCGCGGTAGACAAAGCGCGCGCCGCGCAGGTCAAGGCCGCTCATGACTATGACCGCGCGCGTGAACTGCTGGCCCAGGGGGCCATCTCGCCGCAGGCGCTGGATGCGGCTGCGGCCGCCAGCGATGCGGCACAGGCCGATTTGGCCGCGGCACAGGAGCGGCTGAACCTCCTCCAGGCCGGGGCTCGTCCCGACCAGATTCAGGCCGCCCGGGCGGCGCTCTCCGCGGCCCAGGCGCAGCAGCGGGGGGCGCAGGAAGCTCTGGTCCTGGCCCGCAAGGGCCCCCGCGAGGAAGAGATTGCCCGAGCCGCGGAGGCCGTTCGTCAGGCGCAAGCCGCCCGCGACGCCGCCGGGCAGCAGCTAGCGCTGGTCCAGGCCGGACCCCGCGCCGGGACTCGCGAAACCGCCGCTCGCCAAGTGAGTGAGGCGCAGGCGGGGCTGACCCTGGCCCAGGCCAACGAACAACAGGTCGCGGTCCGCCGCGCGGCGCTGGAGGCGGCCAACGCCGGCTATCGCCAGGCGCTGGCGGCGGCCAACACGGCGCACGCGCAACTCGACAAATTCCGGATCGTGTCCGAGGTGGACGGGCTGGTGGATGACACCCACGTGCGGGTCGGCGAGGTGCTCCGCCCCGGCTCCTCGGTCGCCACGCTGGTGGACTTCTCCGACACCTACGTCACCGTCTACGTCCCCGAGCCCTACCTGCCGCGCGTTCGCCTGGGCCAGCGCGCCACGGTGACGGTAGACGGGGCGCCCGGCCGCGAGTTCGTCGGCCACGTGCGCCGCATCGCCGCGCAGGCCGAGTTCACCCCCAAGAACGTGCAGACCGTGGAGGAGCGCACCCGCACCGTTTTCGCGGTGGAGATTCAGCTCCCCAACGAGGACCACGTGCTCAAGCCGGGCATGCCCGGCGACGCTCGGATTGAGACCGGTCCCGTCGCCTCGCCCGGAGGAGTTTAGTGGCCGGGGAGCTGGCCGTGGAGGCCGTGGGCCTGCGCAAGGCCTTCGGCCCCGTGACGGCTGTGCGGAGCCTGGACTTGGCCGTGCCCACCGGGGAGATTGTCGGCCTGGTCGGCCCGGACGGCGCCGGCAAGACCACCTCCCTGCGCATGCTCTGCGGGATTCTGGATGCCGACGGGGGCGAGGCCCGCGTGGCCGGCCATGACGTGCGCCGCGACCCGGAGGGCGTCAAGGCCCGGCTCGGCTACCTCCCCCAGCGCTTCAGCCTGCACCGCGACCTCACCGTTTTCGAGAACGTGGCCTACTTCGCGGACCTGTACTCCCTCCCGGTCGGCACCTGGCGGGAGCGGCGCGACGAGTTGCTGGAGATGACTGACCTGGCCCGCTTTCACGACCGCCTGGCCGGCGCGCTCTCCGGCGGCATGAAGCAGAAACTCGCGCTGGTCTGCACCCTCATCCACCGCCCCCAAGTGTTGCTGCTCGACGAGCCGACCACCGGGGTGGACCCCGTCTCGCGCCGCGATTTTTGGAAGATCCTCTACGACCTGCCCCGCCAGGGCGTCACCATGCTGATCAGCACCCCCTACATGGACGAAGCCGTGCGCTGCAACCGCGTGGCCTTCATGTACGAGGGCGCGCTGCTTGTCCAGGACACCCCGGCGGCGTTGCGCGACGCGCTGACCAGCCGGATTCTCGAGCTGCGCTGCCATCCCCAGCACGTGGCACGGGAGACACTCAAATTGCATCCCGAGGTGGAGGGCGTCGAGGTCTTCGGCGACCGCCTGCACGTCGCCTTGCGCCCCACGGCGGACCCGAACGGGCTGGTCGCCGCGCTATCCGCCGCGCAGGTCGCTTGCTCCGACTTCCGGGAGACGCCGCCCTCGCTGGAGGACGTCTTTGTCGCCCTCACCGCGCGCGGCGCCGGGGGAGGGTGAGCGGCATGGCCCGCGCCGTGGAGGTCAGCCAACTGGTCAAGCGTTTCCGCGATTTCGTCGCCGTCGACCACGTCAGTTTCGCCGTGGAAGAGGGCGAGATCTTCGGCTTCCTGGGACCGAACGGCGCCGGAAAATCCACCGTCATCCGCATTCTCTGCGGCCTGCTGCTGCCCACCAGCGGGCAGGTGCAGATCGCCGGCCTCGACGTCTATCGCCAGGCGGAGTTGATCCGCCAACGGCTCGGCTACATGCCGCAGCTTTTCTCGCTGTACGGCGACCTGACGGTGCGCGAGAACCTGGAGTTCTACGCCGGGATGTACGAGGTCCCCCCGGCGCGCGCCCGGGAACGGATCGGGCTGCTGACCGAGCGCCTGGACCTGGGAGAAGTGCGTGACCGGCAGACCCGCAACCTCTCCACCGGCTGGCGGCAGCGCGTGGCCCTGGCGACGGCCTTGGTGCACGAGCCGCCCCTGGCCTTCCTCGACGAGCCCACCAGCGGCGTGGACCCGCTCACCCGACGCCTGTTCTGGGAGTTCATCGACGATCTGGCCCGGGAGGGCGCGACCATGTTCGTCACCACCCACGTGATGGACGAGGCCGAGCACTGCACGCGGCTGGTGATGATGAACGCCGGTCGGATCATCGCCGACGGCACGCCCGAGCAGATGCGCAGCGACTACGTGCGCGGGATGCTGGAGGTGCGGGCCACGCCCCTGTGGGAGGCGCTGCAGGCGCTGGAAACCTCCGGTCTGGTGCGCGAGGCAGCGCTCTTTGGCGACCTCTTGCACGCGCAAGCGCTACCCGACCTGCCCGACCCCGCCGGCGCGATTCGCGCGGCGCTGGAGCAAGCCGGCGTGGTCGTGGAGGCGGTCATCCCGATTGAGCCGAGTATGGAGGACGTGTTCGTCTGCCTGGCCCGCGGCGACGCAGGCTGCCCGGTGGGGGAGGGCGGTCCCGCATGAGGCGCCGCCTGCTGACCGTGGCCCGGGCGGAGTGGATCCACAACCGCCGCGATGTGCGCAGCCTCATCGTCATCATCGCGCTGCCGGTGGTGCTGCTGCTGCTCTATGGCTACGGCATAAACTACGACCTCGACCACCTGCCCTTCGCGGTCTGGGACCAGGACGGCACGGTGACCTCGCGTAGTCTCGTCGAGCAGTTCCAGCACACCCGCTACTTCGACTACCGGGAGCTGATCACTCGGCAGGAGCGCATCGATGAGCTCATGGGCCAGCGCGCCGTCGTCTTTGTGCTCGTGATCCCGCCCGACCTGAGCTACCGTCTGGGAGCCGGGAAGACCGTGGCGGTCCAGTTCATCCTGGACGGCTCAGAGACGACCCGGGCCAACGTGGCGCTGGGCTACCTGGAGGTTGCCCTCGCGGACTACTCCGCGCAGGTGCAGGCCACGTACCTGAGTCGGGAGGGCGTCACCCTCGCGCCGCCCTTCGAGGTGCGCAACACCATCTTGTACAATCCCGACCTCAAGTCCACGCCCTTCATCGTGCCCGGGCTGATCGCGATCCTGCTCACGCTGCTCTCCGCCCTGCTCACCTCCACGGCTATCGTCCGGGAGCGCGAGTGGGGAAGCTTCGAGTCGCTGATCGCCTCCCCGGCCAGCCCGGCGGAGATCATGATCGGCAAGCTGCTGCCCTACGCGATCATCGCCTTCGCCGACGTGCTACTTTGCATGGTTGTCGGCCGGCTGGTCTTTGGCGTGGCGCCGGTAGGGAGCGTGGCGCTGCTACTCCTGACCAGCGCCACGTACCTGCTCGCTTCGCTGGCGATTGGCCTGTTCTTCTCCACTGTGGCCCGCACCCAGCAGCAGGCGATCCTGTTCGCGATGCTGCTCACCTTCCTGCCTACGATTATCCTGTCCGGTTTCGTCTTCCCGATCCGCACCATGCCGCTGCCCATCCAGATCATCTCGCAGGTCTTTCCGGCCACCCATTTCCTGGTCGTCATCCGCTCCCTGTACCTGAAGGGCGCGGGCCTGGCGATCTTGTGGCCGCGGGTGCTGGTGCTGCTGGGATTCACTGTGGTGTTGGTGGGCCTGGCGGCCCGCCGCTTTCAGAAGAAGCTGTAGCGCGTGAGTACGCGAAAATCATGAGACGCCTGCGCTATCTACTCAGGAAAGAATTCATCCAAATCTTCCGGGACCCGACGGTCATCCGGCTGATCATTTTTGCGCCGCTCTTCCAGTTGGTCATGTTCGGCTACGCCGCCAGCAACGATGTGCGCAATGTGCCCCTCGCCATCGTGGACGCGGACCGGAGTGCCGACAGCCGCCTGCTGACCGAGGAGATCACGCGCAGCCACTACTTCACGCTGGTGCCTTGTCGACCCGACCCCCGGGAGCTGGAGCGGCTCTTGTTGTCGGGGCGCGCGCAGATTGGCGTGTATATCCCGCTGGACTTCCATCGCATCCTGGAGCGCGGCGAGACGCCGCAGGTGGGGGTCTTCGTGGACGGTACCGACTCGAACAACGCGGCGGTGGCCGGTTCGTACCTGGGGGGGATCCTCCGGGAGCGGGGCGCACGGTTCGCGGAGCGAGCGGCTCGACGCGCCGGGCGCTTCGGCGTGAGTCTCCCGCAGGTCGTCTCCGAGCCGCGGCCCTGGTACAACGTGAACCTCGACAGCATCAACTACATGATCCCCGGCGTTTTTGGGATGATCCTGCTGGTGCTCACCGTCAACCTGGCCTGCCTCGCGATCGTGCGGGAGCGCGAGACCGGCACCCTGGAGCAACTCGTGGTCACGCCGGTGCGGACGTCGGAGTTGCTGGCCGGCAAGACGCTGCCTTTCGCCCTCTTCGCCATGTTCGAGGCCAGCATCATCTTCATCCTGGCGACGGGCTGGTTCCACGTACCCTTCCGCGGCAGCCTGGCGATTCTCTTCGGCATGGCCCTCGTCTTCTTGCTGCACTCCCTCGGCCTGGGACTGGTGATCTCCGCCATCACCCGCACCCAGCAGGAGGCGCAACTGACCGCCTTCATGGTGCTGATGCCCTCGGTGCTGCTCTCTGGGTTCATGTTCCCGATTGAGAATATGCCGGTAGCCGTCCAGTATCTGACTTACTTCATTCCCTTCCGGTACTTCTTGCAGATCGTGCGGGGCGTGTTCCTGCGCGGGGTGGGCGTGGAGGTACTTTGGCCGCAGATGCTGGCGCTGACGCTCTTTGGCGTGGCCACTTTCGTAGCCGGGGCGCTGGCCTTCCACAAGCGCTTGTAGGCGCCTCCGTTGGGGGGCGGAAGCACGGCGCGGACGCCGACCTTCCGCCCCACCAATGGCAAGGGCCCGCTACTCCCAGACTTTCCCCTCGCGGTAGTCCCGCCAGACGCTCTCGAACCAGTTGTCCTGCTCGGGCAGCGGGCGCACCGGCACCGACTGGCGCTGCCATTTCTCGCCGTCGAAGCGCAGCTCAATCACCTGACCGCGTAGCTCGGGGACATCGGGGCGCACGGTCAGTTCCGGGAAGGCCGGGTGGACGGGGGCTTGGCTGGGGTCGAGAATCAGGTACGACCCCCGGCTGCCGCCACCGGATTCCGCGTAAGCGCGGCAGGCCTCCAGGTACCCCCAGGCGGCCAGGGCCAGGCGCTCGATATACAGCGCCCGCGCCGCCTCGTGGGCCCCGTTAAGCCGCACGCCCCGCTCGCGAATCTGCTCCCAGCGCGCGCGCGCCTCCTGACAGGCCTCGGGCAGCGTGGTCAGGTTGCGCAGCACTCCGGCGTTGTTGGTCACGTGCTGCTGAATCTCCAGCCGCATCTGGGGCACGGTCGGTTCGTCCGCGCCCGCGCGCTCTCCGTATTGGCGCAGGCGATCCAGCAGACCCGCGGCGGCCTGCTCCAGGCTCGCGCGGCTGACGGGCGGCGCCTCGGTGTGGCGGTGGGCGATGTGCTGCGCGGCGCGCAGGCCGCCGACCTGGCCGGAGTTGAGCGCTGAGCCCCCGGGCCGGGTGACGCCGTGCGTCCCCGCCTGCTCGCCAATGACGAACAGGTGCGGCAGGCTCGACTCCCACCAGCCATCCACGGCGAACCCGCCATTGTTGTGCTGCGCGGAGACGCGAATCTCCAGCGGCTGCGTCTCCAGGTCTACCTGCCACTGCCGGTAGAGGTCAATCGCCCCCGGGTTCATCTGCAGGAGCCGCTCGTAGGGCGTGGCCCCGGTGCCGCCGGACTTGACCAGGTAGTCGCGGGCCTCCGCGGGCAGGGCGTTCAGGTCCAGAGGCTCCACCGGGTTGCGCCGGAAGTCCATCCACACGCGGCGGCCGGCGCGCATCTCCCGCACCACCAGCATGTCCACCGCCGAGGACTCCGGCGGCGCGACCAGTTGGGGGTTGAACGGCCACTGGTAGCCCTTGTGGAAGATCGCCAGCAGCCGCTCGGACTCGTCGGTGAGCACCTCCGCGAGGAAGTCCCGCTCGTCGCTGCCGTCCTCATTGGTGCTGTAGTACGCGGGCAGGACCTGCTGGTAGGTGCCGGAGAGGTTCCAGCGCGGGCTGACCGAGGCCAGGCCAAACTGGCTCTCGGTGAGGTTGTTGGCGGTGATTCCCGCCTCAAAGCAGACGCCGTGCGCGCCCATCTGGCTGCGCGGATAGACGCTGCCGTAGTACAGCTCCCCCGGACCGCCGGTAGCCATGACCACGTTAGTCGCGGCGACCACGGCGAGGCCGCGGTTCTCCTCGTGCCAGCGGGCGCGGTCCACGATTACCATCCCGGCGCAGCGTTGCTCAGCGCCGCCGCCCTCCGTGACCAGGCCCACGACCTCGCAGGAATTGTGAATGGGGATGCCCAGCTCCCGGACCCGGGCCAGCGAGCAACGGACCATGAAACGGCTGGTCCAGGGGCCCGCTGAGGTGGCGCGGGGGAGGGGGTCATGGTCGGTGCGGTAGCCGGTGAAGCTGCCCAGCGGGGTCTGCGGGAAGGGCACGCCGTTGCGCACCAGGTGGAAGAACTCCTGGATGGAGCCCTCCCCCTCGGCCAGGGCGTGATCACCGTGCATGCAGCCGCCGGCGGCGATGGTCGCGGCCATATCGCGCGGACTGTCCGCCGCGCCATCAACGGCCCCGAGCCGCCAGTAGGTCTGCTTGTCAGAGCCGCTGCAATGCGAGGCGCCGCCGCCCAGGATCGAGGTGAAGATAGCAAGCGAAGCCCCCTCTCCCAGGAAGTCGCGCAGATGCTCCGCACAGTTGAGCCCCGCCGCGCCACTGCCAATAATGACCGTATGGTAGCGGTAGAGGGGGACGGGGATGCCGTCTATCGTTAGGGTTTCGGCAGTATTCATGATGGTCGTATCGTCTCGCTTTCGTGGAACGTGGAAAAGTGGAACGTGGAACGTGGAACCGGTGGGGAAGACGTGGTTTATACCGGCAGTGCTCGTGCCGTTTTCCACGTTCCACCTTCCACGTTCCAGAGTTTTCACCCTACAACTGCGGTATCTGCATGCCTCCGCCGACTACAATCTGCTGGCCGGTGCTGTAGTCTAGATAGCCCTGGGCGAAGGCGGAGACCACCTTGGCGATGTCCTCGGCAGTGCCCAGACGGCCCGCGGGGATGGTGCCGTCGGCGGCCAGTTTGAGGTACTTCTCGCGCACCGGGGCGATCATGGGGGTGTCAATGACGCAGGGCGCGATCTCGATAACGGGAATCCCCTCCGACGCGAGACGCGCGGCCAGAAGCTGGGCGACCATGTGCGCCGCGGCCTTGGAGATGCAGTAGGCGCCCCGGCTGGTGCTCACCACCCAGGCGGAGAAGCTGCTGGTTACGGCGATCCGCGGGGTCTCGACAATCCCCTGTTTCTTCAGGTCAATCATGAGTTTGGCGGCCTCAATTGACAGGAAGTAGGGCCCTTTGGTGTTGATGGCCATCACGCGGTCAAAATCGGCCTCATCGGCGGTTTCCAGGAGATCGCCGCGGGTCTTGACGCCGACTCCGGCGTTGTTGACCAGCAGGTCCAGGCGGCCCCACTTGTTCATGGTGGCGGCCAGCAGGGCCTGGCGGTCGGCGGCGTCGGCGACGCTGCCGGGGGCCAGGACGCACTCGACGCCCTTGGCCTCCAGCAACTCGCGAGTTTCCTCGGCGGGCTCCACGGGGGGTACGAAGTTCACGACGATGTTGTAGCCCAGGTCAGCGAGACCCAGGGCGATGCCCCGACCGATTCCTTGCGAGGAACCAGTCACAATAGCGACAGGGTTCATAACGGCCTCCTTACGGGGAATAACACGGGCGGAATACGCGCTATTTCCTCGCGGCGGACGCAAAACCCTCCCCGCGGCGCGATTCGCCGGAGGAGGACTCCGGTGACGCGAAGCGAATCTGCCCCCCGCAAGCGTTGTCGGTGACTATCCTCTGTTCCGAAGGTGGCGAGTGTCCTATGTCTGATACGAAACTCAAGCTGGGCGTCATGGTCTATGCCGCGGAGGACCCCGTGGAGCCGATCGCCCGGGTGCGAGAACTCGATTTGCCCAGTTGCCAGATTGGCTGGCCGGCCTTCGGCACCGTGGAGCATGGCCGCCGGGTGCGCGAGGCCGCCGACCAGGCGGGGGTCGAGATCACGACCCTCTGGGCCGGCCTGCCGGGGCGCGCGGTCTGGAACTTCACCCAGGGGCCCATCACCATCGGCCTGGTGCCGCCGGAGACGCGGCAGGTCCGGGTGGACGCCCTCGAGGCCGCGGCCCGCGTCGCCGCCGAGATCGGCGTGCCCTCCATCACCACTCACGTCGGCTTCCTGCCCGAGTACCCCTACGACCCGCTGTTCCTGGGCACGCTGGAGGCCCTGCGCCAGGTGGCCGCCACCTGCCAACAGTGCGGCGTCTCCTTCTGGTTTGAGACCGGGCAGGAGACCCCGATTACGCTGCTGCGCACGATTCAACTCATCGGGACGGAGAACCTGGGGATCAACCTGGACCCCGCGAATCTCCTTGTTTACGGCAAGGCCAATCCGGTGGATGCGCTGGACGTCTTCGGCGAGTGGGTGCGGGGCGTACACGCCAAGGACGGCGAGTATCCCACCGGCGGCGACAACCTCGGGGAGGAGCGGCCGCTGGGCGAAGGACGCGTCAACTTCCCGGTGCTCATCCCGAAGCTCAAGGCCCAAGGCTTCACCGGCGCGCTGACCATCGAGCGCGAGATCAGCGGCCCCCAGCAGGTCGCCGATATCCGCGCGGCCGTCAGTTTGCTCACGCCGCTGCTCTAGTCATGGCATTCCGCCAGGAGGCTTCTCCCATGTCCAGACCGCTAACCAAGCTCTTCCCCCCGCCGCGGCAGGTCTCGGCGCATCCCGGAACGCTGCCGCTGCGGGCGCAACTCGCCGTGACGGCGCCCCCTGGCTGGGAGGAGGCCCTGCGCCTTGACCTCCAGCCGCTGGGCGCGGCGCTGACCGGCGCGCCGGCGGGCTCCTTCCCGCTGCGGCTGGTCGCGGGCGAGGTGCCCGGCACGGCTTCGGATGAGGCCTACGCGCTAACCGTGACGCCCGCGGGCGTGGACCTGGTGGCCTCGGGGCCAACCGGCGCTCGCTACGGGCTGCGTACCCTCCGCCGCTTGCTGGAGGGGCCGGAGATCGCCTGCTGCCGGATCGTGGACTGGCCGGTCCTGCGCCATCGCGGCATCCAGATCGACCTGGGGCGCGTCCTGGAGCGTCCGGACACCGTGGAGCGCTTCCTCGAGCTGTACGCCTCGGCCAACTTCAACCTGCTGCAGTTCTACCTGGAGAACGCCTTCGTCTTCCCCAGCCACCCGCAGCTGGCGCGGCGATTCGCCTGGACGCAGGAGCAGGCGCTGGAGGTCGTGGAACTCGCCGGGCAGTATGGCCTGGGCGTCATCCCCGCTATCCAGAGCCTGGGCCACTGCGCCTGGGTGGGGAGCCATCCCGACTACGCCGACCTGGATGAGCGCCTGGCCGCCGGGGGGGAAGAGGCGTGCGGGGTGCTGTGCATGACCAATCCTCGCACCCTGGAGATGCTGGAGGGGATGATCAACGACGTCGCCCCGCTGGCCACCTCGGGGATCATCCACCTGGGGATGGACGAGTCCTTTGCCATCGGCCAGTGCCCCTCGTGCGCCCCGCGCCGCGAGAAGTTGGGGGAGGGCGGCCTGTTCGTCGCGCACGCCAATCAGGTGGCCGCTTTCACCCGCGCCGCCGGTCGCCGCCCCGCGATCTGGGGCGATATGTTCTATTACTACCCGGACGATCTCGCCCAGTTGGACCGCGACGTGCTGATTATGGACTGGTATTACTACGTCTTTGACCGCTACCCGCGCGTCGAGATGTACGGCTTTCCGGAGGTAGACACCCGCGCGATGTGGGCCCAGTATGGGCTGGAGGCCTGGGGCTGCCCCATGTCCATTTGCCCGGTGTCCATGCCCTTCAACCTCCCCTCCGAAGCCCTCGAGAACGCGCGGAGTTGGCGCCGCTACCTGCTGGCGACCGAGGGCCAGGGCCTGATGGTCACTCAGTGGGAGCTGTCCCACACCAGTCTGGACCTGTGTCCGAGCGTGGAGGCCGCGCTGGCCGGCTTCCTCTGGGGCGACACGGAGGCTCCGGCGGAGGAGTTGCTGGCCGCCTCCTGCGACCTGCTCTACCGGCGTCCGGAACTGGGGCCGCTGCTGGAGGAACTGGGCGAGTACCGGATGCACGGCCGCCACGCGCTGGCCTGGCTGCGCGCCGCTTCGCTGGCTGAGATGTTGACCTACCAGCCGACCGCCCCGGACCTGGCCCGCGCGGCGCGCCTGGAGGCGATGGCGGTGGAGATCGCCGCCCTCGCGGAAGGCGCCGCCTGGGGCGATACGCTGGAGAGCTTCGTGGTCGCCGCGCGCTGGCTGGCCTTCGCGTATCGCAAGCGCGCCTACCTCAACGACTGCGTCACCCGGCTCGCCGCGGGCGACCGCGCGGCTGCGGCGGCGCATCTCACGGAGCTGCGGACGCAGGCGGAGACGCTGGCGGTCGCCTGGCAGGAGCGCTGGGACGCCAACCGTGACCCCGAGGACGTGGCGCCGCTTGCCGAGCAGCTTCGCTGCGAAGTCGCCCTCTATTACGAGGAGCTGCAGGCCCTGGCGGAGACCGAGTACCAGGGGCAGTTCACGCGCCCCCTGATCGCCGTCCACATGACCAACAGCCACCCCTCCTGCCCGATCATGGCGGTGTACAGCTCCGCCGACGGTCAGGAGTTTGACAAGCGCGGCCAGGTCTGCATCATCGAGTTTGCCAGCACGGCCGCCCAGCCGACCTCCGACGACCGGCTGACCTACACCTTCCCGGTGGACTCGATTGACCAGGCGTGTTTCGTCAAGGTCGTCGCGGTCGGGGATGGGCAATTCACGCTCCGCGGGGTGACGCTGCACCGGGGTACTGAGGTCTGGGCGCCGGAGGTTGTAACCGCCGAGGGCCTGGTGCGGGACGCGGGCACTCTCCTGAGCGGGGGAGAGGTGCTCATGGGCCACCCGGACCCGCAGAGCCTTTTCCAGCAGCTGCTGGCCGAGGGCGACAGCAGCCGCGTGTGGACCCTGGAGCACGGCTGGGTCATGATGGAAATGGCCCCCCGGAAGTAGGAGCAAGCCTCGCAACAATTGCGCAACTTTCCCGGTCGGCGTCTGTCGAAAACAGATGTAGACAGCTTTCACACCGACCCAGGCGGGATGCTATGTCCGTTA
Organism: Armatimonadota bacterium; assembly: GCA_036504235.1. Lineage (GTDB taxonomy): Bacteria > Armatimonadota > Zipacnadia > Zipacnadales > Zipacnadaceae > Zipacnadum. The sequence continues at coordinate 27,861 of DASXVN010000040.1, read as the reverse complement.
GGCGCGATTGCCCCGACCGGGAGGCGCTAGCTCGCTTCCGGCAGGGAGAACTCGGCAGGGCTGAAAGGCGACGCGTGCAGGAGCACGTGGCGACGTGTTCCGCTTGTGCGGAGCATGTGGCTGCCGAGCGCGCCTTGAGTGCGCTACTCGCCCAGGCCTCAGCGCCCGCCGCCTCGCCCGACCTGCCCGCGCGCATCCGGCGGCAGGCGCAGAGTGCAACGCCGCTGGCCCCGCTGACCTGCCGACAGGCGCATCGGCTGCTGGAGTTGCGCCTAGACGGAGTTCTGGCCGGCCCGGAGAGCGAGCGCCTGGAGGCGCATCTGGGGCGGTGTGCGCCGTGTCTGCGCCGCTTGCGCCAGACGGAGGCCCTGCTCCAGCCGGTGCGGGCCCGCGCGGCCCGGCCGGTTGCTGTCCCCGCTTACCTTCGCCGACACATCATGGCCGCGGTGGCTGACGCGGCTCGCACGCCGCACCGCGCTGCCCCGCGCCGCGTTCCGCTGGCCCTGGGCGCCGCCGGGGCCGCGCTGCTGCTGGCCCTGACCGTCTGGGGGCTGTCGGCACTGCGTCCGTCAACGCCGGCCGCGCTCGTAATTGCCGAGCAGCCCGCGGCCGGGGCGCCCACCGCGCCGGCCCAGCTAACGGGAACCCCCACAGCCACGCCGGCGCAGCCTTCGACTGCCGTCACCGCCGCAACTCCCGCCGCCGGCCGCGAGTTCACCCGCAGGGCCGGTAACTTCTTCCGCTCGCTCCTGGGGGAGGCCCCCGTGGCGCCCCCGGCCGCCCCGGTGCTCGCCAACGTGCCCCCGCCCAGTCGCCTTCCCGTGGCCCCGCCGGCCGGCACGCCCCGCGCGCCGGAACTGGCCCCCGCGATGCGGCCCGAGCCTGCCCCGCCGCCGCCCGCGCCCGTGAGTGCGCCCCCGCCGGCGCCACCCGCCCCACCGGCTCCTGCTGCTCCCGTACTGGCCGCCATACCGTCCGCCCCTGCGCCCGCACCGGCGCCCCGCGTTCCTGAGCCCGCGGCCAAGCCGGCGCCCAGTCGCCAGGTGGTCGCCTCCTCGCCGCCGCAGGCCGTCCGGCAGTTGCGCTGGACTCCCGCCCAGTCGAGTTCCGTCCTGGTTTTTCGCCGGGAGCCCGCTGGGGGAGACCCGGCCTTGGCCCAGGCCAGCCAGGCGCTCAATCAGTACGGACAGCGACTGCGACGCACGGAAAACCGCGGGGTAGTGATCGCGCGCTAACGACCGACCCTCCCGGAGGAGGAGCCTGGGCCCCGGTCGGGAATCTGACCGGGGTCTTTCAGCGTCTGTACTGAGGACGGCCCTGGCCGCCGCGCATTATTGGTGACTCCGTGAATACCGGTGATAAAATGAAACTGCCCAGCCTGCCCAAATCTCGCCTGCCCCTGGGGCGTCTGCTGCTGTTGGCCGTAGTCGCGTTAGTCGCGGGCGGCGGCGCCTGCGGAGGCGGCAGCGGGAGCGCGAATAACCCCGTCGTGCCGAATGCGCCTCTGTTTGACTCCACCCGCGCCTTTACCGACCTGGAGGCGCAGGTGGCGTTTGGCCCGCGCCTGCCTGGCTCGCCGGGGCACGCCGCCCAGTTGGCGTGGATGAAGACCACCCTGGAGCCGCTGGCCGATCAGGTTATTGAGCAGCCGTTCAGCCTCAGCACCCCCTTCGGCGGACCCTTCCAGTTCACCAACCTGGTGGCGGTTTTCGGTAGCGCCGCGCCCGGCCCGGCGACCGCTGTCGGGGCGCACTGGGACACCCGTCCGCAGGCGGATGAGGACCCCGATCCGGCCAACCGGACCAAGCCGGTCCCCGGGGCCAACGACGGGGCTTCCGGCGTAGCGATTCTCCTGGAGCTGGCGCGGGCCCTCAAAGCCCAGGCGCCGCCTCACCCCGTTTACCTGATGTTCCTGGACGCCGAGGACTCCGGCAAGTCCGGCGCCCAACTGATTGACATGGGTTTTTGCCTCGGATCGGCGTATCTCGCGCAGAACTGGCCTTCAGCAATTGCCCGTCCGAGCCGAGTAGCTATCTTGGACCTGGTCGGCGGCGTGGCCAAGCACAACCCCCGGGTCCCAGTGCGCACCGACATCGGCGGCGATGACTACTTTGACGTGGAAATCGAGCCGTATTCGTTGAGCTACGCGCCGCAGACGGTGGACCAGATCTGGGCCATGGCGGCCGCTCGGGGCCATTCCAGCTTCCGCCGCTCGACGCAGGGCATGCTGATCGACGATCATCTGCCCTTTAACCGCGCGGGGATGCCCGCCGTGGACCTGGTGGATTTCCCGCCGCCGGTGTGGCATACCGTGGACGATGTGCCCGAGTACTGCGCCCCCAGCGCCTTGTATGAGGTGGGAGACACTATCGAGCACTGGCTGTACGTTCCCTAAACTAGAATAGACCGCATTTATTCGCGAAAAATGGCGCGATAGGGCTATACAGACGCAAACATTCTGAGTATACTAAACCTCAGTCGAAGCCTTGACATCCCGGAAGTGGCGGCGTATCCTCAGCCGCGTGCGAGTGGGCCCTGAAGGTGATAATCAAGCCCTCATGTCCGTGGCGCGACTGTCCAGCATCGGCATCTACATGGGCCTGTGCATTGGGCTGTGCACCTGGCTGGGCCTGTGGGCCGACGGCCGGTATGGTACGGGCACGCTCTACACCCTGATCGGCTTTGGCGTGGGAACGGCGGCGGCTTTTTTCGGTCTGTTCCGGGAACTGGCCCGCCTGTCGCGCAAAGATGAGTGACGACCGGGGCCGAGAACTGGCGCGCCGCGTGTGGCTGTACAGTGCCGTCCTCGCGACGATCGTCGCGCTGGGCGCCGGGCTGACCGGGCACGGTTCCGTGGCGCTCGGCTATGCCGGCGGGGTGTTGATCAGCGCCGTCTCGCTGTGGAGCGTCGTGGTCACCGTCTACCAGGGCCTGCTGCCGGTCTCCGTGCAGCCGCCTACGGACGGACAGCGGCGGCTGGTGCTTGCCGTCCAAGCCTTGAAATATCTCGTGGCCCTCGGGGGCCTCTATTTACTCGCGGCTCACTACAGATCTAATGAGTGGGCCATTTTCTTTGGGTTGCTGACTCCCGTCGCGCTGGCGACGGGGTTCGCTCTGTTTCTGCCTCGCCCACTCGATTCCGGCGCCGCTGAGCCGCCCGAGGAGCGTCGGGGATGATCGGGACTCATGGAAGAAAAACACGCAAGTTGGCTAAATCTGCTGCAGGCCGCCGAGCCCTCCTGGCTCAAGCCCTACGTGGACATTTTCGTGGTCCACACGGTGCTGGTCATCGTCGTGCTGGTCCTGGGCGCGTGGCTGATGAGCCGCCGACTGGAACTGGTCCCGCGTCGGCCGCTGCAGAGCATCGGCGAGTGGGTCTATGAGACCCTGGCGGGCCTGAGCGCCTCTATTATTCCGCATGACGGCGCCCGCTATACCCCGGTCCTGGGCACCTTCTTCGTCTACATCCTGGCCTTGAACCTGTGCGGCGTGGTTCCCGGGTTCCTGAGTCCCACCGCCCGGCTGAACACCACCCTGGCCCTGGGCCTGATGGCCATCCTCACCGCCCAGTGGGTGGGTATGCGGGTCAATGGCCCCCGGTACTGGAAGCGGTTCATCCCGGACGTCTCGACCACCCCCTCGGTGCGCGACGTGGGCGAGGGTCCGCTTTATCTGCGCATCGTTCTGTTCGTGGTGTTTCTGGTGCTGAAGCCGTTGCTGTTCCTCATCTTTCTGGTGCTCAAGCCCATTGAGGAGCTGGTCAAGCCACTCTCGCTGGCCATCCGACTTTTCGGCAACATCTTCGGCGACGATACGACCATTGCCCAGTTTGCGATTCTCGGCGCGGGCGCGCTGGGCGTGTTCTTCGCGCCGCAGGGGGTCACCCTGGTCAGCGGCGTGACGGGCGTGCTGGGCGCCGCGCTGAGCGTGGGCATCACCGCCGTCATGGTCGGGTTTGCGCTCTTTGTCGCGTTCATTCAGGCCTTTGTCTTCACCCTTCTCACCGGCGCGTATATTACGTTCGCCATCGAGATGGAATAGAGGCGCTCAACAAACCGGTGTTTTCCGACACCAGGAGGTACGAGTAGCATGATAGCCGTAGCCATCGCAATTGTCGGTTTGGCCCTGGGTGTGCCCATCGCCGTTATTGGCGGCTCGTTAGGGCAGGGGAAAGCGGCCGCCGCCGCGCTGGAGGGCATCGCCCGCCAGCCGGAAGCTGCCGGCGAGATCCGGGTTCTGCTCATCATCGCCCTGGCGCTGATCGAGTCCCTGGTCATCTACGCCCTGCTCACCTTCTTCCTGCTCCTGGGTAACGTGGGCAAGCTGCTCGAGAAGGTCACGAGCTAGCCAGCGCTTGCTGGCTGAAGAAGGGGATGTCCGGTGGAACTACTGCAGGAACTCGGTATTGACTTCAAGGTACTGGCCATCAACGCGGCTGCGTTCCTGCTAGTGTTGTGGCTGCTCAATCGGTTCTTCTTCGGACCCTTTGCCGGCTTCCTGGCCGATCGGAAGCAGCGCATCGAGGGGCAGATGACCGAGGCCGAGCAGGCGCGTCAGCAAGCGAAGGAGCAGCAGGAGCAGATGCTGGCCCAGCACGAGAAGCTGCGCGGGGAACTGGCGCGCGAGGCCGATAAACAGCGCGAAACCGCCCGTGAAGAAGCTCGCCGCATCGTGGAGGAGGCCAACCGGCAGGCACAGGATCGCCGCCGCAGCGCCGACGAGGCGCTGGCCCGCGAGACCGCCGAAACCCGCCGGGAACTCCGCGCGGAGACGGCCGGGCTGGCCACCGAGATTGCCCGCAAGGCCCTGGCGCGGGCGCTCGGACCCGACGACCGAGCCGCTTCGGTGGAGGCCGCGGTCCGCTACGTGGAGCAACTGGCCGACTCGGGGCCGGGGAAGTAACCAATGGATATCGCCGTCCTGCGCAACTACGCGGCCGCGCTCTACGAGGAAGCCGCCTCGGCTGACCAGCTGGAGACCATTATCTCCGCCCTGGACACTATCGAGGTCGGGTTGCGCGGAGCTCCGGAGGTCCTGCGGCTCGCCGCGCATCCGGGAGTCAGCACCGAGGACAAGCTGCGTCTGCTGCTGGCCCCGTTGGAGGGAACGCCGCCGCCGCTGCTGGAGCGGTTCTTGCGCCTGCTACTGGAGCGGCATCGGTTCTCCGCCTTTGCCGATCTGGTGGAGCTGGTGCATCAGGTGCAACATGAGCGTCAGGGCCAACAGCCGATTCGCGTGGAAACCGCCGTCGCGCTGAGCGCCGCGCAGCTGGACCGGCTGACCGCCGCTCTGGAGAGCCACCTGGGCCGGCAGGTGCATCTGGAACAGCAAGTGACTCCGGAGTTGCTGGGTGGCCTGCGCATCCATGTAAGCAGTGAGGTTTTGGACGAGTCCATCGCCGGCCGTCTCGACCGTTTGGCCGATTATCTGGGGCAGCCGGCCCCGGCGGCCTCGCAAGTCTAGGCCGCATATCTGAGGTGAGGTACCTTGGCGCGGGAAGCCAATGAAGTCATAGAAGTCCTCAAGCAGCAGTTGGCCGGCTACGAAGAGAAGCTGGCCCTCGAGGACGTGGGTCAGGTTATCGAGGTCGGCGACGGGATTGCGCGCGTTTTCGGGCTGGATAAGGTCATGTCCCAGGAGTTGGTCGAGTTCCCCGGCGGGGTCATGGGCATCGCCCTGAACCTCGAGGAGGACAACGTCGGCTGCATCCTGCTGGGCTCAGACGAGGCCATCAAGGAGGGCGACGAGGTCCGCCGGACCGGCCGCATCGCCTCCACTATGGTCGGCGACGCGGTTTTCGGCCGGGTTATCACCCCCCTGGGCGTGCCCCTGGACGGCAAAGGTCCCCTGGAGGGCACCGAAACCCGCCCGCTGGAGGTCAAGGCCCCCGGCGTCATGCAGCGCCAACCGGTCCGCGAGCCGCTCTATACCGGGCTCAAGGCCATTGACGCCATGATCCCCATCGGCCGCGGCCAGCGCGAGTTGATCATCGGCGACCGCCAGATTGGCAAGACGGCCATCGCCATTGATACCATCATCAACCAGAAAGACTCCGGCGTCCGCTGCATTTATGTCGCGGTGGGGCAGAAGGTCTCCGAGGTGCGCCGCCTGGCGGCCACGCTAGAAAAGTACGGGGCCCTGGCGCACACCTGTATCGTCTGCGCGGCGGCTTCCGACCCGCCGGCGCAGCTGTACATCGCCCCCTACGCCGGCGCGACCATCGGGGAGTACATCCGCGATAACGGCGGCCACGCGCTGATCATCTACGATGATCTCTCCAAGCATGCCCGCGCCTACCGCGAGGTGTCGCTGCTGCTGCGCCGCCCGCCCGGCCGCGAGGCTTTCCCCGGCGACATTTTCTACCTGCACGCCCGCCTGCTGGAGCGCGCCGCCAAACTGAGCGACGAACTGGGCGGCGGGTCCCTGACCGCGCTGCCGCTGATCGAGACCCAGGAGGGCGACTACTCCGCGTACATCCCGACCAACGTGATCTCGATCACCGACGGCCAGATCTACCTGGAGACGGACCTGTTCCACGGGGGCGTCCGCCCGGCCATCAGCGTCGGCCTGTCCGTGTCCCGCGTGGGCGGTTCCGCGCAGGATAAGATGATGCGCCAGGTCGCCGGCCAGCTCCGCAGCGATCTGGCCTCCTACCGCGAGTACGAGGCTTTCAGCCAGTTTTCCTCGGACCTGGACGAGCACACGCGCAAGATTCTCTCCCACGGCGAGCGGATGGTGCAGGTGCTCAAGCAGAAACAGTATGAGCCGATGCACGTCGTGGATCAGGTCATGGCGCTGTTCGCCGGGGCCCGCGGCTACTGGGACGACGCCCCGCTGGACCAGGTGGACCGCCTGGAGCGCGACCTGCTGGCGTTCCTGCATGACCAGCACGCCGATCTGGTGGCGACGCTGGACCGGGAGCGGATTCTCAGCGACAGTAGCATTGCCGCGCTGACCTCGGCCGTGGAGGCTTTCAAGCAAGCAGAACGCGAGGCCGGGCGACTGGCCGAGCCGCCCAAGTAGTAGGCGAATCTCATGTCCGAGAACCTGCGCGCTTTGCGCCGAAAAATCCGGACGGTCCGCAGCATCGAGCACATCACGCGCGCGATGCAGTTCGTGGCGACTGCGAAACTGGCCAAGCTGCAAAAGCAGGTAACGGCGGGCCGCGAGTACGCCGAGCATCTCCGCGAGTTGCTGCGCCACGTGGCCGCCTCGGAGGACAGCCCGACGCATCCGTACCTGATCCACCGCGAGCCCGAGCACGTTGGTTTGGTGGTTATTGCCGGCGAGCGGGGAATGGCCGGCGCCTTCAACCAGCAAATCATGCGCCTGGCGGACGATTTCCTGGCCCGCGCCTGGGCGCCCGTGTCGGTGCTCACGATCGGCGCCAAGGCCACCCGCTGGGCCGAGCGGCGGGGCGTGGACATCATTGACTCCTGGCCGGGGATTGCCGAGACCGGACGCTCCAGTCCGGCCCTGGAGGTCAGCCGCCGGGTGCGCGCCCTCTACGAGCAGGGCCGCGTGGACCAGGTGCATGTCGTGTACGAGGACTTCCAGACCATTCTGCGCCACCTGCCGCGCGTGGAGCAGTTCCTGCCCGTACCGCCGGACCAGGCAGGCGGCGGTCCGTGGGGCCAGTACGACTACTCCCCGCCGGCCGCGCAGCTTCTCGAAGTGCTGCTGCCGCAGGCGCTGGACGGGCTTTTCTACCAGATGGTGCTGGGCACCCAGACCTCCGAGCAGGCCGCGCGGATGACGGCGATGCAAGGCGCCACCGACAACGCCGGCCAGATGATCACCTCCCTGACCCGGCGGCTCAACCGCGCCCGGCAGTACGGGATCACCGGCGAGATCATGGACGTGGTCGGCGGAGCCTCCGCCATCGGCGCGATCTAGAGCCGCGAATTGCCCGATCAACCACCCGGGAGGCGAGACCTCCCCGAAAGACTGAGAGCTTATGGCCACCGGAACGATTATCGAGATCAAGGGACCCATTGTTGACGTCCGCTTCGCACGCGACCAACTACCGGAGCTGATGGAAGCCCTGGACGTGCCTCTGGCGGAGGGCAAACTCGTGGTAGAGGTCGCCCAGCACCTCGGCGACGACGTGGTGCGTTGCGTCGCCATGGACAGCACCGACGGTCTGGTGCGGGGGATGCACGCGGAGACCACGGATTCTTCCATCCAGGTCCCGGTGGGCGAGCGCACCCTGGGGCGGCTGTTTAACGTTCTGGGCCACGCGATTGACGGCCCGGAAGTCGCCGCGGGCGAGATGTGGCCGATTCACCGCGAGCCCCCCAGCTTTGAGGACCAGAACCCCACCCGGGAGCAGTTCGTTACCGGGATCAAGGCCATTGACCTGGTCGCGCCCTTCCCGCGCGGCGGCAAAGTTGGCCTGTTCGGCGGCGCCGGCGTGGGCAAGACCGTCCTGATCATGGAGCTTATCCGCAACGTCGGCTACGAGCACCAGGGCGTGTCGGTCTTCGCCGGAGTCGGGGAGCGGACCCGCGAGGGCAACGACCTCTACAAGGAAATTAAGGAAGCCGGGGTGTTGGAGCGCACCGCGATGGTCTTCGGGCAGATGAACGAGCCGCCCGGCGCGCGCCTGCGCGTGGGGCTGACCGCCCTGACCATGGCCGAGTACTTCCGCGATCAGCGCGGCCAGGACGTGCTGCTCTTTATCGACAACATCTTCCGCTTCGTCCAGGCCGGCCAGGAGGTCTCCGCGCTGCTTGGGCGGCTGCCCTCCGCGGTAGGCTACCAGCCCACCCTGGCGACCGAGATGGGCCACCTCCAGGAGCGCATCACCTCCACCATGCAGGGGTCCATCACCGCCGTAGAGGCCATCTACGTACCCGCCGACGACTACACCGACCCGGCGCCGGCCACCACTTTCGGCCACCTGGACGCGACCGTCGCCCTCTCCCGGGAGCTGTTCGAGCAGGCGATTTACCCGGCGCTGGACCCCCTGGGCTCCAGTTCCGGTCTGCTGGACCCGCTGGTGGTGGGGGACAAACATTACCGCGTGGCCCGCAACGTGCAGGAAATCCTGCAGCGCTACCGGTCCCTGCGCGACATCATTGCCATCCTGGGCGTGGAGGAGCTTTCCGACGAGGACAAGGTCATCGTGTCCCGGGCGCGCCGCGTGCAGCAGTTCCTGACCCAGCCCTTCTTCGTGGCCGAGACCTTCACCGGCATGACCGGGGTGTACATGGATATCGCCGATACGGTGGACGGCTTCGAGCGGCTGCTGGCCGGGGAGTTTGACGCTCTGCCGGAGGAGGCCTTCCGCATGGTCGCCACCATCGAAGACGCCGCCAACAAGGCTAAGACCCTGTAGAGGGTGGAGTAAGCGCGTGCCCAAGAGATTCCATTTTCAGATTGTAACTCGCGAAGGCGTTCGCTACGACGGACAGGTCACGTCCGTCCGGATGCGGGCCCATGACGGCTATTTCGGCGTGCTGGCCGACCACGCGCCCCTGATCGCCGCGCTGCAGGCCGGGGAACTGGTCCTCACTCCCGAGGGGCAGCGCCTGCCGCTCTATTTCGCCGCTGGCCCGGGCGTGGCCGACATTCACGAGAATGAGGTCGTGGCACTGGTGGAGACGGCGGAGCGGGCCGAGGAGATAGACTTGGCACGCGCGCAAGCCGCGGCCGAGCGGGCTCGCGCTCGCCTGGCGGGCGAGCAGCAGGCCGAAGTGAACACCGAACGCGCGGTGGCCGCCCTCGAGCGTGCCCTCGTGCGTCTGCACCTCGCCGAGCGCCTCGACACGCACTCGCCTACCTAGAGAACAAGCCCCCGCCACCACCGGCAAGGGCGAGCCGCCCTTGCCAATTTCGGTCCCCTAGGTTATAATTTCCCCATCAGTTTTCCGCTCCTGACAGGCCCTCCAGCATCCGGCGCCCCCCTTGGGCCGCGCGGGCTGGTGGCTGCCGGACACAGTATTGCATTGAAGCCCTGAGGCGGGAGAGGAGTGACCCTCTGTGGATCAAATAGTTGTCTCCGGTGGGAGGCGCTTGCACGGTAACGTCGTGATTAGCGGCTCCAAGAACGGAACCCTACCCCTGCTCGCCGCCGCGATGCTTGTCGAAGGCGAGTCCATAATTGAGAACGTTCCTGAGATTGATGATGTTCATACCATGCTGCGGATGCTGGTCGCGCTGGGTGTGAAGTGTGAGTTCATCGCCCCCGGCACCCTCAGTATCGATGCCACCGAGATCAGCTCGACCGAAGCCCCCTACCACCTCGTTCGCAAGATGCGCGGCTCTTTCTACGTCGCCGGCCCCCTGCTCGCCCGTACCGGGCACGCGGAGGTGCCCCTACCCGGCGGCTGCGTGATCGGCTCGCGCCCGGTGGACTTCCATGTGCAGGGCTTCAAGGCCCTGGGCGCTCAGGTGCACGAGGATGCCGGAGTCATGGTCGCGAGCGCCACGCGCCTGCGCGGCGCGCGTATTTACCTCGATCCCCGCCTGCGCTCGGTGGGCGCTACTATTAACATCATGCTGGCGGCTTCCCTGGCGGAGGGCACGACGATCATTGAGTCCGCTTCCCGCGAGCCGGAGGTCGTGTGCTGCGCCGAGTTCCTGCGCGAGTGCGGGGCCAACCTCAGCGGCGTGGGCGGCTCCACGCTGATCATTCGCGGCGTGGACAAGCTGCACGGCTGCCGCTTTCGCTCCATTCCCGACCGCATGGAGGCCGGCACTTTCATGTACGCCGCCGCCGCCGCGGGTGGCAACATCCTGCTCGAGTCGGTCCGCCCCGACCACCTCACCGTGGTCATCGAGGCGCTCCAGAGCGCCGGCGTGCAGGTGGGCTTTGGCGACGACTGGATCAAGGTCAGCCGCGAGCATGACCGCCCCGAGGCCGTGGACATCATGACCGCGCCGTACCCCGGCTATCCCACCGATCTGCAGCCCAACCACGGGGTCATGGCGGCTCTGGCGCACGGCACCAGCATCATCGAGGAAACCATTTTCGACGCCCGGTTCAACTACACCGACGAACTGGCCCGCATGGGCGCCAACATCAAGGTCGTCGGCCGCGCGGCGATCATCAAGGGCGTCGACAAGCTCAGCGGCGCCCCGGTGGAGGCCGCCGACATCCGCGCCGGCGCCGCCCTGGTCCTGGCCGCTCTGGCCGCCGAGGGCCGCACCGAAATCACCGGCACCGAGTTCATCGATCGGGGCTACGAGCGTTTTGTGGACAAACTGCGGCCTCTCGGAGCCCAGATTAGCCGCTGCAATGCCGAGGGCAAAGAGGCGGCATGTTTGGGCTAGGCGATCGGTTAGGTATTGACCTGGGCACCGCCAACGTGGTGGTCTACGCGCGAGGACGAGGCATTGTCCTGCGCGAGCCCTCCGTGGTGGCTATTGAGTACCGCTCCCGGCGCGTTCTGGCTATTGGCCGCGAGGCCGAGGCGATGCTCGGCCGCACCCCCGGCAACATCGTTGCCTCCCGCCCCCTCCGCGACGGCGTCATCGCCGACTACTCCGTTACCCGCGAGATGCTGGGCTACCTGTTGCGCAAGGCCTGCGGCACCCGCGGGCGCTTTTTCAAGCCCCTGGTGGTCATCTGCATCCCCTCCGGCGCCACCGGCGTCGAGCAGCGCGCTGCTCTGGACGCGGCGCGCGCCGCCGGCGCGCGCGAAGTCATCCCCATTGAGGAGCCCATGGCCGCCGCTATCGGGGCCGGCCTGCCCATCTCCATGCCCGGCGGCAACATGGTCGTGGATATCGGCGGCGGCACCACCGACATTGCCGTCATTTCCCTGGGCGGCATCGTGGTCAGTGACTCCCTCCGAGTCGGCGGCAACGTGCTGGATGAGGCCATTATCCGCCACATTCGCCGCACCTATAACCTGGAAATCGGCGAGCGCACCGCCGAGGCGGTCAAGATCCAGGTCGGCTCGGCCTTCGATATCGGCGACGACCGGGACATTGACGTCCGCGGCCGCGACATCTTCACCGGACTGCCCAAAACCATGCGCGTGAGCGGGGCCGAGGTCCGCGAGGCCCTGGCCGAGAACGTCATGCAGATCGTGGAGGCGGTCAAGCGCATTTTGGAGCTGACCCCGCCCGAGCTGGCCTCCGATATCATCGAACGAGGCATCACCCTCACCGGCGGCGGCGCGATGCTCATGGGCATGGACCGCATCATTGAGCTGGAGACAGGCATCCCCGTCGGCGTGGCCGACGACCCCATTTCCTCCGTCGCCATCGGGACCGGCCGGGTCTTGGACCAGGCGGAGGTCCTGCGCGGCCACTCGCCGAAACTGTTCAAACAAGCGCAGCGCTACCGCCGCTAAGACCCCCGTTTCTCTCGATTCGGCCGCGGTCGTCCCGGCGCGCCTACGCATACGCACACACCAAGGGAGTAGATTGATATGCGATTAGCCGACCGAATGAGCCTGCTGGGCACCGAGACTGCTTTTGAGGTCCTGGCCCGCGCCCGCGCGTTGGAGGCCAAGGGCAAGCACGTCGTCCATCTCGAGATTGGCGAGCCGGACTTTGACACCCCCAAGCATATTGTGGATGCCGCCTGCGCCGCGCTGAACGCCGGGTATACCCATTACGGCCCCAGCGCCGGCGACCCCGAACTGCGCCAGGTCATCTGCGACCACATGGCCAAGAGCCGCAACCTGGAGGTTACTCCGGACGAGGTCGTCGTGGTGCCGGGCGCCAAGCCCATCATCTACTGGGGGATCACCGCGGTCGTCAACCCCGGCGATGAGGTCATCTACCCCAACCCCGGTTTCCCGATCTACGAGTCCATGATCAACTTCGTGGGCGCCAAGCCGGTGCCGGTGCCCCTGCGCGAGGAGCACGAATTCCGCCTGGACGCGGAAGAACTGCGCGGTCTGGTCACCGACAAGACCCGCATGATCATCATCAACTCGCCGCATAACCCCACCGGCGGCGTGCTGGAGCCCGAGGACCTGCAGGCTATCGCGGACATCGCCATCGAGAAGGATATCGTGGTGATGACCGACGAGCCGTACGAGTCCATCATCTACGAGGGCGTGCACCACAGCCTCGTCTCGCTGCCCGGGATGAAGGAGCGGACCATCCTCATCGACGGTTTCTCCAAGTCCTTCGCCATGACCGGCTGGCGCCTCGGCTACGGCGTCATGCCCGCTGATCTGGCCGCCATGGTCGCGCGCCTCCAGACCAACTGCACTTCCTGCACCTCGGCCTTCACCCAGCGGGCCGGCATCGCCGCCCTGCAGGGCACCATGGCGCCGACCCAGGCCATGGTCGCCGAGTTCAAGCGCCGCCGCGACGTCATCGTCGCCGGCCTCAACTCGCTGCCCGGCGTGTCCTGCCTCAGCCCCCACGGTGCGTTCTACGTCTTCCCGAACATCACCGGCACGGGCCTCGACTGCCGCACGATGGCCCAGCGCTGCCTGGACGAAGCCGGAGTCGCGGTGCTCAGTGGCACCGCCTTTGGCGAGTATGGCGAGGGCTATCTGCGCCTGTCCTACGCCAATTCGGTAGAGAATATCGAACTGGCCATCAGCCGGATCGGTGAGATGCTGGCGGGATAACGGTAGTCGTGGGAGGGTGCCCTTGATCTTCTGCCTGTGCGCCAATGCCGGGGTGGATCGCACCTATGAGGTCCCCGACTTCGCGGTCGGCGGCTTTCACCATCCTGCGCGGATGCTGGTCGGCGCCGGGGGCAAGGGCGTCAACGTGGCGCGCGGACTCAGCGCCTTGCGCGTGCCGGTGGCCGTGGCCGGTTTTGCCGGCGGCCGCGCCGGGGCCTTGCTCGCCGCCGACCTGCGCCGCCTGGGCATCCAGCCCGCGCTGACCCAGATTCGCGAGGAATCTCGGACCACCCTGACCGTCGTGGACCCCCAGACCCACAGCGTCACCCGCCTGGACGAGTGGGGGCCGCTGGTGAGTCCCACTGAGGTGCTGATGCTCCGCGGGCAGTGGAAAGCCGCCATGCAGAGCGCCGAGTTCGCCGTGATTGCCGGAAACCCGCCCCGGGGCGTGCCTAGAGAGCTATACGCCCAGTTGGTGAGTCGCTCGGTCAAGGAGGGCGTACCCACGCTGGTGGATGCCCATGAGGAGCACCTGCAGGGCGCGCTGTCCGCGCGGCCCCAGGTGGTCAAGGTGAACCTCCGGGAGCTGACCTGGCTGGCCAAGCGGCCGCTGGTGGTTCCCGACGGCGTGATCGCCTTTAGTGTGGAACTGCTCGCCGAGGGCGTGGAGGCCGTGTTCACCACCCTGGGCGCCGCCGGGGCGCTGTTGGTCGCCCGGGGGCTCAATCCGGCGCTGGTGACCGCTCCCGAGGTGGACGCGGTGAGCGCCGTCGGCTGCGGGGACGCCGCGACCGCCGGGTGGGTGGCCGCGCACCGCGAGGGGCGCCCGCTGACCGAACGGGCCCGCTGGGCCGTGGCCGCGGGGAGCGCCAATTGCGCCTTGTTGCCCGCCGCCGCGATCACGCGGGAGGCACTGGAGAACTTACTGCCCCAGGTAATAGTCGAACCTTTGTAGGATACCCGCCCGCGCCGGGGCACTTTCGCACCGGCTATTTCGTCATAACAGGAGTAACACTCTGACGTCTACCCGTCCGACGACGGTGAAGAAGGGGAGATGGCTATGTTTGGTGGTCTGGGCACTGGCGAAATCCTGCTGATACTGCTGATCATCTTGCTCCTGTTTGGCGCGAAGAAGATTCCCGAGGTCATGCGCGGTCTGGGTACCGGCATGAAGGAGTTCAAGCGGGCGACTCGCGACGCCACCGAGGAGTTCGAGAAACTGACCTCCGCGGAGCCCGAGCCCGCGCCGGCCCCGAAGCCTGCGGAGACGGTCGCGCCCGCGGCGGCGGCTCCGGCGGAGACTACGCCGGCCGACAAGCCCGCCTAGTCAGCCCGCGCTGCGCGCCAGCGATGATTCAGCTTCCGAGCGGAGGCCCGAGGGGGACTCCGCTCGTGGCTGTGTCTGGAGACATGCCCCCGCCGGGGCGAGGAGGACGATCGGATGCTCCGCCTGTACAACTCTCTAAGCCGCCGCGAAGAGGAGTTCACCCCCGCCGACGGGCACACCGTCAAGCTGTACTCCTGCGGCCCGACCGTCTACAACTTCGCCCACATCGGCAATCTCCGGTCCTTTTTGTTCTACGACCTGCTCTGCCGCTACCTGCGCTACACCGGCTGGGAAGTCCACCAGGTGATGAACCTCACCGACGTGGACGACAAAACCATCCTCGGCGCGCGCAGTGAGGGCGTCAGCCTCGGCGAGTTCACCGAGGGCTATGCCACGCTGTTCTTCGAGGACCTAACGAAGCTGGGCATCAAGCCCGCCTGGAAGTACCCCCGGGCGACCGCGCATATTCCCCAGATGCTGGACCTCATTCAGACGCTGGTGGACAAGGGCCATGCTTACGTGAGCGAGGGCTCAGTCTACTTCAACATCGCTTCTTTCCCACAATATGGTCGCTTGGCCGGCATCACCCCCGAGGCGGGGGAGGAGGCGCGCGAGTTCGGCCGCCTGCAGGCCGATGAGTACGAGCGCGAGACCGTGGCCGACTTCGTGCTCTGGAAGGCCGCCAAAGAGGGCGAGCCGTCCTGGGACAGTCCCTGGGGCCCCGGTCGTCCCGGCTGGCATATCGAATGCTCGGCCATGGCCAAGGAATATCTGGGCGATACCCTGGATATCCACACCGGCGCGGTGGACCTGCTCTTTCCGCATCACGAGAACGAGATCGCGCAGAGCGAAGCGGCCACCGGCAAGCCCTTTTCCCGCTTCTGGTTGCACGCCGAGTTTCTGATCGTGGACGGCCACAAAATGTCCAAGTCATTGGGCAACTTCTTCACCCTGCGCGACCTGCTGGACAAGGGCTTCCGCCCAATGGCGATCCGCCACCAGCTCCTGAGCGCCCACTATCGCAAACAGCTCAACTTCACCCTGGAGGGCCTGCAGCAGTCAGAGGCGGCGCTGGACCGGCTGCTGACCTACGTCAGCCGGCTGCCGCGCCTGCCGCTGGCGGCGGGGGAGACCGCGGCGGTCACCGAGATCGTCCGCCGGGGCCACGAGCGCTTCCGCGAGGCGCTGGACGCGGACCTCAACGTGCCGGGCGCGCTGGGCGCGGTCTATGAGGTCCTGGCGCAGACCAACCCCCTGATCGAGAGCGGCGCTTTCCAGACCGGCGACCGGGACCAGGTGCTCGCCTTCCTGCGCGACACCGACCAGGTCCTGGGCCTGCTCACGGAGGCCCTCGCCGACCTGGAGGCCCCGCAAAGCCCGGAGGACGCCGAGATTGACGCCCTGGTAGCCGAGCGCACCGCCGCCCGCGCCGAAAAGAACTGGGCCCGCGGCGACGAAATCCGCGATGAACTGACTGCGCGCGGGATTATCGTGGAGGACACCCCGGCCGGGCCGGTGTGGCGGCGGAGCACTTGACATCCGGCCCCGTTTCCGCTATAAACCTTCCGTCTACTATGCTTATCACCTCTCTGCGCAACCGGAAGAACAGCACCTGGGTCTGGCGACCGTCACGCTAAAACGGGCCGGCCCCCGCACGCTTGCGCATTTACAATCAGGACAGAACCATAGAGGGCCGGCTCGACCGGCCCTTTTTCGTGAGTGCTCGTCGCGACGTAGTTTGCACCTGCTGCTTTTCGTATTCTGGCTGTTATCCAACTAAGGAGGAGTCGTCGTGATAAAATCTCGCATTGACCTGCCCCAAGACCAGATGCCGGACAAATGGTATAACATTGCCCCGGATCTGCCCACGCCCCTGGCCCCGCCGCTGCATCCGGGGACCGGCCAGCCCTTGGCCCTGGACGACCTGACGCCCATTTTCCCCGTGGCGCTGATCCAGCAGGAGATGAGCCAGGAGCGCTGGATTGAGATCCCCGACGAACTGCTGGACGCCTTCCGCGCCTATCGCCCCACGCCGGTCTTCCGCGCCTACGCGCTGGAGCAGGCGCTGGACACCCCGGCCCACATTTACTACAAGCACGAGGGCTTCAGCCCGGCGGGCAGCCACAAGCCCAACACCGCTCTTGCGCAGGCCTGGTACAACAAGCAGGAGGGCGTCAAGCGCCTGAGCACCGAGACCGGCGCCGGCCAGTGGGGCGCCGCGCTGTCCATGGCCTGCGCCCGCTTCGGCCTGGAATGCACCGTCTACATGGTGCGGGCCAGTTATGACGCCAAGCCGGGACGCCGCCTGATGGGGATGGTCTGGGGCTCCGAGTTCATCGCCAGTCCCAGCAACCGCACCGAGTTCGGGCGCAAGGTCCTGGCCGAGGACCCCAACACTCCGGGGAGCCTGGGCATCGCCATCTCCGAGGCGGTCGAGGACTGCGTGGGCCGCGAGGACACCCGCTACTCCCTGGGCAGCGTGCTCAACCACGTCATGCTCCACCAGACCATCATTGGCCAGGAGGCCAAGATTCAGATGGAGATGGCCGGGGAGTACCCGGACGTGCTGGTCGCCTGCGTAGGCGGCGGCAGCAACTTCGCGGGGTTGACCTTCCCCTTCGCCGCCGACAAACTGGCCGGCAAGACCAACCCGCGCATCGTAGCCACCGAGCCCACCGCCTGCCCGACCCTGACCCGCGCGCCGTACGCCTATGACTTTGGCGACACCGCGGGCATGACCCCGCTGCTAATGATGAACACCCTCGGGCATGGCTTCATGCCGGCTCCCTTCCACGCCGGCGGCCTGCGCTACCACGGCGCGTCCCCGCTGGTCTCCGCGCTGAAGGAGCAGGGCATCATCGAGGCCGTAGCCTACAACCAGATCGAGTGCTTCGCCGCCGCGGTGCAGTTCGCCCGCGCCGAGGGCTGGATTCCGGCCCCGGAGAGTTCGCACGCCATTCGCGGCGCCGTCGTCGAGGCCCTGAAAGCCAAGGAGGCCGGCGAGGAGAAGGTCATTCTCTTCAACCTCAGCGGCCACGGGCTGCTGGACCTGTCCGGGTATGAGGCGTACTTCGACGGGCGCCTGTCCGACTATGCGCTGCCCGAGGAGGAGATTCAGAAGGCTCTGGCCGGCTTGCCCTGCATCAGCAGCTAAGCCTGAGTCTGACCAGGTCTTCAGGGGCCACCGCTTTACGGCGGTGGCCCTCTTTTTTGGCCTCTTATGTTGCCTATCCGGTCAATATGTAGAAACGTGCGTAAACCCGGAATCCCCTCGCGCCTGGCGCCGTCTATGCTAGGGAGAAGGTGTAACCAAAGCGCGGGCTCGACGCGCGGGGAGGTCAGCAGTGGTTTCGACCGCCGAAATGGTTTACAATGGGCAGGCGATGACCTTCCAGGACACTTCCCTGGTGGGAGCGGCTCAGGAGGGGTCCCGGTGGGCCTTTGAGCAACTGTTCCGCGCCCACGAGAAACGTATATACAGTCTGGCCCTGCACATGGTTGGCGATCCCAGCATCGCCGAGGACCTGACGCAGGACACCTTCGTGCGGGCCTGGGAGAACCTGGGCCGATTGCGCCACGAGCAAGCCTTTGGCGGCTGGCTACGGCGTATCGCCCTGAACCTGATCTGGGATCATATCCGCACGCGTAAGCCCGAGGACGAGCTGGACGACGAGGCCGCAGAGCGCTTGCCCGAGGGCGGGCGCACCGCCCACGAAGAGCTGGAGCGGCAGCGGATGGCGCGCAAGGTGCAAGCGGCGGTCATGTCCCTGCCGGAGCATCAGCGGGTGGTTCTGGCCATGTTCTACTGGGAGGACCTGCCCGTCAATGATATAGCAGCAACCCTGAGCATCGCTCGGGGTACCGTAATATCGCGCCTAGCGCGGGGCCGCGACACCTTGCGGCGCAAGTTGGGACCGGCGGTTTCTGAGCCGCCAGGGGTGAGTTGAATGCGTTGCCGCACTATCTTGAGCAAGCAAATCTACTATGAGCTGGGAGAACTAACGCCGACCGAGCGGGTGCAGGTGGACGCGCATCTGGCGTCCTGTGCGCGCTGCCGGGCTCGCTACGAGGAGGGGGAGCGCCTGCGCGAGTTGCTGGCTCCCGTTGCGGCGGAGCAGCCCCTGCGTGACCTTTGGCCCGAGCTGGCCTCGCGTTTGACCAACCGGGAAGCCCCGAACTCCGTGCGCGTGACGGCGCTGCGCGCGCGCCGCGTGTGGCGGCCGGCGGCGGCGCTGGTGGGTCTGGCGGCGGCCGCCGCCCTGATGCTTAGTTTCATGCATGGCCCGGCTGACTTGCCGATCGATCTAGACGGGGGCAACGAGTCCGTGGCCGCCGCGACCGTGGACGTGAACCTGGTGCGCGAGGACCCGTGGGCCGGAGATGTGGCTCGCGCTTTGGATGTCACTCTTCCGGAGGGAGCCTAGCTTCGGCGCTCGCCATGGACCGGAGAGTCTGGCCTCTATTGTTGGTTCTGAGCCTGGCGGCAACCCTGGCGGGCTGTCGCCGGCGCGACGATGAGGCTATGGCTCTGCTCGCGAAAGCGCGCACGGCGGAGCAATCGGTGTCTCTCTCCGGCCGCGTGGAGACCGAACTTGATCGCGGCGGCGGCCAGGTGACGGCGACGGCGGACGTCTCCCGCACTCCCGACGCCACGGTGATGCGCTTTGTGGCGGGGCCCATTGCCGGCCGCGAGATCGTGCGCCGGAACAACGAGTGGATTGACGCGGACCGCGGCGGCCGGCGGCCCTTGTCGGGCGGGATGGAGAGCGTTCCTTCGCCGCGAGAGCTGGCCACCCGCTACGATGTGCGCCTCGGCGAGCGCACCGAGATCGCCGGACGGCCCGTGCAGCAGGTGATTGTGCGTCCCCGCCGCATGGGCCCTGGCCCCGAGGTCAGCTTGTGGATTGATACCGACACCGGATTTCCGCTGGGCCGTGAGCGGCGCGACGCCCGCGGCCGGGTAGTCTCCGCCTCCCGGTACGTGCAGGTGGCATACCAGGGCACGCCGCCGAACGGAGCCGCCCCGGGCGCTCCCTCCGCGGCGCTAGCGCCCCCCCCGCCGGGGCCGAACCCTCCGCCCCCCGCCCTGGGAGGCCCCCACGTAACCGAGACGCCCCCCCCGGGCGGCGGTGCGCCGGTTCCGCCGGCTGCCAACCCCCGGGGACCTGGTGAGCGGCGCTTCCCGCCCCCCAAGCTGGTCTCGGTGGACGAACTCAGCCAGGCGCTGGGCGTTCCGGTAGCGCTCCCCCGCTTTGTGCCCGAGGGCTTCGCCTTCAAGGGGGCGTTCCTCGCCCAGCCTGACCCCGAGCGACCGGCGGGGCAGACCCGCCCGCGTGGCGGACTCCGCTACACTGATGGCGTGCACAACCTGATGGTCATGGTCATCCCGCTCCGCAACGCCCCGGGTCGCCGCTTCCCGCCCGAGGCCCTGCAGCCCGGAGGCGCGGCCCTCATCCAGCAGCGCCAGATCCTGGCAGTGGCGGTGCGCGGGCAGACCGTCTACCTGGTCAGTGGCGCCCTGCAGGAGGACGTGCTGCGCCAGGTAGCCGCTTCCTTCTCCTAGCCCCACCCCCGACTGACGCACCTGCCTCCGAACGGTAGCGACCAGCGCCAAAGGATACTCGGCGTTGCGTGGCGAATATGCCCGTAATTCCAGGGGCGCCCCGGCGCTCTCGACAAGGGTGACTGCAATAATGCGTGTAGTACTTACCGAATCAGAGATACAGGCGGACCGTCTGGCCGCCAATACTATCCGCTGTCTGGCCATGGACGGCGTG
The DNA here is from genome assembly GCA_036504235.1 of Armatimonadota bacterium. Classification (GTDB taxonomy): domain Bacteria; phylum Armatimonadota; class Zipacnadia; order Zipacnadales; family Zipacnadaceae; genus Zipacnadum. Next base: position 7,213 of record DASXVN010000040.1, on the reverse strand, counting down.
CAGCAGGCTAACTCGGGCCATCCGGGAATGCCGATGGGCGCCGCCGATTATGCCTGGCTGCTCTGGCACAACGAACTCAAGTTCAACCCCCAGGACCCGGCGTGGCCGGCCCGCGACCGTTTCGTGCTCTCGGCCGGACACGGCTCCATGCTCCTGTATTCCCTGCTGCATCTGTTTGACTTTGGCCTGACGATGGACGACCTCAAGAGCTTCCGCCAGTGGGGCAGCCGCACTCCCGGGCACCCCGAATTCGGCATGACCCCCGGCGTGGAGACCACCACCGGCCCGCTCGGCCAGGGGATCGGCAATGCTATCGGCATGGCGCTGGGCCAGAAGATGTTGGCCGCGCGCTTCAACCGCGAGGGCTTCCCGCTCTTCGACTACCGGGTGTTCGCCATCGTCAGCGACGGCGACCTCATGGAAGGCGTCGCCTCCGAGGCCTGCTCCCTGGCCGGCCACTTGCAGCTCAACAACCTCGTCGCGCTCTACGACAACAATAAGATCACCATCGAGGGCGACACCGAGTTGGCCTTCACCGAGAACGTGGTGGCCCGCTTCGCCGCTTACGGGTGGGACACGCTGGAGATTGACGGCCACGACTACGGCGAGATTCTCGGTGCCCTCCAGCAAGCCGAGGAGCCGCGGGACAAGCCGCTGCTCATCTCTTGCCACACCCACATCGGCTTCGGCAGCCCGAACAAGGTAGACGACCCCGAGGCCCACGGTGCGCCGCTGGGCGCGGACGAGATCGCCGCCTCCAAGGCCGCCCTGCACTGCAACGCCGAGCCCTTCTTCGTCCCGGAGGAAGTCCGCCGGATGTGCGCCGAGCGCTTGGCGAAGCTGGCCGGGGAGTACGCCGAGTGGCAGGCCCTGGCCGCCCGTTACCAGACCGAGTACCCCGAGTTGTGGACCGAATGGGAGGCCATGCGCTCCGGCGCGATGCCTGCTGACCTCCAGGAGCGCCTGCGGGCTGCGATCCCGGCGAGCAGCGACGCCACCCGCAAATTCTCCGGCGCGGTCATCCAGGCCGCCGCCGCCGCGGTGCCGTGGCTGGTTGGGGGCTCCGCTGACCTGGCGCCCTCCAATAACACCATGATCAAAGCGGCGCAGGCGGTGACGCCGGACAACTTTGCCGGCCGCAACCTGCACTTCGGCGTCCGCGAGCACGGCATGGGCGCGATCCTCAACGGCCTGGTCAAGACCGGTTTCCGCCCCTTCGGCGGTACCTTCGAGATCTTCTCGGACTATATGCGCCCCAGCGTGCGCCTGGCGGCGCTCAGCCACCTGCCCACCATCTACGTCTACACCCACGACAGCATCTTCCTGGGCGAGGACGGCCCCACGCATCAGCCCGTGGAGCAGCACTGGGCCCTGCGTGCTATCCCCAATCTCTACGTGATGCGTCCCGCCGACGGTCCCGAGACGGCGATGGCCTGGACGGTGGCGCTGGAGCGCCGCGACGGCCCTACTGCGCTGCTGCTCACGCGCCAGAAGGTCGCCCTCATCGACCCCGAGAAGTTCGCGTCCGCGGAGGGCCTGCGCCAGGGCGGCTATGCGCTGGCGGCTCCGGCGCAGCCGGATCTGGTGATCGTCGCCACCGGCTCGGAAGTCGGCTTGGCGATGGGCGTGGCCGCCGCGTTAGGCGAGCGCGGCAAGCAGGTGCAGATCGTCAGCATGCCCTGTGTGGAGCTGTTTGACCAGCAGCCGCCCGAGTACCAGGAGTCGGTCCTCCGCCGCGACTGCGCCCGCCGCATGTCCATCGAGGCCGGCATCACTCTGGGCTGGTCCAAATACGTCGGCGAGCACGGCCTGTGCATCGGCCTGGACCGCTTCGGCGCCTCCGCCCCGTACGAGGAGCTGGCCGAGCACTTCGGCTTCACCGTGCCCAAGATACTCGAGCGCATGCAGACCTGGGCGCCCGAGTTGTTCTAGACGCGGCGACGTTTCCTATCACAAAAGAAAAGGGCCGGCGGATGATTCCGTCGGCCCTCTTTGCTTGGGTGAAGGTTGAAAGTAGGGCAGAGGCTGCCGGGCCTCACCCCCGGCCCCTCTCCTGGCAGGAGAGGGGGAGCGGCAAAAGGCAGACGGCGTATCCGCCAGCGGGGCAATTCCCCCTCCCTTCAGGGAGGGGGTTAGGGGGTAGGGCCGTTCGCGCCTCTAGGACGCGCCCGCCAGGGCCAACGGCCGACCGGCGGCGGTGGCCTCCAGGCGCACCTCCACCAGCAGCGACTGCCCATCGGTGGCGTGGCCCAGGTGCTCGTCTACCCGCACGGCCACGCGCGGATCGTCCGCGCCGGCCTCCCGGGCGCGGCGCACCGCCAGCTTCGCCAGCAGGTCTCGGCCCGTATCCACTGCGCCCTCCAGGCTCTCAAATTCGTACAGCCCCTCGCGCCAGTGCAGCACGTAGTTGGCGAACTGGCCGGGGCGGATCAGGCCTTGCTCGCGGATGGTGACCTCGCTGACCACTGCGCCGATCGCGTTAGCGACCTCCGCGTGGGGCGGGATGATCAGCCGCGCGCCAAGTTGCTCGGCGACCGCGGGGAAGAAGGCATGCACCGGCGCGCCGATGGCGATCAGCGGCCGCGCGCTGCGCAGGCTGAAGCTCAGTCCGCCCAGGGGGGCCTTGTCCAGCGCCGCGTGCAGCAGGCGGCGGGCCAGTTGCCCCGCGTCTTCCGAAGTGACTTCCTCGCCCAACTCGCAGCGCAAGGCCTCCTCGGCCAGCCGGCGGACGGTCAGGGCCTCAATGCGCTCAGCCATGACCTCCGCGCTTTTGCCGAACAGCTCGGAGAAGACCTGCAGGGCGCGCTCGGCGGCGGGGACGCTCCAGATTTGGAACTCACCGCGCGCGTGCAGGACATCGGTGGGGGTGAGCGCGGAGCGCTGCAGGTACCCCACGCGCTCCAGGTTCTCGGTCTGCAAGAGCAGCGGGGAGATCAGCCCCAGGCGGCGGCTCAACTCGCCGCGCGACAGCGGGCCGTCCGCCAGGGCCGCCAGCACCCGGCGGTCGGGGTCCGCGAGGGTCGCCTGCTGCGGCGCGCGGCCGAGCAGGAAGAAATCCAGCAGCGCCGCGGAGGAGCTGTCCCAGGCGCCTTCCGGCTGCAGCGCCGCCAACTGCGCCAGCACGTCGGGATACTGGGAGGCGAGGTGGCACAGCGGAATCACCCGGCGCGGGCCTATCTTCAGCCGCCGGTCGCCGCTGAACTGCACGTAGCTATCCCCGCCCAGCCCGGCGGTTTGGATGTCCGCGGAGGCCACGCTGGTCTGCCAGGGACCTACGCGCGCGCCCTCCCGGCTGAGGCGCACCCCGCCGCGCTCCACTATCGCCACGTCGGTGGTGGTGCCGCCCATGTCCACGACCACGGCCTCCGGCTCGCCGGTCAGGTAAGACGCGCCCGCGACACTGGCCGCCGGGCCGGAGAGAATCGTCTCCACCGGGCGCTCGCGGGCCCACTCCTCGGTCATCAGCGTGCCGTCGCCCTTTACCACCATCAGCGGCGCGGCGATGTGGCGCTCGGCCAGGACCTGATGCACCGCCTCCAGCAGGTGGCGGATCACCGGCAGCAGGCGGGCGTTGAGCACCGCCGTGTTGAAGTGATGGATGTAGTTGAGCTGGTGGGCCAATTCGTGTCCGCAGATGATCGGCAGGTCGCAGTAGGAGGCGACCAGCTCGCGGACGACGATTTCATGCGCCGGATTGCGCACGCTCGCGTAGCCGCAGATGGCGAAGGCCTCCACGCCGGCGGCCAGCAGCGCCTCGATGTCGCGCCGGCACTGGTCCTCGTCCAACGGCACCAGTTCATCGCCGGTGATGCTCATCCGGGCGCTGAGGATGCGCTGAGGCTCCCAGGTGATCTGCGGGTCGGGCCGGCCGTCCGGGGTCATGATCAGCGCCCCGGGGAAGCCGCCCTTGTCCTCGGCGATGGCGTTGGTGGCCAGCGTCGTCGAGAGGGAGACCAGCCCGATGCGCTCGGGATGCGGCAAGTCCAGGCGGCCCAGCGCCTCGCTGATGCCGATCAGCAGGTCCTGCGGCGTGGTCGGGGCCTTCGACTTGGCCAGGACCTCGCCGGTCGCGAAATCCACCAGCGCGCAGTCGGTGAAGGTGCCCCCGGCGTCCAGGCCCAGCCCCAGCGCGGGAACGGCGGTCGGCGGGGCGGGCGGCAGTTCCTCGGAAGGAAGCTCGATACGTCCGGTCTGCAGGTCGCGGCCGGCCTGAATGGCGCCCAGCACCCGGTCATCATTGGTGGCGGTAGAGCGCTCGCCGGACGCGAGCACCAGGATCTCCGGCCGCTCCCAGTCGCCGTCCAGCAGCGCGCGCAGCAGTTCGGTGTGGCCCTCGAGTGCCGTATACTCCCAGCCGAATTCCCGGGCCATGTCCGCGGCAAAGGCGGCGTAGGTCTCGCGGTCGGCCAGGCCGGTGTCAATGAACCCGGCACGAGTGTAGTTGCGCTTCCAGCTATCGTAGAAATACAGAATGGCGCGGGCGTTCTCCTCGCCGTAGCGGTCCGCCCAGTCGCGGAAATGCGGGTCCTGGTCCGGCTCGGGAGCCTGCCCCAGGTTGGCGAAGGGCTGCCGCCCCTGCGGAGCGATCTTGTGTTCGTACCAGCCCGCGGTCAGGTAGAAAGTGCCGGGATGCTCGCGAAACTGCCGCCGGTACTCGGCTCGCGAGCCGAGGAACAGGGTCAGGCAGTCATGCACCCGCGGGATGATGACCGGCAGCTCGCGGGCCATGAGGCCGGCGGTCCCGCGGCCACAGAGCCCGTAGACCAGCGCGATGGCGTCCGCCTCGGCGGCAGTGGTCTCGTCGAGGACCTGCTGGGCCTGGCGGCGGAGCAGGTCCGGACGCTCGTGCAGTCCGGCATCCATCAGTTGCAGCTCAATCTGATGGGGAGAGGTGGGGGCGAGGGCGCGTAGCTCAGGCTCGAACACGCCGCAGGCGACAACTTTGAGTCTCATGCTTGGAAACTTCCTTGCTCACTAGCGGTGGGGCTGGCGGGCGCAAGTGCGCCGAGGACTGCCAGCATCTTCAGTATACCATATATGCTGGCCAGGGAAAACGCGCGGCGTAGGAAGCTAACCCGCGGAAACAGCCAGAAGGAATTGCGCAGGCCTGTGGTGAATTGCTAAGTCAAGATGTGTTTTCTTGCTCATTTCTGAGTCCGGCATGGAACCTTGCAACCGGCTCGGTGGTTTCGTCTAGTAGACTAACTGGTAGTGAAAGGACCGAAGCATGCACAGTCGAGTAGTGGTATGGCTAGTGGCAGCAATCGCGGCGTCAATGATGCTCCCGAATGGCACCGGTGCCGTACAGGCCGCGGGGAACCCGGCGGTGTTGTTTGAAGGGGACATGTTCGAATGCGAATTTCAGGTAGCTGGACGCCTCAACGAGGACGGTTTCAACCTGGCTCAAGGCGTGCGGGGGCGCATCGAGCAAGAGGCCATGCCTTGGGAAGTAATCAATAACTATAACGCCCTGGTTCTCTCCGGCCTGGGCCGGGCCAACGCCGACATGACCCTGACCGCCCAGACGCAGGCCACTCTGGCGACGCTCAACAAGTACCTGCAGGACGGCGGCGGCGTGCTGATCTTCCCGCTCTTCGGGCAGGTAATCACGGTCAAGGGGCCGCAGGACGCCTTCCTCAAGCCGCTGGGGTTGACGCCCCTCTTCGAGGAGCAGGCCTTTGACTCCAACCCGACGATCGCCACCTCCTGGAAGCTGCCCTTCGGGCACACGACGGACATCACTCCCTCGCCGATCACGGCCGGAGTCAGCTCGCTCTGGTATCCGGTGCCCACCTATCGGGTAGGCGCCCAGCACCACAATATCCCCTTTGCGGTGGACAAGACCTGGACGGTAGTCGTGCGCGGCGCGCCGACCTCCTACACCAAGAGCGGTCCCCTGCAAGCCGACCCGCCGACCGCGGCCGGCACCTACGCCTCCTCGGTCCCCCTGGTGGCCTACAAGCAGGTCGGCAAGGGCCGGATCGTCTATATCGGCATTACCCCCGAGTACTTCATCGGGCGGTACGCGACCAACACTCTGGAGAGCATCGTGCTTGACACCGGCCTCCAGGGGCAGCCTTCCAACGGCTTCAAGCTGTTCGAGAACGCGCTCAAGTGGCTGGCCGAGCCCTCGGTGCAGGCTGGAAACCTCGGCGGAGCGGCGATGGACCCCAGCTTGCTGACTGACCCCTACAAGGTCCAGTATGGCGCGCCGTACGCGTGGCCCGCGAAGATCCAGTTCCCCGCGGCGGAGCCGGCCTGGCCCGGCGTAATTGGCGCCCGGAGCACCTACTCCAGCGGCACCGCCTCCGTGGACCAGTGGGTCGCCGAGGCCAAGCGGCAGAAGCTGTCCTTCCTGGTCTTCCTGGAGGAGTTCAGCAAGCTGTCGCCGGCCAACTTCGACAAGCTGAAGGCCGACTGCAAGCGCCTGTCGGACAAGAGCTTCGAGGCGATCCCCGGTTTCACCATTGACGACATGATCGGCAATCACTACTTCTACTTCGGCGACACCTTCCCGTACCCGAAGCCCCAGCATCTGGATCCCACCGGCAAGTTCTTCGCGACCAAGCCCCTCAATCCCGACGGCGTCGCCGGCCCGGGCATCCTGGCCGGTCTGACCCTGGACTACGCCTATTCCCTGTCCAGCTTCCGGCTGACCGCGGGCAATTACAACTTCAACCAGAGCCAGGCGCCCTTCCCGGTCTGGTTCTCTGACTGGGACGCCACCAGCGTCGTCACCTCGGTCAACGGCAAGGTGAGCGAGGACTTCACGCAGGGCTTCCTCAAACTGGTGGACTACGGCGATGCGCCTGTGCCCCTGGCCTTGAACCTGATGGACAGCCCGGCGCAACTGGCGACCGCCAAGTGGAAGACCGTGGTCCGCTCCCCCGAGGCCGGCAAGGCCGTCATCGGCGGCATCCTCAATCCGGACCGCAAGATTCGGGACCTGTTCAACGTCTGGACCTTCTACCCGCCCAATCCGACTGCGATCTACGTGAGCAGCGGCCCGGCCATTGAGTCCTGGTCCATGGTGGGCTCGCGCGACTACGAGGGGAACAATAAGGGCGACTTCGTGTGGCAGAACTACCGCTGGGCGCTGCGAGGCCAGGTGCATTCCGACGTAGGCCTCCAGGAGGTTGCCATCTACGACGGCACCGACCTATACCGGCGCTTCCTCCCCGGCGGGGCGAAGGACTACGAGGTCCTCCTGGAC
>DASXVN010000039.1:0-158664 GCA_036504235.1 Armatimonadota bacterium | reverse complement strand
CACGACCAGCAGCACAGCCTGGTGCTGATCGCCACCGACGCGCAGGGCAACCGCGCGGTTAGCGAGGAGCAGTTCGACCGCAACCACCGTCTCGAGGAGTTCATGTGCGGCGACCGCAACAACCAGCTCACCTACGGCTATGTGATCGCCAGCGACGGGCGGGGGATTCTACTGGGCGGCAATCAGGGTCTGGCGACCTCCTATAAGCGCATCCCGCAGGGGATTTCGCCCTCCGGGACCTTCAAGAACGACCAGCTATTGGGCGCGCCGGCCTTCGATGGCGCCACCGGGGGCGAGCCGACGATCTGGGAAGCCTCCATCATGAACAAGGACGGCAAGGAAGTCCCCGCGCCGATCGTCACGGAAGCCGCACGGCTCATGGCCAACGGCGACGTGAACATCGGGGAAGGCATGCGGGCCTGGAACTTCACCGACAACATCCCCGTCACCAACTGCTGGGGCACGCTCTGGAAGACCCAGCCGGCCACCGACTTCACGGTCAATCGCCGCGTCACTTTCTTCAACATCGACCCCGATAGCCCGCTGGCCGTCTTCCTGTGGCGGACGGATATCAAGCTCCTTCGCGACCTGCCCAACGACGGCTTCACCGTGCTGACGATGGGGCCGGCCGAGGCCAAGACCTGGGCGGTGCGCACCAGCGATGGTCAAGCTCTGGTCGGCAACTGGGAGGACACGCCGCGCTCGACGCCCCGCTGGCTGAACCAGCCCTTCGGACTCAACTCCTACGCGGCGGCGCTGGACTCGCCGCTGGGCGGCGCGGCGATCTTCCCGCTGACTGACGGCCAGATCATGAACTGGGGCCTGCCGGGCCGGACGCGGATGGCCGCGATGCTGTCCAAGGATAGCTCCCCGCAGAGGGCCGGCGACACCGCTCGGGTGGAGACGCTGCTGGTCGGCATCCCCCGGACCACCGAGTACACCAAGCAGTTCCCGGCCGTGACCACCGAGGTCGTGGAGAAGTTCTTCCATGACTTCGGCCTGGACGGCGGCCCGACCGGGTATACCGTCGCCCCGCAGTCCGGCAAGATCACCGGTCAGCGCTATATCCTGGACGTGGACAGCGCCGGGAGCGGCTGCTTCTCCGGGCAGCTCACCGGTAAGCTGATCTCCTCGCTGCCGATTCGGCTCAGCGGCCTGAACAACCACTGGTCGTGCTACCTGTACGACCGCACGCTCAAGCAGGCCCGGCCGCTCGGCGTGCTCGAGAATCAAGCCTATGCGATGCTGCTGATGCGCGGCAAGCTGGACGTATTCGTGGGCGAGCCGCTGCTGGCCGACAACCCCGACGTGCATCTGCAACTCACGCAGGTCGGCGACAACGCGTGGAAAGCCGAGATCCATAACCCGACCGACAAGGTTATCCACGTCACCGTGAAGAAGAATCCATTCTTCGACCCGCTGCAAGGCAAGCCGTTCACGCAGGAGACCCTGGACCTGCCGGCCGGCTCGTCGGTGCTGCGGGACCTGTAGCCTTGCTCAGAACCCAGGCAGGCCGCTCCCGAGCGGCCTGCCGCTATCGTAGAGGAGACGTGACCATGCCCAAAACTCGGATTGCTCTGCTCGTCGCGGCGCTGTGGGGAGTGACGCTCGTCGGGAGCGCTCTCGCCACGGCTCAGGCCGCCAACCCCACCGTCTTGTTCACCGGGGATCTGGCCGGTTGCCAGTTTGAGGTGGCCACGCGGCTCAACCAGGACGGATTTGCGCTCAACAAGACCGGGTGGGGGTCCATCGAGGACGTCGCTTTGACTGAAGACAACGCGAAGAAGTACAACGCGATTGTCGTCGCCGGTCTGGGGCGGGCTAACGCCGACATGACCCTGTCGAGCGTGACCCAGACGACGATAGATACACTCACCAAGTACCTCCAGGCGGGTGGGGGAGTCGTCATGTTCCCGATGTTCGGGCAGATGGCCACCGCCAAGCCGCCCCAGGACGCCTTCCTCCAGCCGCTGGGCCTGACGCCGCTCTTCCAGGAGCAGGCCTACGATCCGGGCGCGATTGTGGCGACCTCGTGGAACCTGCCTTTTGGGCTGACCACCGACATTACCGCTTCCCCGATCACCGCCGGGGTCAAGGCGCTGGCCTACCCGGTGCCCCTCAACCGCGTGGGCGCGCAGAACCACAATATTCCTTTCACCGCCGACCAGAATTGGAAGATCGTGGTCCGCGGGACTCCGGCCTCCTACACCAAGAGCGGCGCGCTGCAGCAGGACCAGCCGCCCAATCCCGGGACCTACACGGCCTCCGTGCCGCTGGTGGCCTACCGCCAGGTCGGCAAGGGCCGGATCGTCTACATCGGCATCACCCCCGAGTACTTCATCGGCGCCTACGCGACCACCACCCTGGAGAGCACGGTGCTCGACAAGGGCGTGGGCGGCACTCCTTCCGACGGCTTCAAGCTGCTGGAGGACTCGCTCAAGTGGGTCAGCCAGCCCTCCGCCGACTCCGGCACGATGGGCGGCGCGACCATGGACGCCTCCCTGCTGGAGAACCCCTACAAGACCAAGTTCGGCGAGCCGATGAAGTGGGCGGCCAAGCTGGACTTTCCGGCGGTGGAGCCGGCCTGGCCCGGCGTGATCGGCGCCCGCAGCACCTACTCCAGCGGCACCGCCTCCGTGGACCAGTGGGTCGCCGAGGCCAAGCGGCAGAAGCTGTCCTTCCTGGTCTTCCTGGAGGACTTCAGCCGGCTGAGCCCGCAGCGCTTTGACCAGCTCAAGGCCGACTGCAAGCGCCTCACCGACAAGAATTTCGCCGCTATCCCCGGCTTCACCATTGACGACGAGGTCGGCAACCACTACTTCTACTTCGGGACCACCTTCCCGTATCCCGATCAGAAGTTCCTCGATCACACGGGTAAGTTCTTCGTAGCGCGAGATCCCGAGGTCAACCAGACCGATCCCTATGTCAAGGGGCAGTTGTCGATGACGGTGCTGGACTACGCCTACTCCATCTCCAGCTTCAAGCTGACCGCGGGGAACTACAACTTCAGCCACAGCGCCGCGCCCTTCGCGAACTGGTTCTCCAACTGGGATGCGGTCGGCGTGGTCACTCTGGACAACGGTAAGCTGACGGACGACTTCATGGCGGGGTACCGCGCGCTGGCGGGCTTCGGCAATGGTCCTACGCCGCTGGCGCTGAACTTCATGGATAGCCCCGCGCAATTGGCCACCAGTAAGTGGAAGACCATCTTGCGCATGCCGGAGAATGGCGGGTACACGGTGGGCGGCAAGCTGGGTCCGGACACCAAGCTCGTGGACTACTTCAACAACTGGAACTTCTACCCCGACAGCCCTAACAAGATCTACGTCAGCTCCGGGCCGAGCATCGAGTCCTGGGCCTTCATCGGGCCGCGCGATTACGGCGGCGACAACCGGGGCGATTTCGTCTGGCAGAACAACCGCTGGGCGCTGCACGGCCGCGTCACTTCGCCCTTGGGGCTGCGCGAGATCGTGGTCTACGACGGGGTGCGGCCCTTCCGGCGCTATCTGCCGAACGGAGCGCCGGAGTACGACCTGTACCTGGACCTGGAGCACGACCGCCAGCACAACCTGACCCTGGTGGCGACCGATATGCGCGGCGGCACGGCGGTGAGCGGCGAGCAGTGGGACCGCAACCACCGTTCCGAGGAGTTCATGTGCGCGGACCGCAACAACCAGCTCTCCTACGGCTACCTGACGCGCAGTGACGGTACCGGGATCCTGATCGGCGGGAACCAGACCCTGGCGACGCCCAACAAGCGCCTCACGCCGAATGTATCGCCCCCCGGCACCTTCAAGAACGACCCGCTCCTGGGCGCGCCCGCCTTTGACGGCGCGACCGGTGGCGAGCCGGACATCATCGAGAACGTCATCGCCATCCTGCCGGACGGCAAACAGGTGGTCTCGCCGCAGGTCACCGAGTCGCGGCGCGTGATGTGCAACGGCGACGTCAACATCGGCGAGGGGCTGCGCGCCTGGGACTTCACCGACAAGGTCGGCGTGTACAACGTCTGGCATACGCTGTGGCGGACCGCGCCGCGAGACGACTTCACCGTGAGCCGCCGCAATACGTTCTTCAACATTGACCCGGATAGCCCGCTGCCGGTATTCCTGTGGTCCACGGACATTACGCTGCTGCGCGATATGCCCAACCAGGGCTTCATGACCACCTTCCTGCGCAGCCAGAAAGAGAAGAACTGGGCCTACCGCACCAGCGACGGCAAGTTCGAGAAAGGCGCGTGGGCGACGACGGGCGATATGGCCTATCAGAGCCTGCCCTTTGGTCTGAACTCCTACATCGCCCTGAGCGACTCGCCGCTGGGCAGCGAGGCGGTATTCCCGCTCACTCCGGGCCTGGTGATGAACATGGCCCTGCCGCAGCGCAACAATCCGATGCTGGTTCTGACCCCCGGGGCCTCCCCGCAGAAGAAGGGCGAGACGGCCCGGGTGGAAATCCTGGCCCTGGGCATCCCGCGCGTGACCGCCTACAGTCAGATGTTCGCCGACGCGGGCGCGACCGTGGAGAAGTTCTACCGGGACTTCGGCCTGGACGGCGGCAAGACCGGCTATGTGGTCACCGCGCAGGCCGGTACGGTCGTCGGCCAGCGCTACATCATGGACGTGGACAACGCCGGGACCGGCTGCTTCTCCGGTCAGCTCACCGGCAGCCTGATCTCCTCCCTGCCGATCCGGGTGAACGGGCTCAATGACAACTGGTCGTGCTACCTGTACGACCGCACGCTCCAGCAGGCTCGGCCGCTCGGCGTCGTGGAGGGCCAGACCTACGCGATGGTCCGGCTACACGACAAGCTGGACGTATTCGTGGGGGCGCCGCTGACCGCCGACAATGCCCAGGTGCACATCCAGCTCACGCAGGTGGGGGAGAAGGCCTGGAAGGCGGAGATTCACAACCCGACCGACGCCGAGGTCCGGGTTACGGTGAAGAAGAGCGCGTTCTTCGATCCGCTCAAGGCCAGCGCCTTCACGCAGGAGACGATCAGCCTGCCGGCCGGAAGCTCGGTCTGGCGGGATCTGTAACGGAAACAAATTGCACCAGTAATTAAAGAAAAACGGCATAACGTTAATTAATGCCGGGACGCTAAGGGGTCGGCTGCTGAGGCAGCCGGCCCCATTTGCTTATGTGCAGAATGATCTGCCAGCGCCGATCGGGGGCGACGGTGGCGGCAGTGGCCGCATGCTGCGGCCCGTTCAGCATGCGGCGGTAAAGCTCGCCTTGCGCCATCCCCTGAAACTCGGGGGCGGTCAGGTCGTCGGGGCGGGGGTTGTAGCTGTCAGCCACGGGGGTGCGCGCGCGGCCGTTGTTTCCGTGGCAGTGGGCGCAGTAGTAGCCGTAGTAGCGCCGCCCAGCGGCATAGTTCTCGGCGGTGGGCGCCAGCGGATTGCGCAGCCGCGCGGCCTCCGCCTCGCTGGGCACCGGCGTGAGGCCCTGGCGCGGCACAGTGCCGGCGGGCATCGGTGGCAGCTCCTGCTTAAAGGGGCGCAGGCTGACCTGGCGGTCCATATGCGGCCCGCAGGAGGCGAGCAGCGCCGTCAGCGCCGCCAGCACGGCCAGGGCGAGCAGACGGGCGCTCATGGCCTGACCTCCGGCGGCACCTGGTCCGGCGGGATGGCGCTGGGGGGCGGCGGCCGGGTGCCGTAGTAGCCCTGGCCGGGGGTGGCCTGCACCGCGCCGAAATCCCAGGGGCGCGGGCGGTCCCTCACCAGGAGGAAGATCAGGCCGATCCACACCACCATCAGGAGGGCGATGATCAGCACCGGCAACCAGTTGCGTAACAGGCCGAGTAGTTTGCGCATGATCTCAATAGGCCGGCTGCACCAGCAAGCTCCAGACCAAGTAGCCCACCATGCTCAGGGCGACGGTCCCATAGACAAACCACAGCACGAGCGGCACCGGACGGCGCGGGGGCAGGCCTGGTAGGTCCTCCGCGGGCCGTCGCCGCGCGGCCACCACGCCCAGGTAGGTCGCCAGCGCCGCCAGCAGGCCGAGGAGCACCATGAAGACGATCCAGCTAAATTGCAGCGTTTGTAGGCTCATGATCGGTTACTCTCAATGCGTGAAGGCATAGATCGCGACCCCCACCAGCACCAGACCGCCCAGCACGAGAATCGCCAGCGGCACGCCCAGCACTGCCAGCCAAGCGTGCCGGCTCTCGGTCGGCGGCGGGCCGGGTGGGGCCTCCGCGTCGGCCAGGGGCAGGCGGCTGACGCGCTCTTGGTCCGAAAACTGGCGCGTGCGGACCGCCCAGAGGAAAATCAGCGAGAAGAAGGCCACCGCCAGGAACGTATAGAGCATCCAGATGGCGAGCAGGGTCATGGGGTGAGCCTCCCCGTTGTGCCGCTGAGGGGCATCTCGTTGGCGGCGTCAATCTTGTCGCGGCGCAGGTCGTAGTCGGAGTAGCCCACGAAATTGGACATCACGTACTGACCCACGTCCCAGATTTTGGTGGACTCCAGTTCCTTGCGGAAGTAGGGCATGTCGGTGCCGGTGATGCCATTCATGATCTGGTAGTAGAAGATGCCGCCCAGGTACTTGCCGTCCGCGAGGTTGCGGCGCAGGGCGGTGAAGTTGAGCGGCTGGGGGTTGAGATAGGGCGCGGCGGGGCCTTGCCCATCGCCGACCGGCCCGTGGCAGCCGGTGCAGAAGGTCTGGTAAATGCGCTCGCCGCGCGCCAAAGTGGCGGGGGTCGGCGGGTACATGTTGGGCATCTTGCGCCACTCAGCGGGCACGTGATTGTGCAGCCAGGCCACGTTGGCGTCAGCGCCGGACTGGTAGGCGGCGACCGCCGGGGCGTTCCACTGGAGCTGGCGCGCCACCCGGAAGTCCGCGTCGGTGCCGCTCAGGGACTGCACATAGGCGGTCAGGTCGGTAAGTTGGGCGCGGCCATAGAAGCTGAACTGCGGCATGAACGACAGCGGCCGCGTGAAGCGCGGATTGGTGAAGTGGGCGAGATGCCAGTCGTCCGGGTGCTCGCCGCCCTCCTGCGACAGGTCCGGCCCGCTGCGGTGCGCCCCCAGCAGGTGCGGGAACTGCTGGTAGTAGTCGCCTGGCTGGGCGATGCGCTCGGCGCCGAGGTCCCAATCCTGCGGGCGGATGTACTCTGAGTGGCAGTAGGTGCAGCCGTTGGCGATGAACAGGGCGCGACCCCGCTGCTCGGCGGCGGTCAGTGGGCGCCAGATCGCGGAGGGCTGGTCGGGAAGGGTCCAGGTGGGGAGCATGACCACCATGACAAAGGAGACCCAAAACAGCAGCATAGAGCCCAGCAGCACCAGGGCGGGGGTCATTTTCATGACTCCACCACCGGCTTTCCGTAGTACAGGGTCATGAGCACGTTGTAGAGCCCCACCGCCGCGCCGACAGCGATCATGGTGCCGAAAACGGCCCGCAACGACAGGTAGGGGATGATCTGCGGAATCACGCGGTAGACCGACTGACCGTCCACCCAGGCCTGGCCCTGCACCAGCCCGGCAATGGTCAGAGAGAGGAAGAACCCGGTCAGGCCGACCAGTACCAGCCAGTATTGCACGATGACCAGGTGCGGGCGGAAGATCTCGCGGCGCGACACCAGCGGCAGCAGGTGCCACAGTGCCCCCAGGGCGATAAAGCCGGCAAAGCCCAGCACCGCAATGTGCGCGTGGCCGATCACCCAGTTGTTGAAGTGGACATAGCGCTGCACCGAGGGCAGCGACTGCAGGGGCCCTTGCAGGCAGACGACCAGGTACCAGATGCTGCCCAGGAAGACCATCTTGCCGGGCAGGTGGTCCGCAAACCGGGCCAGCGAACCTCGCATGGTCATCCACAGGTTGATCAGCACGGTGGCGACCGGGATAATCATCGCCACCGAGTCCACGATGGATACGGTCTTGAGCCACACCGGCACCGGCGCCTGGATAAGGTGGTGCGTGCCGATGTGCGTGTAGAAGGCCAACATGGACCAGAAGCCGATCAGGGAAAGCTGGTGGCTGTACAGGGGCCGCTGGGCCACGCGGGGGATCAGATAGTACGCGACCGCGATCGCCAGAGGCGTGATCATCAGGCCAAACAGGTTGTGGCCATACCACCACAGCCAGATCGCGTCCACGATGCCGCCCATGGAGCCGGTGGCGGGGCGCCACATGACGTTCCCCAGCGGGTAGAGCAGGGCCGTCCAGACCACGCCGCCCACGCCGTACCAGACGCTGACGTACAGCACCGGCTCCTGCCGGTTGGTGATGGTCATGACCAGCACGTAGACGAGCAGGACCAGCGCCAGGGTCACGATCACCTTGACCGGGAAGATCCACTCGGCATACTCGCGCCCCTGGGTGTAGCCGAGCGCGAGGGTGATGATGACCGCGACGAAGGTCGCGTTCCAGACCCAGCAGGCCAGGTTGGCGACGCGCTCGGCGGCCAGGCGCGTGCGCAGCAAGTTGGGCACGATATAGAGCATGGCCCCGAGCAAGGCGGAGGTGGTGAAGCCGAAGACCACCAGACCCACGTGGATGGCGCGAATCCGGCCGAATTCTAGCCAGGGAATCCCGGCCACGAGGTCCGGGGCGATGAACTCGATCGCGGTGGCCAGACCCAGCAGCGTGCCCAGGCAGAACCAGACCGCCGCCGAGGTAAGAAAGCGGCGGGAGGCCGTGTGCTCCGCGGCGGGCAGGGCCCAGTTCAGCAGTTGTCGCAGGCGCGTCAACATCGGCAATTCCTCACTCAGCGGTGGCAGCGCCAGCAGTCCACGGAGGCCTGGTACTCGGGTCGGCGGTGGCAGTCCACGCAAAAGCCCATCGTCAGCTTCTGGTTCAGCGCGACGCGGTCCATGCCCTGCACGTTGCCGTGACAAACCGCGCAATCTACCCCCCGGCGCAGGTGGGCGGCGTGGTTGAAGAAGACGTAATCGGAGAGCCGGTAGACCCGCACCCAGGGGATCGGCGTGCCGGTATCGTAGTACTGGCGCAGGCGCTTGATGGGCGCGAAATCGGGAGCGATGACCCGGTGGCAGACCATACATTTGCCGACCTCAGGGAGGCCCGCGACCGAGGAGCGGTCGGCGCCGGGGTGGCAGAAGTAGCAGCTAATGCCCTTGTCGCCGGCGTGGAGACGGTGGCTGAAGGGCAGCGGCTGCTCGGGGCCGACGCGCTGGGGATGGGCGGCCAGTAAGGCCAGCCCGGCCAGCGCGACGGCCACCCCCAGCCACCAGACGCGGGCCACCCAGCGGCGCAGGAGCAGGGGCGGTCGGGCCATCACCACACCTCCCGGGGAACGGAGGGGCGGTGGGCGCTGGCGGGCGGAGCCGCGGCGCGGGCGTCATCCACCGGCGAGGTGGGCGGGTAGCGGTACAGGAAGGCCAGCCAACTCAGCAGGCACAGCCCGCCACAGCCCAGCGTGATCAGGACGGTCGGCGCGCCAACCACCGGGTTCTGCGGCGTCAGCGAGGGCGCGACCAGCAGGTAGCGCTCCAGGCCCATGCCCAGCAGCGCCGCGGCCGCGACGATCCGCAGGAGGTGGGGCCGGGTCTTGACGCCCTTGATCAGGAGGGCCAGGAAGGGGCCCAGCAGGCCGACTCCGAGCATCACCCAGGAGAGGGCGTGCCACGGGGGCAGGCTGTAGCGAGGGAGCAGGAAGATGGTCTCGGCGGGCAGATTCTCGTACCAAATGACCAGTAGCTGCGTGAACAGCATGTAGGTGGTGAGCATGCCGAAAGCAAGCAGCAGGTTGCCGGTGTCCAGCCACCGTTGGCGGCCCAGGCGACGGGGCGTGTGCGCCGTCAGCACAATCATGGCGGCCATCGCGGCGTACATGCCCCCCGTGAAGAAGTACGGCCCCAGCAGGCTGCTGACCCAGAAGGGGCGCAGGCTCATCACCAGGTCGAAAGCGACGAGCGAGTAGACTACCGCGTAGGCCACGGGCAGGGCGACGCTGAGGGCGAAGCGCGGGCGAGGACCAGCGGCGGGCAGCAGGTGCAGGCGCACGTAGACGAGGCTCAGGGCGGTCATCAGGGCTAGTCCGCCGAGGAGCCGGGCGCTGACCGCGGGGAGGTTGAGCCAGGCGGCGCGGTCGCCGAGGTCCTGGCCCAGCCAGGGGAGCAGGAGGGCGCGGCCGGGGTACAGCGCCAGCAGCAGCAGAAGGGAGAGCGGTAGGAAGGCCACCGCGCCCTCCCCGACGCGGATCAGGGGCGCACCCCAGCGGGTCCCGGCCAGGCGCAGCACCGCGGCCCAGACCACCGCGCCCTGCGCGAGAGTGGTCCAGAACAGGAAGTTGACCAGCAGCGCGATCCACGGCTCGCGAGGGTGGCCCGGGCCGAACAGGAATCCCGCGACCCCGCTCAGGAGGGCCACTGCCGCGAGCGGGAGCAGCCACCGGGGCAGCGGGCGCGGGTAGGCTGAAGTTGGGCGTTCCGGCTCAAAGCTCACGGATTTGCGTGGCTCCTTGGCGCTTGAGTAGGGCGACGATATCGGCGCGGCACTCGTCGGTACAGGGGACGGCCACGCCGAACTGGTCCACGGTGAAGGAGATATCGTAGACGCGCGGGGCCGGGCGCGGGTAGAGCCGCGCGTAGACCACGACCGCCGCCACCGTGGTCAGGGCGGAGGTCAGGACCGTGGCCTCAAAGGCGATCACCGTGTAGGGCAGCCAGGAGACGACTGGCTTGCCGCCGACGATTAGATTGTACAGGAAAGCGCTGCCGAGGCAGAGTAGATAGCCAAGTGCGGCGCCGATAAAGCCCGAGACGAGCGAGAATAACCGCACGGGGCTGGCGCGGTGGGGCGAGAGGTAATCCCACTCCTTGAGGCTCACCGGCGAGTAGAGGGTGAAGTCCGTCAGGCCGGTGGCGCGCAGTTCCTCCACGGCGGCGCGGAAGTGCTCAAATTCCACGAATCCGGCGAGTACCGCGTGCTCGGAGGGCACCTAGACCACCTCCGGCGGGGGGGCGGGCAGCGGCTTGTTCTCGGCGATCGCCACGATGGGGAAGAGCCGGACGGCGACCAGGAAGCCGAGCAAGAACAGGCAGCCGGAGGCGAGGCTGATGGCGATCTCGACCCACTGCGGCGTGTACAGGCCGCGGCTGGAGGGCAGGAAGCCGTGGGCCAGCGGCGTGACCAGAATGACGTAACGCTCCAGCCACATGCCCACGTTGATCAGCAGCGAAATCCCCAGCAGCCAGGGGAGGCTCTCCCGGACCCGCCGGAAGGAGTAGAGCAGCGGCAGGGCCACGTTGCAGACGAGCATGATCCAGTAATACGGGGCATACGGGCCGAAAGCGCGGAAGGCGCTGTAGCTACGCTCCGCCGCGTCGCCGCTGTACCAGGCCATGAAGGGCTCCACCGCATAGGCGTAGCCGATGATCAGCGCGGTAAGGATATTCAGCCCGGCGAGGGCGGCGAGGTGGCGGACCTCGATGAGACGCTCCAGCCGGAGGATTTTGCGCAGCGGAATGAGTAGGGTAATGACCATCGCCAGGCCGGAGTGGATAGCCCCGGCCACGAAGTACGGGGCGAAGATCGTCTCGTGCCAGCCGGGGAGCAGGGCCATGGCAAAGTCCCAGGAGACGACGCTGTGCACCGAAATGACCAGCGGGGTGGCCAGGCAGGCCAGGCCCATGTAGGCGCGCAGGTAGTGTCGCCACTGGTGGTGGTTGCCGTCCCAGCCCAGAGCGAACCGCGCGTAGAGACGCTTGCGCCAGCCGGTGGAGGCGTCGCGCAGGGCCGCCAGGTCGGGGATCAAGCCCATGTAGAGGAACAGGACGCTGACTACGAAATACGTGGTGACCGCCACGACATCCCACATCAGCGGGGACTTGAAGTTGGGCCACAGGTGGCGCTGGTTGGGGTAGGGGAGCAGCCAGTAGAAGACCCACACGCGCCCCAGGTGGATGAGCGGAAACATCGCGGCGGTGGCCACGGCGAAGACGGTCATAGTCTCGGCGGCGCGGTACACGGCGTTGCGCCACTCCACGCGGAAGAGGTACAGAATCGCCGAGAGCAGCGTTCCGGCGTGGCCGATTCCGATCCAGAAGACGAAGTTGGTGATGTACGGCGTCCAGCCGACCGGGACGTTCAGGCCGGTGACGCCCATGCCCACCAGGGTCTGGTAGAGGAAGGTGAGCAGCCCCGCGCCCAGGCCCAGCGCGAGACAGGCGAGCACCAGGAAGTACCGCCGCGTGGGCCGCGACAGCGCCTGCATGATCTCCTGGTTGATCTCGCGATAGGTGAACTCGGGCATGTCAGTCGTTGAGAATCTTCTTGAGGTAGAAGACGGCCGGCTTGGTGTTGAGCTGGGGCAGGACCTGGTAGGCGCGCGGATTGGTGGCGACCAGGCGGGCGATTTTGGATTGCGGGTCGCGGAGGTCGCCGAAGGTGAAGACCTGCGCGGGGCAGGTCTGGGCGCAGGCGGGGGTGACTTCCCCGTCGCGGACCGGCCGGCCCTCCTGGCGAGCGCGGAACTCTACCTCGCGAATGCGCTGGATGCAGAAGCTGCACTTCTCCATGACGCCCCGGCAGCGGACGCTGACCTCCGGATTGGCCTGCCAGTTGAGCGGCTCAGGCCAATCGTAGTCGAACCAGTTGAACCGGCGGACCTTGTAGGGGCAGTTGTTGGAGCAGTAGCGGGTGCCCACGCAGCGGTTGTAGACCTGCATGTTGAGGCCTTCCTCGTTGTGGGCGGAGGCGAAGACGGGGCAGACCGGCTCGCAAGGCGCGGCCTCGCAGTGCTGGCAGAGCATGGGCTGGAAGACCGCCGGGGCCTGCGGGTCGCGCCAGTCGAAGTAGCGGTCCACCCGGACCCAGGACATCACCCGCTGGCGCGGGGCGTGGTCCGGGCCGACTACGCCGAGGTTGTTCTCGGCGTAGCAGGCGGTAACGCAGGCGCTGCACCCGGTGCAGCGGCTCAGGTCAATCGCCATCGCCCAGCGGCGCTCCGGCTCCGGGGGCGGAGCGTACAGGTCGCGGTCGCGGGTGAAGCCGCTGGTGAGGGGCATGATGAGCGGCTCGGGGCGGGCGGTCGCCAGTTGCGAGCGCGGCAGCATCCGCACGATTTCGCGGTCGAGTTGGTACGGCTCCCCGTCGGTGCGGAGCAGCTCCTGGCGGCGGCCGGTGGGGGTGACGGTCACCGCGTCCACGGCGATGCCCAGCGGGAAGGCGTTGACGCCGCGGCCCTGCGCGTAGCGGCCGAAAGCCGTGTGGCCCTGGCCCAGGGGGATCGCCACCGTGCCGGGGGCTACGCCGGGGGTCACCAGCAGGGGGGCGGTCACTTGGCGGCCGCCCGCCTCCACCGTGACGACCTGACCGGCGCTCAGCCCGGCGGCTTGGGCGGTGGCGGGCGAAATCTCCACCCACGACTCCCAGATGATCTTGGTCATGGGGTCCGGCAGCTCCTGCAGCCAGCGCTTATGCGCCCCGCGACCGTCGAATAGGGTCATGGTGGGGAAGAGGCACAGGCGCGGGCCGACCGGGGCAGCCGGCGGGGAGAAGCTCAGTTTGGACGCGGCGGCGCGGGTGACGGTGGGCCTCGGCGAGGCTGGCGGCTCCGACCAAACGCCCCCGCGGCGCAGCGACTCGCGCCAGAACTCCTCGAAGTCGGTCTTCCCGGCGCGCTGCCGCCAGCGATTGCGGAGGTACTCGTGGAAGCTGCTCGCGCCGAAGGTGGCGGGGAGGTCGCAACCGGCGGCGGCGGCCAGCAGCAGCAGCGCGTCGCCGGGGGAGGGCGCGCCATACAGCGGGCCGGTGGTCGGCTGCAGGAGGTTGGCGACGCCGGTCTGGGGCTCGTAGTCACCCCAGCACTCCAGGGGCGTGCCGACCGGGAGCGCCCAGTGGCTGGTGAGCGAGGTTTCGTCGCGGTAAGGCGTCAGCGAGATGACCTGGCGGACCTTCTCCAGGGCCACTTGCCAGCGGCCGGGGTCCGGCAGGGAGTAGGCGGGATTCGCGCCGAAAACGATCAACGTGTCTATCGCCCCGGTGTCCAGTTCGGCCAGTAAGGCCCGGGTCTGCTCGGCGGTGGCGGTCTGGCCCAGGGCGTGGTCCACGGTACCGGCCAGGGCGGGCGTGCCGCTGGCCAGGTTGAGCAGGTGCGCGGCAGCGGCCGTCTCGGAGGCCTCCGGTCCGGGAGATACGCCGGGGTCGCCTAGAGCCACGGGGGCGCGGGCGCCGGCCCAGCGCCGGGCCAGGTCGCGGAGCCACCCCGGGGTCACGCCCAGCACCGGCGCGACAGCCTCCGGCGTAAAGGCGGACAGGCGGCGGGCGGTGAGCCAGGCCGGCCAACCCGGCAGGGGGCCTGCCGCGGCGAGCACCTGCAGCAGCGCCAGCGCCACTAGGCGCTCCTGGCCGGGAGCCACCAGCAGCCGGGCGTCCGCGGCGGCGGCGGTGAGGGAGAGGCGCGGGCCGGCGTAGACGAAACCGGGGACGTTTGCGCCGTGGCGGTGCTCAACGAAACGCTGCGTATGGTGGACCGGCGAGACCCAGGTGTCGAGGAAGTCGGCGCCCAGCGAGAGGACGAAATCGGCCTGCTCCAGCCGGTAGACAGGCACGTAGGGGCGGCCCTCTACGGCCTGGAGGCCGCCGCGCAGCCCCTCGTAGTTGAGCGGCTCGTAGATCAGGTAGCGGTCGGAGCCGAACCAGGCTAGCCAGCGCTGGAGCAGCGCGGCGAGGCTCCCGGTCTGCAGGTCGGAGATCACGGCGACGCGGCCGCTGTGGCGCAAGGGGGCCAGGTGCTTGCCCAGGTCGGTGAGGGCGTCGGCCCAGGTGAGGGTCACTTCCTCGCCGGAAGCGCGGCGGCGGACCGGGGCGCGGCGGCGGTCGGGGTCGTAGAGGCCTTGCAGGGCGGCCTGGCCGCGGGCGCAGAGGCGCCCGGCGTTGAGCGGGTGGTCGGGGTTGCCCTCGCACTTGACGGCGCGGCCCTCGCGATTGCGGACCAGCATCCCGCAGCCCGCGGGACACTCGCGGCAGGAGGTCGCGTACCAGGTGGCCTGGCCGGGGACGATCTGCTCATTGGGGACCAGCAGTGGGATTAGCTGGTCGAAAGTCCGGGGGGTTTGCGCGCCGAGACCCAGGAGGCCTCCCAAGGCGGCGAGCTTGAACCATTCGCGGCGAGAAAGGGTCGGTTCCTCCGGACGCTCATTCTCCCGCAAACCGTCCTCGCGCAACGAAACCATCCTCCTGCAGAAGCCCGGGGGAAGTCCCGGTTGACGGCTAAGTAGTGGGGTAGTTATATTGCCCTACGGTACTATAGAGACCTCTTTTCCCCCGAGGGTTCACATGGAGTCATTGCTCATCGGATTACTGGCTGGGCTGGCGGCCACGCCTCATTGCCTGGGGATGTGCGGCGGCTTTGCGCTGCATCTCTCCCGGCCGACGCCGCGCGGACGGCGCTGGGGGCGGTTTGCCGCCTTCCTAGG
Source organism: Armatimonadota bacterium (assembly GCA_036504235.1). Classification (GTDB taxonomy): domain Bacteria; phylum Armatimonadota; class Zipacnadia; order Zipacnadales; family Zipacnadaceae; genus Zipacnadum. Next base: position 143,279 of record DASXVN010000039.1, on the reverse strand, counting down.
GGGCAAGCTGGCTGGGTACGCCTTCCTGGGGAGCCTGGGCGGCGCGCTGGGGGTGTGGGTGCTGCAGGGGAGCGGAATGGCGCAGGGGCGCAGCTACCTGGCGTGGGGCGCGGCGGTGCTGACGATCGTCATGGGGCTGGCGCTGCTGGACCCGCTGCCGCAGCGGTGGCGGTGGCGGTGGTCATGGTCCGCAGGCGGGGGGCGGCTGGGGGACTGGCTGGCGGGGTGGGCCCCGGCTCTGGACAGCCCCGGCGCGCCGCTGGTTTTGGGATTAATGGCCGGGTTTCTGCCCTGTCCGCTGACCACATCGCTCCTGGTAGTGGCCGCGGGAGGCAATTCGGTGAGCGGTGGGCTACTACTGCTGGCCGGGGCGGGACTGGGGACCGCGCCGGGGCTGCTGGCGGTGGGACTGGCCGGAGCCACGGTCTCGACGCGCTGGCGGCGGGTGGGCGTACGGGCGCTGGGGGCGGTGGTGCTGGCCGTGGGGATTTTGATGTTGCTGCGCCGCTGGGGTCTGCTCCCGGGGGCCGGCCCGGCTTGTTGCGGCTGAGGAAGACGATGGCCATGCGGCAGTTATGCGACCACTGCGGGCTCCCGTGCAACCCCCTGCTCTCGCGGCGCGAGGGCGAGCGCGTGTACTGCTGCCTGGGCTGCTCGCTGGTGGCGCGCATGGTCGGAGCGCCCGCGACGGGCGGCGCGGTGGCCGGGGTGCTGCTGCGGCTGGGGATCGGCGCGTTTCTGGCCATGAACGTGATGATGATCTCCCTGCTGCTATATTACGGAGAGGTCCGGCAACTCGGCGAGCATGCCGAGACGGTCTTCCGGTGGGGCCTGCTGGGCTTGTCCACGCCGGCGCTGGTGCTCCTGGGCTACCCTTTCCTGATCGGCGCGGGGCGGGAGTTGCGGCGGGGGCGGGCCAACCTGGACACGCTGATCGCGCTAGGCGCTTTCTCCGCGTACGGCGTGAGCGCCGCGCACGTGCTGCGCGGGGGCGCGATCTACTTCGATACCGCCACGATGTTGCTCCTCCTGGTCACCCTGGGCCGCTTCCTCGAGACCTCCTCCCGGACTAGCTCGGCGCGTTTGGTGCGCGGGCTGCTGTCCCTGCGTCCGCCGCTGGCCCGGGTGCAGCGGGACGGGGAGGAGCGGGAGATTCCAGCGGAGGAGGTGCAGCGCAGTGAACTGGTCTACGTTCGGCCCGGGGAGCGGCTACCGGTGGATGGGGTGATCGTGGAGGGGGCGTCGTGCCTGCGCGAGGCGGAGTTCACCGGCGAGTCGCTGCCCCGCACCTGCGGCCCAGGGGACGCAGTGACAGGGGGCACGCTCAACGGCGAGGGGGCGCTGCGGGTGCGGGCTATGGAGGTGGGGGAGGGGTCGCTGCTGGCCCGGATTGTGCGCCAGGTGGAGCGGGCGAACCGGGAGCGCACCCCCTCCGAGCGCCTGGCGGAGCGGGTGGCGGCGTGGTTTGTGCCGGTGGTGGGAGCGCTGGCGGGGGGCACGCTGCTGTTCTGGCTGGGGCGCGGAGAGGAGGCGCGGGCGCTGAGCAGCGCCCTGGCGGTGCTGGTGGTGGCCTGTCCCTGCGCGCTGGGGCTGGCGACGCCGCTGGTGACCTCCCTGGCGATCGGGCGGGCGGCGCGGACCGGGGTGCTGATCCGGTCCGGCGAGGTGCTGGAGACGCTGCCGCTGGTGCGGCAGTTCTTCCTGGACAAGACCGGGACCCTGACACGCGGGGAACTCACTCTGGTGCGCGTGGAACTGGGCGACAGCGGCCTGAGCGAGCCGGAGGCGTTGGCGGCGCTGGCCACCCTAGAGTCGGGCAGTGAGCACCCGCTGGGCCGCGCTGTGGTGGCGGAGGCGCGGCGGCGGGGGCTGGTTCTGGGCACGGTTGCCGACTACCGAGCGTATCCCGGAGAGGGGGCCAGCGGTCGAGTGAACAATGGCGACCTCGCCGGCGACTTTATAACGGGTACCGCAGTCTTTCTGCGCAAACGCGGGCTGCGGGTGCCGCCGGGGGAAGACGCTCCCGGAGAGACACGTTTGTGGGCGGGGGGGGACCTCGCGACGCCGGTCGCTCGGCCGGTGGTGTTCGCGACCGTCTGGCGAGACCAGGTGCGCGCCGAGGCCGGGGAGGCCGTGGCCGGTTTGCGCCGCCGGGGCTGCCGGGTCAGCGTTTTGACGGGGGACAACGAGGAGACCGGGGCGCTGGTCGCCCGGGAAGTGGGCGCGGAGGCGGTGGTGGCCCACTGCACGCCGGAGCGTAAGCTGTTGGCGCTGCGCGAGGCGCGGCGGGCGGGGCCGGTGGCCATGGTGGGGGATGGGCTCAACGATGCTCCGGCGCTGGCCGCAGCCGACGTCGGGATCGCGCTGGGCGGGGGCTCGGATCTATCCCTGGAGACGGCCGGCGTGGCCCTGTTGGGGGAAGACCTGAGCCGGCTGCCGTGGCTGCTGGAACTCGCGCAGGCGGCGCGGACCACCATTCGGCAGAACCTGGGCTGGGCCTTCGGCTACAATAGCGTGGCGCTGGTGCTGGCCTGCCTCGGATATCTGCACCCGCTGGTGGCGGCCGGAGCCATGTTGGGGAGCAGCGCCTTCGTCCTGGGGAATTCCCTCCGCTTGGCGAGTTTTCGAGGCAGCAGTCGCTGAGGGGAAGTTTACTCTCCGGCGAAGGACAACAGGGCGTCACAGTTTCGCAGGTATTTTTCGATTAATTGAACCGCGGCTTGACGATTTAGGCGAGGTTCGATTATTATACGAAGCGCGCCTCAGCCGGGTTGTGGGGCGCAGCAACTGGACGAACCGCCTAGGCGTGGCTATCTCTCGGGGGAAAGAAGGCCGCACCATTCTCGATTTGCCGTTCCAGCAGTGGCTTTTGGCGCCTGGTGATCATCTGCTCGGACTATACCGTGGTCCGCAGGAGAAAGCCAGGAGCATAGTGGGTTTTCTCCAGGCCAGAGGCCGGCGAGGCGACCGCGTCTTGTGTCTCGCGCGTGACGAGGATTTCCCGCTCTGGCGCGACCTGCTGGCGGACTTCGGCGTTGAGGTCGCCGCCCGGGAAAGCTCCGGCGAGTTGACCTTCCTCAGCCTCACCCCCAACTACTTGCGCGACGGAGACCTGGACGCTGCGCGGCTGCTGGCCGACCTCGGTGAGCGAGCGGAACAGGCGCGCCCCGCCGGGGCCGCTCTGCGAGTGTGTGCGGACCTGACCGGGGCCCTGCCCGACGGCGAGGACTTCCGGCCGCTGCGCGAGTTCGAGTATGGGGTGGCGCAAAGGGCCGCCGCCGGCGCGGTGACCTGTCTGTGCCTGTATGCCGCGGAGCGCCTCCCCAACTCGCTGCTGGGAGAACTGCTGTTGCGGCACCGACTGGTGGTGCTGGGCGGTTCGGTCTACCCCAACCCCTACTGCCTGCCGGGCGGTGAGGCGGGGCGAGGCGAGGGCGAGGACCGGATCGCCGTTCGGATGCTGGAGGCCGTGGAGCGTCACCTGACTCGGGAATCCAGTGTCGAAAGCACGCGCCTGCGGTACAGCTACCTGCTCGCCAACCTGCCGGGGATGGCTTACTCCTGCTGCAATGACCGCCACTGGACCATGAAGGTGGTCAGCCAGGGTTGTCGCGAGCTGACCGGCTATGAGCCCGAGGCGCTGGTGGAGAACCGGGAGGTCGCTTACGCGGCGCTGATCCAGGAGGAGGATAGGCCGCGGGTGTGGGAGACAGTGCAGGCGAGCCTCTCGCGACATGAGCCCTTCCAGATGGAGTACGGTTTGCGGACCGCCGGCGGCGAGGAGAAGTGGGTGTGGGAACAGGGTCGGGGCGCGTGGGCCCCCTCCGGCGAGCTGCTTGATATCCATGGGCTGGTGGTGGATATCACCGCGCACCGGGCGAACGTTGAGGCGCTGCACCGAGCCAACCGGGCGCGGCGCGCGCTGGCCGAGTGCAACCGCGCGCTGGCGCAGGCGAGCACGGAGCCGGAGTTGCTCACCGGGATCTGCACGGCGCTGGTGCGGGAGGCCGGATTCCCGCTGGTATGGGTGGCCAAGGCGGAATCCGACGCTCACATGAGCGTCGTGGCGAGCGCCGGACCGGCGACGGGGTACGCGGAGGAACTGCAGGCCGCCTGGCTGAACCCCGGCCAATCCCGTGGCCCCACGGCCCAGGCGCTGCGCAGTGGGCAGCCCGCCTTCTGTCGCAGCTTCGCGGCGGCCACGGAGAACCCTGCGCGGGAAAATGCGCTGCGCTATGGATTGGCCTCCAGCATCTCGGTGCCGGTGCTCGGCGCGGGAGGCGTCTGGGGGAGCCTCAATCTCTACTCCGAGCGAGAGGACGCCTTCGATGAGGAGGAGGTCGCCCTGCTCGTGGGGCTCGCCGCCGATCTCTCCTGGGGCCTGGAGGTTCTGCAGATCCGCCGAGAGCGTGATCTGGCGGAGGTTTGGCTGCGCGAGAGTGAGAGCCGCTATCGGGAGCTGGTGGAGAAGGCTAACAGCATCATCCTGAAGATGGATGCGGCGGGGCGCGTCACCTTCCTGAACGACTTTGCGGAGAGGTTCTTCGGGTTCGCGCGGGAGGAGTTGCTGGGCCGGTCGGTGCTGGGCACCATTGTCCCGGAGACCGAGTCCACGGGCCGCGATCTGCGCGCCCTGATCGACGAGTTGTGCACGGAGCCGGAGAAGTACCAGACTTGCCTGAACGAGAACACGACCAAGGATGGCCGGCGGGTCTGGGTCAACTGGATCAACCATTCCGTATACGGCGCCGATGGTGAACTCTCAGAAATCTATTCGGTGGCCCACGATTGGACGGAGCGCCGCGAAGCCGAGGAACAACTGCGGCGCAGCCACCAGCTACTGGAGCAGGCCGTGGCGGAGCGCACGGCGGAGTTGCAGCAGGCGAATGTCCTGCTCCAGGAAGAGATCGTCGGGCACGAGAGCGTGCATGCGGCCCTGTGTGAGAGCGAAGCCAAATACCGGGACCTGGTTGACGACCTCGGGGCGGCTATCCTGCAGGTAGACCGCGAGGGGGTCATCACCTTCCTGAATGCCGGGGCCGAGCAATTGCTCGGTTTCAGCGCGGGGGAGGTAGTGGGGCAGAGGGCCGTGGGGCTGATGTGGGCCGCGCCGCCGGACGGTGAGCTGGACCTGATGCAGAAGCTCTTCCGCGAGGGCGAGCCGTGCTCACCAGGCGAGTGGCTCACCTGGACGAAAGACGGCTCGGCACTGTGGGTAGCCTGGACTAGCCGCCTGCAGTATGACGAGGCGGGGCAAGTGGTGGGCCTGTTGGCCGTCGGTCACGATGTAACCGAGCAGCGTCTGGCGCGGGAGCAGGTGGGCCATCGCGACCAGTTGTTGCGGGCGATGAACTACGCCGCGGGCTGCTTTTTGCAGCCTGCCGACTGGCTGGAGACGCTCAATCGGGTGCTGGAACGGGTGGGCGAGGCGGTTGGCGTGACGCGCATGGGAGTCTACCAGAATTACGGGACCACCAGCGGGGAACGTCGCGCCCGGGTGGCCGCCGCATGGACCCTGCCCGAGGGCACCGCGCCGGCGGGGCAGGCCCTCAGCGACCTGCGACTGGTGGAGTTCGGCCTGGGACGCTGGGAGGAGACCCTGGGCGCCGGGGGCACGGTCGCCCCGCGCCGGGAGGACCTACCCGTCGCCGAGGCCGCGGCTGCGGCCGCCGCGGGCCTGGGCGGAGCGGCGCTAGCGCCAATCACGGTGCGGGGAAGCTGGTGGGGCTGGGTGTACTTCCAGGACCACCGCCAGGCCCGACGCTGGACGGAGGCGGACCTGGAGGCGCTCCACACCTGCGCGGATCTGATCGCCTCCTCGGTGCTGCGCCGGCAGGCGCGGGAGCAACTCGAGCAGACGGTGGAAGACTTGGAGCGCTCGAATGTGGAACTGGAGCAGTTTGCCTACATCGCCTCCCACGACCTGCAAGAGCCGCTGCGCATGGTGATGAGCTATGTGCAACTGCTGGAGCAGGAGTTCGGGGGGGTGTTGGGCGAAGAAGGTAGAGAGTACCTGGAGTTCGCCGTGGAGGGCACCCAGCGGATGCACCGGCTGGTGAAGGATCTGCTCGGCTATTCGCGAGTCGGCAGCCGGCGCCAGCCGCTGGTGAGCTGTGACTGCGGACGCGCCTTGCAGGAGGCGCTGGCCAATCTGGGCCCCGCGCTGAACGAGACACACGCGGAAGTTGCCGCGGACGGACTGCCCACGGTGCAGGCCGACGCGGGGCAGTTGTCATTGCTGTTTCAGAACCTGATCGGCAACGCGGTGAAGTTCCGGGGCGACGAGGCGCCGCGGGTGCGGATCGCGGCCTGCCCGGAAGGCGACAAGTGGCGATTCACGGTGCAGGACAACGGAATCGGCATCGAGCCGGCCTACCTGGAGCGGATTTTCACCATCTTTGAGCGGCTGCATACCACGGAGGAGTACCCCGGTACGGGGGTCGGACTGGCTGTCTGCAAGAAGATTGTTGAGCGGCATGGGGGAAGGATCTGGGTGGAATCGGAGTATGGAAAAGGCTCCATCTTCAATTTCACCATGCCCGCCAATTCGGGGGAGGGGCTATGAAAGCAGAAACGGTGAGCCGGCCTTTGGACATTCTACTGGTGGAGGACAACCGAGCGGACATTCGTCTGGCAGAGAAGGCGATCCGGGCCAGCGGGATCAACTACCGCTTGATTGTGGTGCGGGACGGGGCCGAGGCGCTCCAGTACCTGCGCGAGCCGGAGAGCGGCACCGACCTCCTGCACCGGCCTGACCTGGTGCTGCTGGACCTGAACATGCCCCGGCGCGATGGGCGAGAGGTCCTGTCGGAGATCAAGTCCGACGATCGTCTGCGCAGCATCCCGGTGGTGATCTTGACCACTTCGGAAGCCGAGAGCGACATTCAGATGGCGTATCGATTGCACGCCAATAGCTACGTGGTAAAGCCCATGGATGTTACGCAATTTATGCAGGTGGTGGGGGTCCTGGCGCGGTTCTGGGACGCTCATCTGCCGCGCAATCTGAGTGAACAAGCGGGAAGCGCCCCCCTATGAGTAGCCGCCTCACTACCTCCCAGGGCGGAAGGCGGTTGCGGAGCTGGTGACCAAGCTGATCCGCACCGCTATCGCTGACGACGAGCCCGCCTCGCAGCGTCTCCTGCAGATGGCTCTGGAAGCAACCGGGCGTGTCGAGATCGTCGGGGTGGCCTCCAGCGGCGTGGAGTGTCTGCGTCTGTGGGAGGAGCTGTCCCCAGACGTGCTCTTCCTGGACATCAAGATGGGTGAGTTCGGCGGCCTGGAGGTGGCGAGTTTGGTGCTCGCCGCGAAGCGCCCGCCAGCGATCGTCTTCATCACCTCCCACGACGACTTCGCGCTGCGGGCCTTCGAGTTGCGGGCCGTTGACTACGTCGTCAAAAGCCCCGACCTGAAGTCCTTCCACGAGCGCATCGCGGAGACGGTGGCGCGGCTCGAAGACCAGCGCCGCTCGCCGGCGCCCACCGAGTCGGTCCGCGCGGTGGTCGACCAACTCCAGGAGCGGGAGCCCTTCCCCCCGACGCGCAAACTGCCGGTGAAGGACTATAGGCAGGGCACGGTGCGCCTCATCGATCCCACGGCCATTCTCTATGTGGAACGCAAGGAGCGGCGAGCCATCATCCACGCTTTCGGCGAGGATTTCCCGACCTACTTCACGGTAGCGCAGCTGGAAGAGCGGTTGGCTCCGGCCGGCTTTTTCCGCATTAACCCCGGCACCATCATCAACCTCGACGCGGTACAGCACCTGATACCTCAGGGCGACGGCTCTTACGATGTCCTGCTTAAGGACGCCGCCACCGGCTCGACTCGGGTGTTCACCGTATCGCGCAACCGCGCTCGCGACCTTTTCGCGGGCCTGGGCCTCTAGCGCCGCCTGCGGCGTCTTCCACCCCAGTTCAGCGCCCCTCCCCGCCAGTGGCGACGCATTTCCACCAACCAGACATTCGCGCCCCAGATTTCGCCGCAAAGGCATGGATAATGCACCTCGCAGAGGTTCCGCGCGCTTTCGTCGGGGCATTAATCCATCGTATGTTTGCAGGTGCCAGGCATGAAGCTAGTTGGTGTCGTGATTGGGACGGTCCCGGACAAGGTGCTGAACGAATGGCTCAACAGCCTCCTGGGCAGCGGCTTTATGCAGTTGCGGTTCGCTCGCGGCTTGCTCGAGGCTCAGGAGTTGGCGAAAGAGGCCGATTATGTGCTCATCACCCGCCAGGTGCTGAACGACCACCCGGAAGCCGAAACTGCAGAACTACGCCGCCAGGCGCGCTGCCGGTGGATGGTGGCCGAGGAAGAACACGGCGAGGACCTGGCGGCCGCCGAGCGCCGGAGTTGGTCGTTCCGCGCCCTGGGCGCGAACGCCGCCCAGGGAATGACGCACGCTGACGCGGTGGTGGCCGGCGATATGTCGCTCGATTGCCGCACGGGGCTGCTCACCCTGCCGGACCGCAGTGTCTGGCTGACGCCCGCCGAGTTCCGGCTCTTGCGTTTTCTGATGACCTACACCGGCCAGGTATGGTCGGCGGAAGAGCTAGTGGCGGTATGCTGGGGGCCGGAGACCGGTAACGCGAGCGTGGCGCGGACGCACCTGGTGCGGCTGCGCCGCAAGCTGGAGGACGAGCCGCATCATCCGCGGCGGGTCCGCACGGTGCGGGGCGTTGGCTACAAACTGGTCGTGGCCGGTCGGGGCGACGACGAATCGATTGCCGAGGACGAGGCCAAGCTGCTGCTGCGAGTCTGAGCAAGACGCGCGCGGCAGTACAGTCGGGGGAGCAAGGTTATGTGGGGTTGCGAGGATATTCCGCGAGAGTCACTGAGCAGGTACCTACGGCGCGAGACGGCGAGGCGCGATATCCGCGGCCTGGTTATCCACCATACGGGAACGTCTGCCGCGTGCGGGGGGGCGGACTCGTGGGAGCAGCTGATGAGGCAGCACCGGGACCAGCCGCGGCTCCATGAGGGCGACTGGGACCTGGGGGTTTCTGCCGAGGGGCGGGTGTGGCTGCTGCGCGGTGCGCCCGACCGAGACATCCGCTGGGGGAGCCGGCCGGACACGCTGGAGATCGCGCTGTGGGGCGACTTTGACGTGCAGGACCCGGGGGAAGAAGGGCTGGCGGCGCTGGCGGCGGTCGTCGCCGACTGCTGTCGGTGCTACGGTTTGGAGCAGGAAGACACTTTTCTGCATCGCGATGTCAGCCGGACAACCTGTCCGGGCATGCAGCTCAAGCGCTATACCTTCCGGCGGGTGCTGTCTCGCCTCCTGGAAGCCCCGTTGCGGACGGACCGAGGGTTCCGGAGCAGACCGGACATGCGTAATCTAGGTTCGTGCCTGCAGCGCTGCTGGTAGAGTCAGAGCGCAGGAGCCGGTACGGAGGCAGTGATGGCCAGGGGAAGATTGGGACGCAATCTGGAGAGCGATCTGATCGGCCAGGCGGATAAGATCCGGCTGGTGCTGATCGGGTTCCTCGCCACTATCGTGTTGGCGACGGGGTCGGGTATGGTGGAGCGACCGCTCCTGGCCTATCTGGCTTTGGCGCTAGCCGCCGGGCTGACGGCGGTGAGCAGGTTTGCCCTGCGCTGGGACCGAATACTGGCCCGACGCGATCTCCTGCTGGCAGTGCTGGCCGTGATGCTGCTGGATGTTACCTGGCTGCTGCTTTTCGTGTTGGCGAGCGGCGGGTTCACCAGCCCCTTCTGGCCCTTGCTGATTCTCCCGGTCATCTTCTCGGCCATATTCTACAGCGGAGCCGGACAGGTGCTGCCGCTGATGACGCTGCTGGTGATGGCCCTATACCTGCTGCTGCTACCGGCCGCGGGGCCCGTGACCTCCGCTGGCGTTTGGGAGACGATGACCCGCCTGATGTTCACGATCGTGGTGGCCTGGTTTGTGTGGGCCCTGGCCGCCGGTCTGGAGGGAGAGCGCAGGTCGACCCAACGGCTGCTGTCGCACCTGACGGAGGGCGTGCTGCTGACCAACGCGGACGGTTGTGTGCTGCTGGTCAATCCGGAGATGGCGCGCATGTGTGGGCTGCGGGTGGAGGATATGGTCGGGAGCAGCGCGCTGGAGGCGGAGGCGCCGGTGGGCTTCGCGATGATGCAGCGCATGACGGAGGGAGTGCGGGAGCGGCCCGCGGGGTGCCTCACCCGGGACATCGTGCTCAAGGGGCGCCACATGACTAACCTGCGCTGCCACACGGTTCCTTGCGGCACTGACCAGGGCCGTCCGGCCGGGTGGCTAGTGGTGGCCATGGACATCTCTGATTTCGAGTGCCAGTCGCGGGTCACCGAACAGCGGCTGGAGGTGCTGGCCACGGAATTGAAGTCGCCCATGGCCTACGTCGAGACCGTGGCTCGAGTTTTGCAGGAGTTGGCCGAGGAACTAGATACCGGGGAGCAGTTGGCGGCCCTGCATACGCTGCGCTCCGAAAAGGACCGGCTTTCGCGGCTGGTCTATGACCTGCTGGACAGTAGCCAGTTGGAGCAGCCCGAGTATCCTCTGAGCAAGGAGGACGTGGACTGCGCGGAACTGGCGATCGCGGTGAGGGAGCTGTTCGAAGAAGAGGCGGAAGCCAAAGGCGTAGAGTTGGTCTGTGATATTCCGCCTTTCCTACCGCCGGTGCTGGGCGACTTCCGCCGCTTGGTGCAGTTGCTGAGCAACTTGGTCGACAATGCCGTGGAATATACGCCGCCGGGCGGGCGCGTCACCATCTCGGCCGGGGCCGGGAGCTTCCGGGGGGAGATTGTCGTTTCGGATACGGGGCCCGGCATCAGCCCGGAGTTCCACGAACAGATATTCGAGCGCTTCTCACGAGGCGCGGGAGGCTCAACCGAGGGCCGCGCGGGTCTCGGGATGGGTTTGTACGTCGCCCGCCAACTGGCCCGCAAACACGGCGGGGAGGTACTGGTGGAGAGCGCCCGTAACGTGGGCAGCATCTTCACGGTGCTTCTCCCGCTGGCCCGCTGCGCCGAGGTTAAGGGGTCGCTGGCGGCGGCGGTGCGCGGGGTGATGGTTCAGTAAGGCTTCGCCCCGCGAACAAGCACGCCGGGTCGGCGTCCGATGGAAACGATTGCACTCAGCCGTTGTGGGCACTAAGAATGGAGAACCATGGACAAGTTTCTGAAACGGCCAGCGGATATACTCTTGGTGGAGGATAACCCTGGCGATGTGCGCCTGGTGCAGGAGGCTTTCCGCGCCTGCGACGTGGATCACACCCTGAACGTGGTGGAGGACGGCGACCGCGCTCTGGGCTATCTCCGCCGCCAGGGGGCGTATACGGAGAGTACGCGGCCGGATCTGATCATCCTCGACTGGAACCTCCCCAACAAACCGGGACGCGAAGTTCTGGAGGCGGTCAAGCAGGATCCGGACCTGCAGCCGATCCCGATTGTGGTTTTCACCACCTCGCGAGCGCCGCAGGACCTGCAGGAGGCCTATGACCTGCGGGCGAGTTGCTTCATCACCAAGCCCGCCCACTTTCGCGAGTTCGTGGAGGCGATTGAAGGCATCCGTGATTTCTGGTTGGGGATAGCTACCTTGCCGTCCGCTCCTACCTGAGATCGGTGGCCGCGGGAGGACTTCAGTAAGCGGGTGGTCAGGGGGGAAGACCGTTTCGGACGCAACGAAACGGGGCTAGACCGCTCGCGCAACGTGCAGAAACGTCGCTGGAATTCTGTCCGCGTTCTTCGGAAAGCGGGCAGGAGCTAGCGACGTTTTTGCTGAACTGTTCCTGCCGGAGTAAGCGCGACGGGCGAGGACGTGAACATGGCCGAAATCTGGTTGGGCTTTGACACGGAAAGCGACGTGACGCAGTGGTCGTATGAGCCGGGGCTGCCGATTAGCGGGCACGTGCTCGACGAGTCCCTGGCGGCAGTGGCGCGGCTGACGGAGATTCTCCGGGAACATCAGACGGCCGCTACTTTCTTCCTCGTGGGGCGGCTGCTGGAAGTGGCGGGGTCCGAGTACTACGACCTGCTGGGCGAGCAGGGGCACGACGTCCAGTGCCACACCTACTCGCATCACCTCATCCACGAACGAGACATGGCCGACTCGGTGGAGGTCGCCGCGGGGAGCGTACGCCGCGGGCTGGACCTGATCGAGGAGTGGTTTGGGGTCCGCCCGGTGGGACTCTGCGCCCCCGGCGGGTCGCCCACCGGCTTCCGGGGCCAGCCGGAGCGCCTCAAGCTGGTCTGGGACGAGGGCATCCGCTTCCTCAAGAGTGACAACCTCGGCTCGCCGGCATCCCCGATGCTGCCCTCCCGGATTGAGCCGTACACCTACGCGGACGACGGCTACCCCGACCTGTGGGAGCTGCCCGGGGTCGGCTGGCACTGCACCATGACTCTGCCCCGCGCCCCCGGCGAGTGGCCCCCGCGCCAGATTGTCCCCGACGGCCCGCTGTGCCCCATGCCTCCGCGCACGCCCGAGGAGCACATCGCGCACGTCACCGCGGAGCTGGATTACGTGCGGGAGCACGACCACCAGTTCTCGCCCTCCTGGCACCCCTGGTCCCTCTACCGCTTCGACCCCGGGTTGACCATCGTTGACTTCCTGCTCACCTACGCCCGTGATCACCAGATGCCTGTGTATACCTATCAGCGCAAGTATGAAGAGGTAGTGGCCGCCGCCCGGAGTTCAGAAAGAGGAGCTTCTCATGACCGATAAGCCGGATATGTGGGCGGGGTTCGCCGCGCCGGACGTGAGCTGCACCCAGATTCCTTTCTGGTTCCTGAACGGGGAGGTCTCCGGCGACGAATGGGCCGGGCAACTGGCGGAGATGGCCACGCACGGCGTGCATCAGGCCATGCCGCACCCGCGCTTTGGCATGGACCGGCGGGACTACCTGACGGACCGGTACTGGGAGGCCTTCGCGGAGTTGGTGGCGCGCGCGGCGGAGATCGGGAGCTGCCTGCATTTGTATGACGAGTACAACTGGTCCAGCGGACCGGCGGGGGGGCGAGTGACCGCCACCCGGGAGAACTGTGCGCTGGGCCTGGGCATGCGAGCGCAGACGGTGAGCGGGCCCGCGCAGGTGGAGTTTGAGGAGTGGACCGAGGGCCTGTGGGGCTGGGGACAGCGCGAGGACTACCTGGCGGTCATGCTGGCCCCCCGCGACGCGGCCGGGGAGCTGGACCTGAGCGGTATGCAGCAGGCCCCCGTGCCGCCCGCTGATCAGGCGGTGGTTTCCGTTAGCGTGCCCGCCGGCGAGTGGGAGGTGATGGTCTTCTACACGCTGCGGACCCTGCACCCCTCGCCGCTGCGGATGGGCAACGGCGGGCTGATTGACTACCTGTCGCCGGCGCCGACGGCGGAGTTCATCCGGGTGACGCACGACCAGTACGCCGCGCACTTCGGCGAGCATTTCGGCAGCACCATTCAGTCCATCTTCTACGACGAGTCGGCGCCCTACGCCAGCGGGCCCTTTAGCTGGACCGGCGACCTGGAGGAGGTCTTCCGGCAGGAGCACGGCTACGACCTGCTCCCGGAACTGCCGCTGCTCTTCTACCAGGGCGGGGCACGCAGCGAGAAGGTGCGCTGCGACTACTGGGACACCGTCGCCGACCTGTTTGCCGAGCGCCACGTCGGCCAGATGGCGGACTGGGCCGAGCGCCACGGGATCGCGCTGACCGGGCACACCTTCGAGGAGCCGGAGCGCTGGCTGATGGCGGGTGACCTGTTCCGCGCCCTGCGCCGGCAGCAGTGGCCGGGCTTTGACAGTTTGGGCGGCTACAAGGGCTGGCATTTCCACAAGCCCGCCGTGGGCGCGGCGCACGTGAGCGGCAAAGAGGTCGTCCTGTGCGAGAACCTGGGGCTGCTGGGGCTGTGGGAGTGCTCGCCGCGGATGATCCGCGAGGCCAACAACCAACTGGCCGTGGTCGGGGTGACCCACCACGTGCCGCACGCCTTCTTCCAGACCATCGAGAACCCCAAGGTCGAGTGCCCGCCCAGCTTCTTCCAGCACAACCCTTACTGGAAATACTACCAGCAACTCGCGGACCTGTCGGCGCGGCAGGCGGGCATGAACCGGCCGGGGCGGCACGTGGCGGACATCGCGGTGCTCTACCCGGTGGTCTCCTGGATGGGCGACGCCCCCGGCGGGCGGGGGTACACCTACCCGTGGAATATCGCCACGCGCGACACCGAGGGCAGCCGCGCGGACCGGCTGGTGTTTGAGGACATCGTCAATGGTCTGATGGGCGCGCAATTGGACCACGATGTGATTGACTTCCAGGCCGTGGAGGAGGGCGACCGGACGGGTGGGTGCCTGCGGGTGGCGAAAGAGGAATACCGCGTCCTGGTGCTGCCGCCGATGACCACGGCGTACCGGGCGGACCTGGCGCGACTGTTGGAGTTCTGTAAGGACGGCGGCCGCCTGCTCTGCGTGGGCCGGTGGCCTACGGTGAGCGTGGAAGTGGGCCGCGAGGACCCGGAGCTGACGTCGTTAGTGACGCAACTCCAGTCACTGGCGCGGATGGCGCCGGACGCGGCGAGCGTGCCGGCCACGATCGCGGAGTGGATCGAGCCGGACGTGCTGGTGCTGGAGGGGGACCGGAGCGTGCTGGACGTCAGCCACCGGCAGTCCGCGGAGGGCGACTGGTATTGCCTGAGCCACCACGCCGACCGCACCGGCGACTTCCGGCTGAGCCTGCGCGCCACCGGCGAGGCGGCGCTGTGGGTGGCGGAGGAGGCGCGGAGCTACCGCCTGCCCGCCTCGCGCCGGGGCGAGCGCACCGAGGTGCAGGTGCGGCTGGGCTCCTACGAGGCCGTGTACTTGATGCTGAGCGAGGAGGGCGGCGCGGCGGAACTGCCCCCCTGGCGGCGACAGGACGCGACGCAGATCGTGCCGGTCGCCGGTCCCTGGGAGATGCTGCCGGTGCCGAGCGAGCTGGAGCGCGAGTGGAAATGCGCGGTGGGCCCGCAGGAGGTCGCGGTGCCCGTCTACCGGACGCGCGAGCTGTCCATCCAGCCGCGGGACCCGGCGGACGTGCCGGTGTGGAGCGAGTGGTTCCGGCCGGAGTTTGACGACAGTGGGTGGGAGCAGGTCCACTGCCTGCGCGGGCCGCTGCTGTACGGTGACGCGGGCAGCCGGCTGTTCCGGGGGGCGATTCCGGCGGGCGCGACGGCGGTGCAGTTGCCGCTGCCGGTGGCCGGCGAGCATGTTCTGTACCTGAACGGGGAGCGGGTGCTGGTGGTCAACGAGCACGACGACCCGACCCCGCGGCGGCTGGAATTTGCGGCGACGCCGGGCGGCGGCGGGCTGGCGCTGGAGTGCTCCTCCATGGCGCCGGACTTTGGCCTGACCGGGCCGATTGTGTTTCACTGTGAGCCGACGCCGGTGGAGCTGGGCTCGTGGACCGATCAGGGCCTATGGTGGTACGCGGGCCGTGTGCTGTATCGGCGGTCGGTGGAGGCCCCGGCGGCGGGCGGGCGCGTGTGCCTGAACCTCGGCGAGGTGCGGGAGTGCGCCGAGGTCTGGGTGAATGGGAAGCTGGCCGGCGCGCCGCTCTGGCCGCCGTACCGGGTGGAGATCACCGACCTGCTGCAGCCCGGCGCGAACGAGGTGGTCGTGGTGGTCAGCAACCTGCTGGCCAATCGTTTCGCCTGGGACGAGTGGGGCACCCGGGGACCGGGCGCCACGCTGGACTCGGGCCTGCTGGGGCCGGTCACGCTGGAAGTTTACGCGGACTGAGCCAGCCCGGGAGGAAGCAAGCACGGGGCCGCCTCTTCAGGAGGCGGCCCCGTTTCGTGAGTCGGGGGGCGCGCCGTCAGCGCCGGGGCAGGTCCATCTCCAGGGACGAGCCGCCAGGTACGGTTATCCGAACGGCGAAGTTGCCGTAGAGGTCAAAGCCCGCGCCGGGGCGGACGACGGCGGCGAGCGTCCGGCCGGTCGGGTTGTGCGCCACGAAATACGCGCGGCCCGGATCCTGAAGGAAGGTCAGCCGCAGCTCCGGCTGATCGCAGACCAGCAGGTTGCCGATGAACAGGTCGCGGTCTTTCTCGTCCAGGTCCACGGTCAGGAACCCCACGCCGTCATTGATTCCGACACGCTGGATCTGGTCGCGGCCGCGCTCGGCTACGGTCTCCAGCCGCCAGGGGTCCAGCTTCCACTCCGAGGTCTGCAGCGTATTCTCGCCCCGGTACCAGACTCCCGCGGACCAGTTGGGGTTGAGCCCGCTAACGAAAACCGGCAGGACCACCGGCAGGTCGGCGCGGGTGAAGGTGCCCCGGAAGCCGCCGTCCTGGCTGCGCAGGCGCAGGAAGAGCCGCGTGGATTCCACGCTGCCCACGCGAGGGCGGACCTGGTAGGCGGGCGGGCCGGCCAGGCCCAGCTCGGTGCGGACGCGCTCAGCCAGTTGCGGATCAGCCCCGCCCGGGAGGGTGAGCACCTGCCAGGTCAGCCGGTCGCCGGCCTTCATCGTCTGCCCATTCTCGCCGGCGCCGACCATGATCCGCCCGGCCCAGGAGGACCAGCGCAGCGGCTCCTCGCCCAGGTTGAACAGGGCTGCGAGCGCGGGGTAGGTGGAGACGTACTCTCCGGGCGGGAGCAGGCCGGTGCGGTTGGCCTCGGCCTGGGTCGCGGTCATCCGCCGGCCCTGCTCCGGGTAGGTGTAGTTGGCCAAAATCCCATCGATGAAGCTGGGGACAAAGCCGGGCGCGCCCTTGAGCTGCGTGTCGCGCAGGAAGGTGACCTCCCCGCTGAGGATCGTGTAGGTGGGCTTCGGGGTCCGGCCGACCACTAGCTGGTTGTGCAGCACACCGTGGTAGTAGAGCCCGTCCACCAGGCCGCGGTTCTCGTAGATGCCGCCGGGCCAGCCGGGGCCGTCGTAGTGGAGATTCAGCGAGTAGTCCACCTGCCAGCCGAAGCGGGTGACGAGGCCGCTTTGCTTGAGCGCCGCGTAGTTGTAGCTGCCCCCGTCCAAGTTGGGCAAGGAGGGCCAGGGCCAGAGTTGGGCCTTGGGCGTTAGGGAGAGCGTGAACTCAGTGCCCGCGAGGTGGGCGGGCAGCGCGGTCCCGTCGCCGGTGGTGACGGCCGTATACTTGCCGCCGGGCATGTCGTTCCAGTTGTCGCCGCACATCTCGGCATTGCACTCCTGCACGTTGGTCTCGCGGTTCCAGGAGACCGCGCGACCGCCGTCGCGGTCAATAACCTCCAGGATATAGCTGTGCTGCTGGTCGTGGAAGTTGTCGAGGCTGCGGGTGAAGGTGGTCGCGCCGCGGGGCAGGAAGCGCTGCCAGAGAACGGCGTTGTCATAGAGGCGGACCTCGCGCAGGCCCGCCGCCGCCGAGACCATTATCTGCAGCCGGTGGCGGTCGTTGCCGGGAATCGCCTGGTCGCTGGTGCCCCAGTTCTCGGCGTAGAAGTACTGGATCTCCGGACCGGAGGAGGCAAAGGCGGGCTTGCACCACTGCGGATTGTTGTAGGGGGCGCTGGTGAAACCCTGCACCGAGCGCGGCAGCGTGGCCAGCGACGCGGCGCGGATGTAGGTTTGCAGGCCGCCGGCGCGGGCCCGGGCGACGTCGGCGGCGTTGGTGACGAAATGCACTGCCACCGGGAAGAGGCTGAGGCCCTCCTTCTGCACCGTCTGGTAAGCGTCGAAGGCCTCGTCCACCAGCCGGTTTGCCTCGTAGGTGTGTGTGGCGAAGCCGTAGTACTGGGCGTTGAGGCGCAGCGGGCGCGGGTTGCGGTGGGGGTAGACCATGATGATCGGCGGGACCACGGAAAGCCCGCGCACAAAGACGTTGTTCTCGTTGATCCGCGTCTCGCCGTTGACCTGGTTGGTCCACTCCGGCAGCGGGTACGACAGGTCGCCGGGGCCGCCGAAGGTGACGTATTCCGCCCCCCAGCGGGTCAGATAGTACAGCCCCGGATAGGCAGCGAAAGTCGCATCCGTGCCCGCCGCGCAGGCCGCCACCAGCTTCTCCCAGTTGGGCTTGCTGAGCTTGCGGAGGTCCTCGGTGAAGACCAGGAACTCGTAGCCCGCGCGACGGGCGGCGGCGATTAGTTCCTCGGGCGAACTCGTGCCGGAGGACAGGTTGGACTGTGCCCCGATCAGCCCCAGGTAGGCATGGTTGTACATCGGCGCAAGGGGGCGGACCTTGGTCCAGTCAATGGTCTGGAAGCCTAGCTCGTGTTCTAACGTGCGGGGCGGCACCGGCTTGTAGATGAACCCGCCCCAGCCGGGCAGGCTCAGGGAAGGCTCGGCGAGCCACTTGAGCAGGTTGTAGGCGAGGCGCGCGCCGTTGCTGGGGTGCGCCTCGTTCTGGCTGTCCATGACGAGGCCATTGTCGAGGATTGGGTGATAGCCATCGAGCAGGGTATAGGTCAGAGTCGTGGGCCAGACGACAATGCGGCCCTTGCCCCAGGAGCGCGCGGCGACTAGCACCGGGGCTTTGCTGATGGTCCCGGGGCCGGTGATCTCAGAACTGGCCGTGTGCACCGCGTAGCTCGCGGCCGTGTCCAGGCCGCGGACCAGGACCTGCCAGTCGGCGTTCACCTGGACCGGGTTGGTGTTCGGGGAGGCCGGCTCGAAGAAGTCCACACCGTAGTAGAGGCCCTTAACCCCGGCGGTCGCGGGGCCGGGGGTAATCGCGTCGGTCCAACTGAAGCTGAGGCCGGACTTGAGCTTCAGCTTGTTGCTGTCGTCCTTGACCAACTCGTTGAGCACGCTGGCGCCCAGCGGGGCCAGGAGGTAGTTGACGGTAGGCGCCTTCTTGGCCCAGTAGGGAGCCTGGGCGATGTAGAGGCCGCCGCCCTGCTCGACGTAGGTGCGCAGCAGGTCGAGCTTCTCTTTGGTCGCCGCGGTGGGGCCGTCGGGGCCGGATCCGGGCACGTCGTAGAGAATCACCGCGTTGAACTGCTTGAGGTAAGCCAGGGTGAGGTCGGCCCAGGAGTCGTGCCAGCCACGCTGGAAGCCCTCCTCGCGCAGTTCGCGGGCCGCGCGGTCGCTGAGGTATTCGACCTCGACGCGCGCGTAGGTCTCCCCGTCGCCGGGAGCCAGGGCCAGGACGGCCGGTTGAGCGGCGCGGGCCGCGGGGGCGGGCAGCAGCAGTGCGAGCGGCAACAGAGCGGCGATGCTTACCGAGAGGAACTGGGTGCGGGTCATCAGGTCAACCTCTTTCTTGACGGTAGGCGGAAGCTGGCGCTAGGGCCGAGCGGGCAGGTCCACGTTCAGCGAGCTGCCCGCGGGCACGGCGACTTTGGCGCTGAAGGGCCCGTACCGGTCGAAACCGGCGGCGGCGCGGACCGTGGCCGTGATCGGCTTGTCCGTAGAGTTGTGGACCACCACATAGTCGCGATCTGGGTCCTGGACCAGGGTCAAGGCGAGCGCCGGAGCGTCGGCGACCAGGAAGGTCCCAAGGAAGACGTCGCGGTTCTTCTCGGCAAGGTCCACGGTGAGCCAGGCGGTATCGCCGACCACGGCGGCGCGGAAGAGCTTGTCGCGATAGAGCCGCGGGATGCTGCCCACGCGGCTGAGTCCGTCGCGCCACTCCGGGGTGAGCAGCACGTTCTCGCCCCGGTACCAGATGCCTGCCGACCAGTTCGGGTTGAGCGGGCCGATCTGCACCGGCAGAACCAGCGGCAGGTCGGCCTGCGTGATCACGCCGCGGAAGGCCCCGTTGTCGGCCTTCAGCTTCAGGAAGAGCCGGGTGCTCTCGACGCTGCCGACCAGCGGCGTGACGCTGTAAGCGGGGGGACCGACCAGCCCCATCTGGGTGCGGATCCGCTCCCAGAGCGTGTTGTCCGGCGATCCGGCTACCGCCAGCACGCGCCAGGTGCCGGGGCTGCCGGTCGGCGCGGTCTCGCCTTGCTTGCCCAGGCCGACGGCCAATCCGGTGCTGGAGACGGCGTAGGCCAGCGGGGCGTCGCCGAGGTTCAGCAGCCCGCCGGACACCGGCCAGGTGGCGAGGTACTCATTCGGGCGCAGGTCGCCCTGCTGGTAAGGAACGCTGGCGGGAGTCTTCTGGACCACCGCACGCCCGTCGGGGCCGGGGAGGGCGTAGTTGTCCATCATCCCCTCGACCTTGGCGGCTTGCAGGCCGGGCGTGCCCTTGAAAACGTAATCAGTCTTCCAGGTGACCGTGCCCTCCAAGAGGGTGAAGTTGGGCTGGGGGGTGCGGCCGACGACCATGGTGGCGCGCAGGCTGCCGCTGAACTGCGCGTTGGGCAACACCGCCCGATTGTCGTAGACCAGACCGGCCCAGCCAGGGCCGTCATAGCGCTGGTTGAGCGAGTAGTCGAGGTCCCAGCCCCAGCGGCTGACCACACGGGTCTGCTTGAGGCACGCCCACCAGGCCGGACCGGCGGGGTCGTTGGCCAGCAGCGGCCACTGCCAGAGCGCGGCCGCGCGATTGAGGGTGGGGGCGAACTCGGTGCCCGCCAGGGCGACGCGGTCCAGCTTCGCCCCGCCGTTGACCAGCGTCCACTTGCCGCCGGCCATGTCGTTCCAGTTGTCGCCGCACATCTCGTGCCAGCATTCCTGCGCGTCGGTCATGCGGCTCCAGGACCAGGCGTGATGGCCCTGGGTGTCAATCGCCTCCAGCAGGTACACGTGCGCGGCGTCGTGATAGTTGATGATATGCTGCTCGAAGCGCGGCGCGCCACCCGGCAGGAAGCGCCGCCACAGGCGCGGGCCATCGTAGACGCGGACCTCCTGCAGGCCCACCGCGGAGGCAACCAGGAAGTCTACGCGGTGCCAGTCGCTGTTCTCGTAGGCGAGGTCCACCGTGCCCCAGTTCTCCACCGTGAGCCACTGAATCTCGGGACCCGCGGAGACATAGCCGGGCTTGGCCCAGCCGGGATCATTGTACTGCGCCGAGTCAAAGCCCTGCAGGGAGCGCGGAATCAGCGCCAGGGTGTTGGCGCGGACGCACATCTGCGGACCTGCGGCCGGCAAAGTGGCGATTTCGGTGGCGGTCCGGGTGAAATGAACGACGGCGGGGAAGAGGCACAGGCCCTCGCGCTGGGTCTCCAAGTAGGGCTGCACGGCCTCGTTTACCAGCTTTGCGCCCTCGTAGGTGTGGGTGGCGAAGCCGTAGACCTCCGAGTTGACGCGAATGGTGCGCGGGTTGCGGTGCGGGTAGACCATGACCACCGGCGGAACGATGGCCATGCCGCGCACGACACAGTTGTTCTCCCGCAGGCGGCGCTCGCCGGCTACCGGGGTCAGCCACTCCGGCTGCGGGTACTGCAGGTCGCCGGGGCCGCCGAAGGTCACGAACTCCGCGCCGTAGACGGTCTTGTAGTAGTAGCCGGGGAAGGCAGCGAAGGTGTCGTTGGTCCCGGCCTTACAGGCGGTCTCCAGGGTCTGCCAGCCCTCCGGGGTTAGCTTGGCGAGGTCCTCGGCGAAGATGACGAAGTCGTAGCCCGCGGCGCGCGCGGCGGCGATCAGTTGCGCTGGGGACTCCGTTCCCACGGAGAGATTGGACTGCGCGCCCCACAGGCCGCGGTAGGCGTGGGCGTATTGCGGCTTGAGGGCGGGCAAGGGGTTCCGGGAGTGCAGAGGCGGCACGGAGAGCGGCGGCGCGGGCTGGAGGCCGACGTCGGTGGTCGGCGGGGGGGCGACCTCCGGCGCGCCGGTGAAGCCGCCGTAATCAGGCTTGGCGACGGAAGGCTGCACCATCCACTGCAGCAGGTTGTAGCAGAGCTTCGCGCCCTGACTGTGATGCTCGCCGATTGCCCCGTCCATCACTACGCCCTCCAGGAGGGCGCGGCTGTAGCCGTCCATTAGCGTGTAGCTCAGCGACATGGGCCAGAGCACGACCCGCCCCTGACCCCAGTCACGGACGGCGACCAGGGGCGGACTGGCGGCAAAAGTGCCCGGCCCTACCGTCTCGGAGACGGCGGCGGAGACCTGGAAGCTGGCGGCGGTGGGGAGGCCCTTGACCAGGACCTGCCATTCCGGGCCGACCTGGATCGGGGTGGTGTTCGGCGAGTTGGGCTCCCAGAAATCGGTGCCGTAGAGGAGGCCGCTGACCCCGGCGGTGAGCGGCGAGGGGGTGATCGCGTCGGTCCAACTGAAGTGCAGTCCGGTGGAAATGGCGCCCGCGGTGGCTTCGTCCCTGACGAGCTCCGTGAAGACCTGGGCGTTCATGCCCGCCAAGAAAGCGTTCATCGTGGGGACCTTCTTGCTCCAGTACGCGGCGTTGGCGATCCAGACGCTGCCGCCCTGCTCCACGTAGGTGCGCAATAGGTCCAGGGTCTTCTGGACCTCGGGCGAGGGGCCGGAAGGGGAGGAGGCGGCCACGTCGTAGAGCAGCACCGCGTTGAACTGCTTGAGGTAGGCGAGGGTGAGGTCGTTCCAGCCGACGTGCCAGGAGCGCTGGAAGCCCAGTTCGGTCAGTTCGCGCGCCGCGCGAGGGTTCACGTAGCGCACTTCATTCTCGCCATAGCTCTCGCCCGCCCCGGAACTGAGGGCGAGTAGCGCCGGCGGCTTACCGGGCGCGGCGCCGGCGAGGGCCGGGAGCAGGGCGAACAGCAAAGGCATCAGCAGCAGGCTGCGGCGGAAAGTGGCGTGGGTCATAGCGAGCCTCCTGAGCAGACGACTGGCGCAGACACGCAGAGTATTTCGGCGCGGAGCAGCGCACACCTGTCTGCTCTGCTCGCCAGGCGAGAAGGACCTGCCCCCTCGCAGCGGGAACAGGACCGGCGCTGCACAGCGTTTCGGCTCATGATTACGCTGTCAACTTGAGATACACAGGAGATTTGCCATGGATCAATCCGCAATCGTCGGAGACCGGCTGCTGGTGAAGGGCGAGCCCTTCTTCATGCTCGCCGGGGAGATGCACTACTTCCGTCTGCCCGCCGACCGCTGGGCCGAGCGCCTGGCGCAGGCCCGGGCCGGCGGCTTGAATACCGTGACCAGCTACATGCCCTGGTACTTCCACGAGCCGAGCGAGGGCGCGGTGGACCTGACCGGCGCGACTCTGCCGGAGCGCAACCTGCGCGGATTCCTGGACCTCGCGGCGGAGGCGGGGCTGTATGTGGTAGCCCGGCCGGGGCCCTTTGTGAATAGCGAACTGCGCTGCGGCGGGCTGCCGGAGTGGCTCTTCCGCAACCACCCCGAGACGATCAGCCGGCGCGCGGATGGACTGCCGGCGACCGGCCGCCCGGCGCTGGCCGAGGGCGAGCCGACCTATCGCGACTACGTGCGGCGCTGGTACCGGTCGGTTAACGCGCTCCTGCAGGAGTACGACATTAACCGCGGTGGGCCGATGATCATGTTCCAGCCAGACAACGAGCTATCGGCGGGGTGGACATTCGGCCTGCTCAACTCGCTGTACGATCCCACCGTGATCCGCGTCCTGTGGCCGCACTGGCTGCAGGAGCAGTACGGGGAGCTGGCGCGGGTCGCCACGCGGCATAGCCGGGACTACGCGGCGTGGGCCCAGATCGACCCGCCGCGGGCCTTCCCGACCGGCCCGGGCGAGAAGCTGGCCTGCCTGGACTGGCTCAACTTCAAGCGCTGGTTCTTCGCCGACTGGGGCGCGACCCTGGCCAAGTGGGCGCGGGAGGACGGCATCCAGGTACCGATCAGCTTCAACGAGCCGGTGGCCGGCTTCTACGGGCATGGCGATCACGCCGGATTCGGCAGCTTGCTGCGCGACCGCGGCGTGGAGGGGACGACCGCGCTGCATACCTACTCGCCGCCGCTGGTGGACCTGGAGGGCTGCGCGGGGATCGGGCAGGGCGTAGAAATCACCAAGTCCAGCCCCTGGGGCGGGCCGCCAATGGCGGTGGAGATCAACACGAGTTGGTTCATCCCGCGCCTGGATCGCTCCGCGATCAACTGGGGTTCGCTGCTGCGTCAGGGACTGGCGCGGGGCTTGCAGGGGTGGGCGATCTACGTCTATACGGCCGGGCGGGTGAACCTGCAGGACGTGATCGAGGGCCCCGAGTACTTCCCGGGCACCTGCGTGGATTACGACGGCGAAACCAACCAATCGTACCGCGAGGTGCAGCGCTTCTATCGCTTCGCCGCTGCGTGGCAACAGGAGTTGCAGGCTTGCCAGCCGGCGTATGATTTGACGCTGGGTTACACGCCGGGGCAGCGGACGCTGGACTTTTTGGGCTGGCCCTCGTTGCTGCAGCCGGGCGCGGCCAGTGGCGGTCCCGGCGGGGAGGCCTTCGACGCCGAGCCGGCGCTGCGGGCCACGGAGAGCCTGGGCGGGCACGAGTGGCTGGGCGGCGTGGAGGGCGTGACGCTGCAGAACACGCCACCGGAGGCCGGAGTCTGGCGGCGCGTCAAGGAGGCGGGCCTGACCGGGGTGCGGCTGAACTACGCCTGGGACATGCTGGAGCTGACCAACCCCAACCGCGTGCCGGGGCAGGGCTGGCTGGTGATCGCCTGCACCGGGACCCTGGAGCGCGCCGCGATCACCTACTGCCTGCAGCACCTGGACGCGGGCGGCGGCTGCCTGTTCTTCCCGACCTTCCCGATCATGGATGAGGACGGCGAGCCGGACCTGCGGCTGGCGGAGCGCCTCGGCGTGCGGCTGACCGGCCAGGTCCGGCCCAGCGGCGGGGAGATTCTAGACTACGGCTCGCGCCCACTGACCCTGGCGGACGGGGGAGAGGTGGGGGTGCAGGGCTGGATCTACACCTACGAGGCCCCCGCGGACGCCGCCGTCCTGGCGAGCTACCGGGGCGCGCCGGTGATCGTGCAGGCTCCGGCCACGGCCGGGCGCGTGCTGGTGGCGGGAACGGATATTATCTACACGCACGCCGGGACGCTGGACCTGTGGCGCAGGCTGCTGCGCGACCACCTGGGGGTCACGCCGCGCGTGGAGGGCGAGGGCGCTTATTGCCACGCGCTGCTGCTGGCCGGGGAGGAGACGTCATTCCTGACGGTGAGCAACCTTACCGGGGTCAGCGGTCCCAGCCGCCTCACGGTGCACGGGGCGGGACCCGGCGGGGGAGACGTGACGCTGGAGGTGTCGCTGCAGCCGCATGAGTCCCGCTGTCTGGCGCTCAATGCGAAGCTGGGCGCGGCGCCGCTGGTGTACGCGACCACGGAGATCATCCCGCTCAACGCGGAGCGGACGCAGGTGGAGTTGCACGGAGCGGTGGGCACGGTCGGGAAGCTGGCCTTCGCCGCGCCGGTGGCGGGCGTGCTGGACGGGGTAGTGGTGCAGACCACGCCGGAGGGGGGGCTGCACGTGTTGAGCTTCCGGCACGGCGACGAGCCGAGCGTGCTGGAGATCGGCTAGGCTGGTCGGCGGCTGGTCGGCCTCACCCCCCGGCCCCCTCTCCTGGCAGGAGAGGGGGAGTGAGGTCCAGACAAACGACACTCCGGCTACTGCAGCACTTTGTACTCGCCGGGTTGGAGCGTGATCCGGCGCTCCGGGAAGGCCAGGCCCGGGAGCTGCATGGCCTGCTGCAGGCGCGTCGTGATCGGCTTGTCGGTGGGGTTATTCACCGAGAGGTGCCACTTGTCGGGCGTGTCGCCGACGTTGGTGACCTGGATGAACAACTCCTGCCCCTCGGGGCCGGCGACGATCGGGTGGCCGGCCAGGATATGCGTCGTGGGCGCCAGGTCCACGTAGAGCGGCAGGTAGGCCACGCCCTTAAGATCTAGGCCCAGCATCCGGTAGCGGTTCTGACCGTTGCCGTAGAACCCCTTGCTGTAGCCCGTCACCTGGAAGAGCCCCGCCGACCAGCGCGGGTTGAGCCCCTCAATTCGGACGGGGACGGTCAGGTTCAGCTTGTCCGCGGGCCGGGGGATCTCCAGTTCCACCGCATAGTTGCCGGGGGTCAGGTCCAACAGGCCCGGGTTGGCCGAGCGGCTGCCACGCAGGATCTGCATCCCCGCGGGGGCCTTCATATAGTCCACCCACTTGCTCAGTTCCTGGGGCTTGGTCACGGTCATATCCACCGGGAAGCCGTAGCCGGCCAACTCGAAGTTGTAGACGGCGCCGGCGGGCAGCGTCTTGCCCTCGAAGTCCGGGTGGAACTCCATGTAGCCGGTCATCTTGATGACCAGATCGGCGCCGCGGTTGCAGAAGAGCTGGAGGTTGCCCAGGCCGGACTTGGGGGCCAGGCCGAGCCACTCGCCGTGCTTGAGCGGGTAAGTGTCGTAGCCGGCGGCCATGTCCACCACCTGCGGGCCGCTCTCGCGGAAGAACACCACGTTCCACTCGCGGCGGACCGTGTAGGCGAGGATCATACTCTTCACCGGGGTAGCCTTGAGGAACTTGAACTCGTTGTTGATGATCGAGGGCATGATCCCGTAGCGCACGCCGGGCGCGGCCCAGCCGGTGTTGGGGACGCCGATGGTGGGGGGGACCCACTGGCGATAGCGCTGGATCATGGTGAAATACTCCGGCGGACCGTCAATCGGCCCGTAGGTGTGCCAGGGGTTGACCACGGTCAGGATGCGGTCGTCGTACTTCTCGTTGCGGACGGTCTGCACCGCCACCGCGCCCTCATCGCTGAACTCGAGGAGGGGAATCAGGTCCAGACGACCGGAGTCCTCGGTGCCGTCGGTGGCTTCCAGCGTCGAGAGGGTGCCCTCATACCCCAGCGGCAGGGCGGCGGCGGGACCGCCGTCCCAGGTGTCGCCCGCCATATTGTAGGGCAGCGCGGGGAGGTTGTTGAGCGGCAGGCCATAGGGCCCGTGGGCCAGGAACATGTTGCCGTCGTTGACGTGGTCGCTGCAGAAGCTGGGCGCAAGCGCGCCATCATACCAGCAGCGCCGGGGGAAGCTGATCGCCTTGCCGCCTCGGAGGTCCTCGGCGATGAGCACCAGGTTCTTGTGGACCGTTCCGTCCAGCACCAGCGTCTGCTTGAACTCCTTCTCGCCGTTGCAGGAGAAGCGCCGGTAGAGGGCGTCTCCGTTATAGATGCTGATGGAGCGAAGGCCCTGGTCGGAGGTGACGTAAAGCGGCGAGTACATGACCGCGTTTCCGCGCACGAAGGGCTCGCCGCCGTAGGTCCAGACCCGATAGCAGTCGGCCCAGGACATGATCTTGGGCCCGTCGGAACTGAAGAAGCTGATGCCGTCGTACTGGTGCGTCCAGCGCAGGAAGCGCATAAACGCGCCCGTCGGCGCGGTGGCGTCGAGCGAGTAGGCGGTACCGTACATCAGGGCGTGGCCGCTCGCGGCTTCCCTGATTAGCTCCTGCGGCGAGTAGACCTCGTTGACGCTGGCCGGAGCCGGGGCGATGGTGCACTGGGCGGTGGTGAGGTAGTCGGGGGTGTTGTCCTCGATCAGCTTGCCGCCCCGGTAGTAGCGCACGCCGGCCATGGCATACAGGCGCAGGTCGTGAATCCGCATGCCCTTCGGGCTGTCCGAGAAGTTGTAGTAGCCCACCTGGCCCTTCTCCACGTGATAGGCGCCCAGGACCCAGTCCAGGTACGGGGTGAGGTAGCCGGTGAACTTGCCCTTGCCGTCCTCTTCCTGGATGTACAGCGTCCCCTTGTCAGGTCCGGTCAGGACCAGATCGGGGGGCCAGACGGGGTTGGGGCTATAGAAGAACATGTGATTGCCGAGGTTGTTGGGCATGCAGAAACCGGGGAGCAGGAGCAGCTTGGCGTCGGAGTTGGCGATGCAATCCTGCTTGAGTTGTTCGAGCTTCTGCGGAGTGAGCTTGTTGAAGTCCTCCATGAAGATGACGAAGTCCAGGCCGGCCTGCCGGGCGGCGGCGGCGTACTCGGCCACGGTGCCGGTGCCGGAACTGTAGGCGGACTTCGCGCCGAGCAGACCGCGGTACAGTTTCAGGTTGTCGGGGATGGTGACGGTGCCGAGGGTCTTGACGTCATAGGGGACGGTCTTTTCGAGATAGTCCTTCTTCACGGCGGCGCTCGCGTTCGGCGGCTGGAGGCGGTCCGCGGGGGTAGTGAATCCGCCCACCGCGCCGCTGGCCAGGGACGGCTCGGCCAGCCAGCGCAGGGTGTTTTGGATCAGCTTGCCAAAGTCACTGGGCTTGTTCTGGCAGCCCTTGTCCAGCACCTGGCGGTCGTAGATCCACTTGGTCCCCGAGCCCATGGAGAACTGCACCCACTGGTTGATCAGCGCTACTCGGCCGGCGCCGGCGGTGCGCGTGGCCATGAGCGGCGGCGCGGGTACGCCCTCCGGACGCACCATCAGTCCGGGAATGGCGCTGGTGGATTTGCTGGTGTCAACAGCTTTCGTGAGGGCCGTGGGCAAGGCGGTGAGCACGACCTGCCAGTTCTGGTCCACGAAGAGCGGGCCGCCCATGCCGCCATTGTAGGCGGGCCGGAGAGGGTACCAGATACCGGTGATCCCCGCGGTGACGGGGGAGGGCTTGACCTGGTCGGTGTAGGCCAGTTCGG
The DNA here is from genome assembly GCA_036504235.1 of Armatimonadota bacterium. GTDB lineage: Bacteria > Armatimonadota > Zipacnadia > Zipacnadales > Zipacnadaceae > Zipacnadum. Next base: position 114,978 of record DASXVN010000039.1, on the reverse strand, counting down.
TGGCTTGATTGGAGTGGGTCAGCACGCCCTGGTTGGCCTTGTCGTTCTCGACGATAATCTCGCCGGGAAGCTTCGCGCCCCAGTGCTCGGTCAGGTCCCAGAGCGATTGCTTGTACATGTCATTTTCGCCTGGCCAGAGCCAGACGCCCCCGCCGGCCTCGGCGTAGCGGATGAGGTCCTTGACAAACTGGTCGTTCTGCGCGCTGGGGGGAGTGGGAGGCGGGTATTGCAGCGCATCCGGCTCCATGTAGACGACCACCGCGTTATACTGCTTGAGTCGGTCCCAGGTGACGTCGCGCAGGCTGTCGGTGAAGTCCACCTCGAAGCCGGCCTGCTTGAGTTCCTGCAGGTAGTCGAGGTCCACGTAGCCGTAGGCCGCCCCCATCGGGGAGCAGACCAGGACCGCCGGGTTAGCGGCGAAAGCCGCGCCCGCCGCAACCAAAAGCAGCACTACCGCGCAGAGCCAAAGAGATACCCTAAGCATGGGAAAGCCTCCTGGAAAGGGATTGAGTCTTGCTTACGCTAGTTCGTCGGTCGAGACGACGCCCCGCTCACACAGCTCGCGGATGTAGGGGGTCAGGGACTCGGGGCCCGCGGCGCCCACGGCGAAGCCCTCCTCGATGCGATTGGAGCCGTCCGGGTGGCCCCACAGGCTGATGTCGGAGTTCACGCACATTCCGGTCCGCAGCGGGTAGGTGGCCGCCTCATCGGGATAGGGCGACTCCGCCTCGGCGAGGCCGGCTCCGTGCATAGGTGGATAAACGTCGTAGGCCTCCATCTGGTGGGCGCGGAAGACGGCCTGGACCGCGCGGACCATGTCCCCGGCGATAGCGCCGTCGTGGAGGTACTCGCGCTGGACGTTGGCGGCCTCCAGGAGCACGCCGAGGAAGCGCTGCTGGGCGGCGGTGGCGCGCCCGGCGACGAAGGGGAACTGAGCGGTCGCTACGTAGCCCTGGTACTGCACGGCCAGGGCGGCGGTGACCATCTCGCCGGGCTGGATGACCTTCTCGGTGGCGCGGCCGATGATGGTTTCCGCGCGCGGGCCGCTGCCGATGATGCTGAAGATAATGGCCTCCGCGCCGGCCTGCCGCGCCGCTCCCTCGGCGGCTCCGGCGGCAAAGGTCTCGGTATGGCCCGGGACCGCCGCCGCCAGCAGGGCGCGGTAGCCCTCCCCGGCCTGCCGTCCGGCCTCGCGCAGGCAGGCGATCTCCGCGGGCGTCTTCACCAGCCGCAGGTCGAGCAGAATCCGGTCCGCGGGCACGATTTCCAGGCCGGGAATCGCCTCGCTGATCCGCTGGTAGAGCGGGTGCGGCAGATCGCCCCAGCCGGTCAGGCCCAGGCGCCGGCCGCCGCCGACCGTCTGCGCCAGAATATCGCGCAGGGACGAGAAATCCGCCAGGGGGTAGTCAATCTCCTCGGGCACCGTGACGCAGGCGAACTCCTTCACGTTGCGCACGTCGGACCAGACGCTCATCTCGCGGGCGTACTTTTCGCCCTCGGGCGCGCCGGCCAGGATCGGCTCGCCCTGGCGGGGGACAAAGCACGCGCCGCGCTCGAAAATCGGCCAGTAGTTGGAGACGTAGCGCAGGTTCTCCTTGCGGTACTCGTCGCCGTAGACGAGGAGACCGTCCAGGTTCTCGGCGGCGAGGCGCTCCTGAATAGCAGCGAGGCGCTGGCGGAATTCGGCTGGGGGAATGCTGATCATGGTGACTCCTTGGGGGTGGCTAGTCTGGCTCGAGCCAGCGAGCGGGATTGTGGATGAGCAACTGCTCTAGGACCGCGGGGGAGAGGCCCGCCGCGGCGAGTTGGGGGACGATATCCACCAGGACGTGGTCGTAGCCCCGGCCGCCGTAGCGGTGGAGCATCTGCTTGAAGCACAGGTCGTTGGTCATCAGGAGCTGGCGCTCGTAGCCCTCGGCCACGAGTTGGGCCAGGACCTGGACGCGCTGGGCGTCGCTGGCGAAGGGCCCCCCGGCAAAGCCGTGATCGTCTTCCTCCACGGGGAACTCCTTGCCGAAGTCGTCGAACTCGATGAAGACGCCGCGGCGCAACAGTTCGCGGAGGCTGACCAAGTCGAGGTCTACGTCAATGTGGCAGATGACGAGGCGGGCCGGGTCCACGCCCCAGTCCACCAGTTCGTCGGCGATCTCCAGACCGCGCCGGCCCCAGGGGTAGGTATGCACCTGCAGGGGCGCGCCGGTGGCCCGGTGGGCCAGGGCCGCCGCGCGCAGGCTCTTTTGCTCGCCGGGACCGATGGGGTCGCCGGTGCCGATCTCGCCGATGATCCCGGCGCGGACGCCGGAGTCCCCGACGCCTACGGTCAGCTCCCGCACCATGACCTCCGCCATCGCCTCTGGCGACAGCTCGGCCAGCTCCGGCGGATGGGTCTCCTGCAGGTAGTAGCCGCAGCCCATGATGATGTTCAGGCCGGTGCGCTGGGCTACCGCGACCAGCTTGGCCACGTCGCGACCCGCCCCCACCGAGGTGCAGTCCACCACCGTCCGTCCGCCGGCAGCCTGGAAGCGGCTGATCTCCGCCACCGTCAGGTCCACGTCGTCAAGCAGCAGGTTGTCGCGCAAGGCGTAGGGATTGCGGGCCAGCAATTCGTAGTGCTCCGGCCCGACCGGCTCGTAGGCCTGCTCGCGCGCGTTGGCCTCCGTGGGCTTGGCAAATTGGCAGGTCAGGTCAATGAACAGGTGGTCGTGCGGCAGCGTCAGGCCCAACTGTTCCCGCTCCACCGGTCCCAGCACGGTCTGGATGGCCATGAATCCCTCCTGCGACGTACGCGAGGCAGGCTAGTGCCGCTCTGCGGAGGAGAGTTCGGCTCCCGGGCCCGGTTATCCTGCGAGAGTCGCGGCTTTCAGGAAGGGAGTGGCGGGCTCGCCGGTGAAGGAGACGAGGTATTCACTAGACTCCAGCGCGGCCGCGAGCCGCGTGCTCTTAAGGAAACCACTATGAGTCAGCTCTTCTCGCCGTTCACGGTTCGAGGTCTCACTTTTCCCAGCCGCCTGGTCATGCCCCCGATGGTGATGGCTGGACAGCCCGGGATGGAGGACGCCGCCACCGCCGCCGATCCGGTTACGGACCAGCGTCTCCTGCACTATGCGGAGCGGGCGCGCGGGGGTACTGGACTGGTAATCGTGGAGGCGACCGCTGTCGAGCCCGCGGGCCGCGTCTGGCCGGGCGGGCTGACCGCGTACCGGGAGGAAGACAGCGGCGGCCTCACCCGCCTGGTCCACGCGCTGGTCGCCTCCGGCGCGGTGCCCTCGATCCAGTTGGTGCATGGGGGGCCGTCGTCGCCGCCGGAGCTGGTCGGGCAGGTGCTGAGCCCCTCCGCCTACCAGCCGGGGCTGACCGCGCTTACCGGCGAGAAGATCGCGGATATTCAGGAGCAGTTCGTGCAGGCCGCGGTCCGCTGCGTCCGCGCGGGCTTCCCGGCGGTGGAGGTGCACGGCGCGCACGGCTTTCTGCTCGATTCCTTCCTCATGGCGGAGCGCAACCAGCGCACCGACCAGTACGGCGGCTCGCCGGAGGGGCGGCGGCGGATGCTGGTGGAGACTTGCGCCGCGCTCCGGGAGTGCGTGGGCGACTGCACGGTCCTGATGTGCCGCATTAGCCCCTTCACCAAGCTGCCGGGCGAGGTGACGCCGGAGAACCTGCGGGACTTGGTGACCGCCTTGGCCGAGGCCGGCGTGGACTTTTTGGATGTCTCGACCGACGGCGTGTTCAAGGGCTGGTTTGACAGCGACCGGACCCTGGGGCAGTGGGTCCAGGAGTTCACCGACCTGCCGGTCATGGTCACCGGCGGGGTGCGTACCGCCGAGCAAGCCGAGCGGGTCATCGCCGAGGGGCACGGGCAATTCGTGGGTGTCGCGACCGCGATGCTGCGCAATCCGGCCTGGGCCGCGGAGGCGCGGGCGGTTCTCGGCTAGCCCGACCGCAGACGGAACCGCCGCGCCGGTCTTGGTGTCCAACCAGCAGACCTTGAGACCGGCACTTTGGGAGGCGGTTGTCATGCGACTCAAGCACGTAGGGATGTTGTTTCTGCTGCTGTTGGTGGCGGGCGGGGTGCGGGCGGACGGAATCCTGCTCCCCGGCCCGATCACCGGGATTCTCCCCGATGAGCCGTACTTCGCCGTGAAGTACCACCGCGTGAAGACCGAGATCAAGGACCAGCTCTGCACCACTTACGTGGACCAGGTCTTCGTCAACCGGGGCCACCGCGAGATGGAGGCCACCTATGTCTTCCCCCTGCCGGCCGGAGCGGTGGTCCAGAAGTTCACCCTCACCGCCGACGGCCAGGAGATCCCCGCCCGGCTGATGGACAAGGACGAGGCCCAGCGCCTCTACGAGGACATCGTGCGGCGGCGGCGGGACCCGGCGCTGCTCACCTACGCGGGCAACAACGCCTACCAGGCCAAAATCTACCCGATTCCGGCCGGCGGCGAGCGGCGCATCGAGATTCGCTACACGCAACTGCTCTCCTACGACAACGGGCTGGTCTCCTACCTGTACCCGCTGAGCACCGAGAAGTTCTCCTCCGAGCCGATCAAAGAGGTGAGCTTTGTCGCCGATCTGGAGTCCGCGCAGCCCTTGGGCAGCGTGTACTCGCCCAGCCACGACGTCTCTATCACCCGCAAAGACGACAAGCACGTGCGGGTGTCCTATGAGGAGACCGGCACCCGGCCGGACCGGGACTTGCTGCTTTACTTCAACCTCGCCAAGGACCCGGTGGGCTTAAGCCTGGTCACCTTCAAGGAGCCGGGCAAGAATGGCTTCTTCCTGCTGCTGGCCGCGCCGACCGTGGAGCAGGAGGCGGCCACCGCGCTGCCCAAGCATGTGGTGTTCGTCATGGACACCTCGGGCAGCATGAGCGGGGAGAAGATCAAGCAGGTGCAGGGGGCGCTGACCTACTGCGTCAACAGCCTCAACCCGCAGGACCAGTTCGATATCGTGGCCTTCAGCGACCACCCGGAGAGCTTCGCGCCGAAGATGGTGGCCGCGGACGAGGAGCACGTCAAGTCGGCGCGCAAGTTTATCGCCGGTTTTGAGGCGCGCGGGGGCACGGACATCCAGACCGCGCTGCAGACCGCCCTGGCGCTGCGCACGGACGGCGACGCGAACTACCTGGTCTTCCTGACCGACGGGCAGCCCACGGTGGGGGAGACCGATACGGAGAAGATTCTCCAGCAGGTGGGCAAGCTGGCTCCCACCGGCGCCAATCCCACCCGGGCTTTCGTCTTCGGCGTGGGCTACGACGTGAACACCAACTTTCTCGATCGGATGGCCCAGGGTCACGGGGGGCTGAGCACCTACGTGCGGCCCAGTGAGGACATCGAGCAGAGCGTGTCGAGCTTCTTCGGCAAGATCGCCCAGCCGAGGCTGACCAACCTGACCCTGGACTGGGGCGGCGCGGAGATCTACGACGCCTTCCCGCGGCAACTGCCGGACCTCTTCGCCGGGTCGCAGATTGAGATGTTCGGGCGCTACCGCCAGTCCAGCGCCGGGGCGACCAAGCTGACCCTGAGCGGAACCACGGCGGGCGGCTCGCGGCACTACGTGCTCAACGCCACCCTGCCGGAGGTCTGTCGCGGGACGGACTACCTGGCCTCGCTGTGGGCGGCGCGCAAGATCGGATTCCTGCTCGATGAGATTCGCCTGCAGGGGCAAAAGAAGGAACTGGTGGATGAGGTCGTGCGCCTGAGTCTGGAGTACGGGATTCTCACCCAGTACACGGCCTTCCTGGCCCTGGAGGGCGAGGCGGTCCCGGCCGGAACCATCACTGACCGCGTGTCGGCCGCCCCGATGATGCAGGGTCCCGCCGGTGCGGCCGGTCCCGCGGGACCGGCCCAGGTAGCTGCCTCGCAGAACGGGCAGAACCTGCAACTGCAAACCAAGGTGGGCGCCAATAACAACTACGTGGACGAGTCAGGCGCGGTGCAGCGGCTGACCAACGTGCAGAATCTGGGCCAGCGCGGCTACGTGCAACGCGGCGCGCGGTGGGAGGACATGCGCTACCAGCCGCCGCAGAAGATCGCGCTGCAGGTGCAGGCCTACTCCGAGGCGTACTTCCAACTGAGCCGGGCGTTCCCCGAGATGAACGCGGCGCTGAGCCTGGGGGACAAGCTGCTGCTGGAGGTCAACGGCCAGGCGGTGGAAGTGGGGACCGAGGGCCGGACCCGGCTGAGTGACGCGGACCTCGCGGCGCTGGCGGCGGGGAAGGCCCCGGCCGGAGGCTAGTTCCCGCTACGTGCAGACACCAAGAAGGGGGCGGCGCTAAGCGTCGCCCCCTTTCGTTGGTGCGGCTTGCTACTGCCCTTTGAGCAGCGTCTGAATCTCCTCGCTGGTGAGCGCGCGGTTGTACAATCGCACGTCCTCCAGCAGCCCACTGAAGCGGCTGAAGCCGTCGCTATCAGCGCCGATCCGCAGCGGCAACTCGGTGGTGCTGAGCGGTCCGGTGAGACCCGTCTGCTCCGCCACGATCTGCCCGTTGAGGTACACCCGCGCCGCGCCGCCCCTGTAGGTGACCGCCACGTGGCTCCACTGGTCCACCGGTAGTTCGCTCGGCGCCTGCAGGGTGAAGCGGTTGGTGATAACGCGCAGGTTGTTGGCCGGGTAGGTGTCCAGCAGGTAACCGTCCGAGCCGCCGGCCGGGCCTTTATCAATCAAGCGAACGCCGGCCTTGCCGCTGGGATTCACCCACACCGCCAGGGTCAGGGCCTCCCCGACGTTGAGGTCCGGGGCGCGGGTCACGTCCAGGAAGCTGCTCCCGTCGAAACGCAGTGCCGGGCCGAATTTCCCCGGCTCCGTCTTCATGGGGGACAGCATCAGGGCCGCGTGGCCGTGGCCGGAGGAGTCCAGCACCCAGGGGCCGCGCAGGTGCGCGAAGTCCCAGTGGCCGATGAGGCTCGGATCAGCGACCTGCGGAGGCGGCGCGGGTGGGAGGTCGACGAACTGCAGGTGCCCGAAGCCCCCGAAGTCAAAGAACGAGACGCTGGGGAGCGGCGCCCAGGTGGACAGCTCGCCCTGTGGCTTCTCGTTGCGCCCGACGTTGAATCGCCACTGCGGGCCGCCAAAGGGGCCCTCCGGAGCCAGGGAGCGGAAGGGAATCGCGATCTCGGCGATCCAGCGATTGCTGTGGCGACTGGTGACGACTCGCCATTCCGGGTTGAAGCGCTTGTCGTCGCCGGCGGGGGTCCAACCCCGCGCCTCCAGGTGCGCGCTCAGCGGATTGAGCGCGAAGTGCCACGGCGTCTGCCCCGGCGGGACGATCATGACCTCCAGCGAATCGTCCTGGTAGACCGGCGCGTCGTGGGTCTGGGGCACGTTGTCGTAGGTGGCCAGGACGCCGGTCATCTCGGCCTCCCAGGCGGTGATTCCCAGGTACAGGTTGTCGTCGTCATAGCCGACGCGCACGTCGGTCTGCTGGGTGGCCGGATTGTGGTCGCGCAGCAGGAGGAAGGGCCCTAGCGACGGGGCCTTCTGCCAGTCCGGCTCGTTTAGCTCCCCGTCGAGCTTCGGGGCCGTGGCGAAGCGCATCGCCGGCGCGGGCGGGTTCGCGGGGCGGTCCACCTTGCCCACGGTGGGCGGCTGCGGGGCGTTCGGCTCCACCGGCGGCGTCCAGCCCTGGCCCTCGCCGGGCCGCAGTCCGAGCCAACGCTTGCTGCCCGCCGACAGGTGCTTGGGCGCGTCGTTGGGCGTCGCGGTGACGGTGAACTTGGGCAGGGCGGAGCGGGTGAAGGGGACGATCAGGTACCGCTGGTCGGTTTGGGTGGGGAAAGACAGCACCGGATCAGCCGAGGTCAGCACCCCCTGGCCGTTGTGGACGACGGTTGCCTTGCCGCCCCAGGGGTTAACGACCTGCGCCGGGCCGCCACGGGTGCTGAGCAGCTCAATCGCGATCACTTGCCCTTTATCGGCATGGCCGGTGACCTCGAAGCCGCCCCGGGCGAGCAGCTTGAAATCGGCGCTCCAGGCCTGGGGCAACGCGGGGCAGACGCGGATGACGCCGTCCCAGCTCTGCAGCAGCATCTCGCCGATCCCGGTGGCCAGCGTGCCGCTGCCCTCGAGGTAGGGGTGAATCGCCGGCGTGCGGTCATAGTAGTCCTGCAGGCCGGAGGGGTGATCCTGGTAGAGTTCGGCGTGCAGGGGCATGAGCTTGGCGACGCCCGCCTGGCCGGGCGGCGCGGCCTCGGGGCCGGCCTCCGCGAGACCCAGACGCGCGGCGGCGATGGAGTCGGTGGTCCAGCCATAGCCGTCGATATTGACGCGGTGGTAGAAGGTCTGCCGGCCTATCTCCAAGTCGGGCGTGCCCAGCCGAATCAAGGGGAACACACCGATCGGGAAGATCTCGGGGTTCTCGGCGTTTTCGAAGGTCAGCTTCTCGTCCGGCTGGAGATAGTACGGCGTGATCGCTCCGGTGGCCGGGTTGATCCCGTAACGGGCCAGATGGTCCAGGTGCTCCTGCCAGACTGGGCGCAACTCGGCGTCCACGCCCAGAATCTCGCTGGCCTGGAGCAGCGTGGGGAAGAGGTAGCGGATGGCGGCCAGGTCCGTGGTGGCGTTGAGCTTGTTGTGGAAGGTCTCGTGCCCGCTGGAGGGGTACATGTTGTAAACGCCCTGGGCGTCTTTCTCCAGGTACGACAGGAAGAAGTCGCCCACCGACTCCATCAGCGGGTAGGCGCGCGTCCGCAGGAACTCCACGTCGCCCGTGTACTGGTAGTTCCACCAGAACTGCATGGCGATCTCCGCGGAGGACGAGTAGATCTGGTTGGTGGCGTTGACCTCCCTGGGCACCAGCAGGCGCGGGTGGACGCCGGCGACCCGCTCCCCGAGGGCCATCGCGCCGTCGAAGGGGATCGTCTCCTGGAACTGAGCGCCCCTCGCGGCGGGGCCGTAGTATTCCCGGGTCCACTTCTGGACGGTGGGCAGCATCGCGAAGTACATATCGTAGTAGGGACGCAGCAGCTCCAGGTGGTTGGCGGCGTACAGGGGCCAGTAGGTCTCCTGGGTATTCCAGTGCCAGTAGGCGCTGCCCCACTCGCGCTGGTCCCCTTCATAGAGCCACAAACCGCCGTTGAACTTGGGCGGGACCTCGCCGCGCGAGCCGGCGCCCATCGCGTAAAGGTGCATGTACCAGAGGTTGGCCAGGTAGTCGGCCACGCCGTCGGCGGAGGTCAGTTTGAGATAGGACTTGCTCCAGAACTGCTCCCACCAGGCCGCGTGGGCCGCCTGGACCGACTTGAATCCCCGCGCCTGCAAGGCAGCCAGCTTGGCCTGCGCCTGCGCGGCCACGTCGGCTTGGGGGTCGCGGGAGGCGGCGACCGCTACCCACACGGTCAGCGGCCCGCCTTCGACGCGGAGTCCGCTGGCGGGTTCCACCCCGGCCGTGGCGTAGGGAGTGGCGGGCGCGCCCTCCACGGTCAGCGCGAGAGCGAAGCGGTAGTCGGGCTGCCCGGGGGTCTTCAGGGTGTCGGTGACCACGATCACGTTGCCGACCTGCTGGTGCTGGGCGGTGGGGCGCCAGGTGACCAGCTCGACCGATACCGCCTTGCTGCGCTGGCGGTCGTCGCGGTACTGGCAGACCAGAGCGTCGTCGGTAGCCGGAGTGAAACAGGTCACGTTCTGCTCGCCGGCGGGACTCTTGATGGTGGTGTACAAGGTGGCGTCGTACAGGGACAGCCGCTGTTTGTAGGCGGTCATGCCGGAGAGCAGGGAGGCGGCGGGGTGGAGGTTCAGCCGCGCCAGGCCGCCGCCGTAGACCCCGGAGAGCGGGGTGTTGAGTTGAAAGCTCAGCCCCTCCGGGTTCCACGCCTGCGCCCCCAGCGTCCCGTTGCCCAGGGGCAGCCCCTGCCACCCCTGGCGGGCCGGCGAGAGGTAGATGACGTCGTTATGCGCCACTAGGCCGCGCACGTCCGCTTCCTGAGCACTCACGGCTAGAGCGAGAGACAGCAGCGCCACGATGATCCCACAGCGAGACAGCTTGGACATAACCACCGGCCTCCTGGAGCTTCAGTTTTCGGCGGCGGGGGGCTATTTGCAGGCGGCGCCGGTGACCTTCTCTTTCCAGATGGTCTCGAGCAGCTTCTCCAGACCGAAGAAATAGGCCTCCGGCATGTCGGCCTTCTGGAAAGCCTTACCTACCGGGCCGGCAGCGCGTAGCGCCTCCCGGTAGGCCGCTTTGGCCTCCGCGCCGCGTTTCTCCCCGGCCGAGCAGCGGCCCAACTCGCCCAGCATGGTGATCTGAGCGCTCATCTGGCGGCAGATTCCGGCGCTGGTCGCGAACGCCAGTCGCTCACGCTCTGCCCAGGCCGGGAGGTCGGCGGGCAGCAGGGCCTCCGCCTGCTCCAGCTCCTCCGCGGCGCGGAGGGTTTGCTTCGCGTACTTCGCGGCGGCGGCGGGCGGGACCTCAATCAGGAAGCGGTAGTCGAAGTACCGCTCAATGGGCCAGTCGCAGATCGGCAGCCAGCGGGCCGAGGCCTTCGCCTGCAGCTTCCAGGCCTTGAGCAGCCCCGGCGTGCCCGCGGCCAGCTTGCGCAGCGGCTCCCAGGGGTCGGCATCCAGGTCCCAGGTCTGCTGGGCGAAGACGTGCAGGTTCAGCAGCAGGCCGACGACGGTGCCGACCAGCAGGTGCTGAGCCGCCATCAGGCCCTGCGACTTGTAGTAGCGCAGGTCCTGAGCCACGATCTCCGGCATGACCGGGAGCATGGCCCGGAACAGGATGTAGTCGGAGTAGTACTCGAACAGGTTCCAGTCGCGCCGCCCGAAGTAGTCCAGGGTCTTCTCCAGTCGCTGGCGGTGCCAGGCGTTGCGCGCGCAGGTGGGGTCGTCCAGGGCGTGGCCGTAGCAGCGCTCGCGGGGCGCGAAGAGCGGTTCCAGAGCCTCGTGCGGCTTCACCAGCAGGGGAGTTTCCAGGGTATCGTGGTACCAGATGGCGGCGACCTTGGCGTCCGGATCGGCCTCGCATACGCCCTCGGCAAGCTGGTTGTTGGCCAGCACGGCCTGATCCTGCGGGGTCAGCCCCATGCAGCGGGAACAGTAGCACCAGCCGCCGGCGGGGAGATCGTCCGCCCACAGGTGGTAGACGCGGGCCCCGGGGAGCTGGCGCACCCAGCGCTTGGCGTTGGCCTTGACGAGTTTCATCGCGCCGGGGCTGCCGGTGCAGATATTGCTGTCCGACAGGCGGGTGCGGTCAAAATCGGGCGGCTGCAGAGTGCGGAAGTAGTCGGGATGCTCGCCAAACAACTCCCGAGGGACGAAGCTCGAGAGGCCGTGGCCGCCGTGCTCCAGGGTCATGCCAAAGCGTTCGGCCACCTTGCAGAAGCCCGCCCACCCCTCGGCTCCGCCGTGGGCGGACATCTCATTGAAGCCCAGCCGGGCGTACCACTCACACCAGCGGGCGAACTCCGCGGGCGGCTGCGAGTGGAAGATGCCCCGCCGGGGGAAGGCCGGATTGCGCAAGACTAACTCGGTGGGGAAGACCAGCTTGCCGGGCCGGGGCAGGATTTCCTCGTCGGGAGCCGGCCAGAGGACTCCACAGTGCGCGAGATAGCCGTAGGCCGCGTTGAGGAGGCCCTTGGGGTTGCGCGCCACCAGCAGCAGGCCGGACCCGGAGGGCGCCAGCGCGTAGCCGTCGTCGCGGACTTGGCGCAGAGCGCCGGCCGCCGCCTGCTCGCTGCCCTCGCCGATGACGATAGCGTGGCTGCCCTTCAGGGTGGCCTGCCGGCGGGGCTGGCGCCCGGTCTGGTGGGTGAGAAACTCATCGAGAACGAGCAGCGCCTGGCGGGCGGGGGGAGCCAGGTCGGGACCGCGCTGGAGAGTCAGGTTGTCGGCCATGAGATAACCTCGCGGGGAGAGAATGGGGACGCTGGTGAGACCAGCGGATTGTAATGCCGGGTCGGCGGGGCGTCAAGCGCCGATTTGACGCGGCGGGCGCACCTGCGTAGACTCTACTAGCCGGTCGGAGGTTGCCGACGCGGCACCTTCCTGAATTGGGGTCAAAGAGTCATGCAAAAACGTACCGCGGACCTGGGCGTCGCGCCCCTAGGTCCGCTTCTTGTTAAAATGAGCGTACCCGCCATCGCCGGGCTAGTCGTGATGGCGCTGTACAACCTTATCGACACCTACTGGGCAGCCCGGCTCGGGGAGGACGCGGTGGCCGCGCTGACCGTCGTGTTTCCCTGGCAGATGATAGTGGGCGCTATCGGCGTCGGAACCGGCGTGGGCGTTTCTTCACTGGTCTCGCGGCGCTTTGGGGAAGGCCGGGGAGAGCAGGCCAATCGCGCCGCCGGCCAGACCCTGCTGATCGCCGGGGTCGCCGGACCGGTGCTCCTGGTGTTGGCCCTGCTGTTCTCGCTGCCCATTGTGAAGCTTTTCGGTGCGACACCCGCGGTGGAGGGTCTGGCGCGCGACTACCTGCACGCGGTGGCCCTGGGCGTTCCCTGGGTGATCTTCCTCATGGCCAGCAGCGGCCTGTACCGGGGCACCGGCAACACCCTGTTTCCGACCATTACCATGAGCACCTCCGCGGTACTCAACGCGATCTTCGCGCCGCTGTTCATCCTCGGCCTGTGGGGCGCCCCGCGCTTGGGCGTGACCGGGTTAGGGCTGGCCACAGCGCTCTCGCAGTTCCTCGCCGCCCTGATCGCGCTCGTCTACCTGTGGAGTCCTCGGGGCGGCTACACCGTGCACCTGCGCCACCTGCGTCCTCATTTCGGCGTCATGCGGGATATCTTCCAGGTGGGGGCGCCGGCTTTTGCCATGCAGGTGACCGGCAGCATCGTCGTGTCGCTGTACAACGGCGTCCTGGGCGGATATGGCACCGCCGCCCTCGCCGCTTACGGCATCAATTCGCGGCTGCTCTTTCTGGTGGCGATGCCTATTTTCGGCACCTCACAGGGGCTGCTGCCCATCGTGGGCTTCAACTACGGGGCGCGGCAGTACCACCGGATGTGGCAGGCGGTGAAGATCGCCGCCCTGGGCACGGCCGCCCTGGGCCTGGTGCTGGAGGCGGCGCTGTGGCTAGGGGCGCGGGCCATGACGCACATCTTCACCCGGGACCCGGAGTTGGAGCGGCTCACCGTACTCGCCCTGCGCCTAACGGTGCTGACGCTGTTCCTCCTGGGACCGCAGGCGATGTTCATCTCGGCGCTGCAAGGCATGGGGCACGGGCCCTCGGCGCTGCTGCTGTCTCTCACCCGCCAACTTATCTTCCTCCTGCCGGGGATCTATCTGCTCTCGGCACGCTACGGGGTGGGCGGCGCCTTCGCCGCGGGGCCGGTAGCCGATGCTCTGGCCTTTGTGGTGAGCGCCGGGTTCCTCGGCTACATAGTCCGCCGCTTCCCGCCGACGCGCGCCTCCGAGGCGGAGGCAGCTTTGGTAGCGGGGGAGGGCGAGTTGGCGGTCGAGGAGTAGGGGAGAACGTCCCTACCCCCTAACCCCCTCCCTAAAGGGAGAGGGAATCACCCGGTTAAGTTGCCCCGCCGTCTGCCGTTGCCGTTACCCCCTCTCCTGCCAGGAGAGGGGCCGGGGGTGAGGCCTCCCGTGCCCTACACACGGCAGCTATCGAACGGGCGTGTGTGTCGGCGAGCCCCCTACGTCTTTAGGAAAGTCCCCTTCTCGTACTCCTCAAAGGCGACCCGCAACTCCTCCTGCGTGTTCATCACGATGGGGCCGTACCAAGCCACCGGCTCGCCTAGTGGGCGGCCGGAGATCAGCAGGAACTGCGCTGCGGTGTCCTCGGTGGTGATGACCACGTCGCCGCCGGAGCGCTGGTAGAGAATCAGGTTCTCGACCCCGAACGCGCCCTCAGGATGCGGCTCGAAGTACGCCTCCGGCACCACCTCGTGCGCGAAGGGTTCGCGGTGCCGGTCGAAATGCGCCGCGCCCTCCAGCACGTAGGCCAGCACCGTGTGGCCCTCCGGGACGGTGTGGCGGAAACTCGTCCCCGGCGGCAGCGTCACGTCCAGGTACTCCGGGTCGGTCACGACATCCGTGACCGGCCCGCTCACGCCGCCCACCGTGCCGCAGATCACCTTGACGCGGGCCCCGGAGTCGAGGACCGCTTCGGGAATCTCCTCGTGAGTGATCCCGCGGTAGCGCGGCGGCATCATTTTTTGCGCGGCGGGGAGATTCGCCCACAGTTGCATCCCCCACATCCGGTTGCTCTCGTCGCCCTTCGGCATCTCCTGGTGGACGATCCCGCGGCCCGCGGTCATCCACTGCACGTCGCCGGGGGTGATCACGCCGGAGTTGCCCATGCTGTCCCCGTGCTCCACCCGGCCCTCGCGCATGTAGGTGATCGTCTCGATGCCCCGGTGTGGATGCCAGGGGAAGCCGGCCAGATAGTGGCGTGGGTCGTCACTGTGAAAGTCATCCAGCAGCAGGAAGGGGTCCAGTTGCGGGACCTCGGAGTAGCCGAAAGCGCGCTTGAGATGTACGCCCGCGCCCTCCAGAGTAGGCCGGGACTTCCAGACCTTCGCCACGCAGCGGGTATCACTAGCCATCGGGACCGCCTCCTGAGCGGGGATTTACTCCCCAAGGACGCTGGGCGGAGCCTAAACGTTCGAGGGCGGGGAAGGAGGCCTCAGCCCGCGCGGTGAAAGTCACAAGGCGCAAACGCGAGGTAGCATAGTCTGCCGTTCGTAGGTCGGGAGGGTCACGTCATGAAGACCGGTTTGCCTCTTCGGTTGCTGTGTACCTGGCTGGTGGTGATTTGCTGGGTCGGGCCGGCCGGCGCGCAGGAGCAGCCCGTCAACTTGCTACCCAACGGTGACTTCGAGCAGGTGGCGGGCGGCCTGCCCACCGGCTGGACCAAGAGCGGCGACGGCCAGATGGGTGTCGCCCCCGGCATGGCCGGCAACAACTCGCTGCAACTGACCGCGCAGTCGCTGGGCGCGGACAACGGTAACGTCTGGGCGACCTCCCCGGTGGCCCCGGTGACTGGGGGCAAGACCTACCTGCTGGTCTTCTGGGCTCAGGGCCCCGCCGTCTGGCCCAAGGGCGCCGATGCGCAGATCTACTGGAACTTCCGCAAAGCCGACGGCGCCGGCTTGCCCGGGGCGCAGGAATACATGGTCCCGGTCGCCGGCTCCTATGCTGCGGGCAAGTGGCAAGTCGGGCACTTCGTGGTCCGCGCGCCCGCCGAGGCCGCGTCCGTGGTGCTGACGATTCACGTCGTTACCTCGGAGAAGAACCCGGCCACGCTGCAGTTTGACGGCCTGCGCCTCACCGACTATCAGCCGCCGGAACCGGGGGCGAACAGCCGTTTCTACGCTTCCGCCACCTTCGGCGTGGGTGGCGACCAGATCACCGACCCCCAGAGCACCACCGGCCGCGCCTGGGACCTGCGCGTCGGCAAGCACCAGCCAGGTGGCAAGATCAGCGGTCCGCTCATCTCGGACCAGGAGCCGGGCCTGTACCGCGCTGTCCTGCGCTTGAAGATCGCCGATAACACTATCGCCAAGCCGGTGGTCGTCTTCAACATCACCGGCGACAACCTGGTGGACGTCAGCCAGACCGCCGCCCGCACGATCTTGGCAACGGACTTCGCCCGGCCCAACGAGTACCAGGAGTTCCCGGTGGAGTTCATCCGCTCGCCACTCGGCGGCCTGCAGTATCTGGTGACCTGGAGCGGAATCACCGACACGACGCTGGACGGTGTGAAGGTGCAGGAGGAGAAACTGCTCACCGATCTGGACTGGGTTAGCCTCTACGGCCTGCCCCAGAGCGCAACCGGCGTCAAGATCGGCACTGGCGCCCTGGTCTGCCACGGCCTCGGCGAGCCCTATTGGCACCTGGAGTCGGCCCTCCGGATCGCCGGGGGCCAGCCGGTAGACGTGCGCTACTTTTACACCGGAGCGGGCGGGCAGCCGCGACTCAAGCCCGACTTCCCGCAGCGGGTGGCCGATTTGGCTCCCTACAGCGTGGTCATCCTGGCCGACGTGCCCGCCGACGCGCTGGGCTTCATGGGGCGGCAGGCGCTGCGCCAGTTCGTGGAGGCCGGCGGCGGCCTGCTGATCACCGGCGGCTATTACGGCTATGGCCGGGGCGGCATCGCCCGCAGCTTCCTGGAGGACGTGCTCCCGGTGAAGGTCACCGACACCTGGGACCTCGCCGCCACCGGCGCCGCCTCGGCGCTGCAGCCCGCCAAGGGCGTGGCTCTGCCCAGCAACCTCGCCTGGACCCCCGCGCCGCAGTGCCTGTGGCTGCACCGCGTCGAGTTGCGCCCCGGGGCCAAGCCGGTGCTCAAAGTCGGCGACCAACCGTTCCTGGTGGTGGGCAGCTTCGGACAGGGCCGGGTGGCCGCCTGCACCGGCACGATCCTGGGCAAGCCCGCGGCGGGCAAGCAGCCTTTCTGGGAGTGGCGCGACTGGCCCAAGGTCATGTATGCGGTGATTGACTATCTCCGCCGAGGGAGGAATTGGTAATGCGTTACCGGCTAATCGGTCTGGTATGCGGTTTGGCGATGCTCGTCGGCGCCGGTCTGGTCGCGGCGGCCCCCCCGGTGGATCCGGCCCTGACCGGGTACTGGAGCGGGGATGAGGTCAGCGGCCTCCGGGTTTTCGACGCCTCCGGGCAGGAGCGCTCCGGCTACCGCTATGGCAACCCGACCCAGGTCCCCGGCCGCGTGGGCCGCGCCCTGCAGTTTGAGCGGGGCGACACCGTGGAGGTGGGTCCGGGCACCGGCTTAGGCCCCGGCGGCTCCTTCAGTATCGAGTTCTGGGTTTTGTGCGGAGTCCAGAAGACCAACTTTCCCATGTTCGACTGGGGGTCTATCGCTGACTCCTTCGACCTGTACTTCGACCCGCCGGCCGGGATGAATCTCCGCCTGGCCGGCTTCAAGGCCTACGACCACGTCACGGGTCAGGTCATGCAGCCCGACACTTGGCAGCATGTGGTCTGGACCTACGACGAAAAGCTGACCGAGAAGGCGCTCAAGGTCTATGTCAACGGCGAACTCAAGCAGTCTTGGGACGAGGCCGGCAAGCTGGGCGTCAGCAAGAAGCCGCTGATCATCGGCCAAGGCGCCGCCCTGGACGAGATCCGCATGTACAAGCGCGCCCTGACCCCGGAGGAGATCGCCGCCCACGCCACCGCCCCCGAAGCGGTCAGCGGGCGCCAGGTGGTCATCTCCGAGGTCTGGCCGGCCAAGCTGTTCACCCGCCCTGGCCAGAAGGTCAAGCTCCAAGTGGGCGTCGCCTCGGTTTCCGCCACCCCGCAGACCGTCACGCTCAAGGCCTTTGTGGAGGCCGGCCTGGGCCGGGAGCTTCCGCTGCAGGAGGCTCCGTTGACCCTGGCTCCCGGCGAGGTCAAGGAGCTCTCCTTCGACTGGGACCCCGGCGCGAATCTCTACGGCTTTGACCTGGTCGCCGAGCTGCGCGACGCGCAGGGGCAATTGCTCGACCGCAAAAGCGAGAGTTTCCTGGTCGGCAAGAATCCCTACCAACTCGGCCAGTACGCGGGCTACGCCTCCTACACCTGGGACCAGGACAGCGTAATCTCCGCGCGCCGGCATGCCGTCATGATGCGCAGCCACTATATCCCCCTGTCGGAGTACTGGGCCTTCAACGCCGACACCTTCGGGAAATGCGTGCCGGATACTGACAAGTGGTTCGTGGGGAGCGGCGCCACCGCCTACCGCCTCGACAACGCGACGACTGAGGCCCTGATGACCAGTTGCCACGAGCTGGGCCTGGGCGTGGTACCGTACTCGCTGTCCTACGTGAGCGGCTACTACGGCACCAAGCTGGCGCTGGAGCATCCCGAGTGGATGGCCTACGACCGCAAGGGTCGGATCACCGGCGGCGTGGAAACTGAACTCGACGAGCTGATGACGCGGTTCTACAACGAGTATCCCGGCAGCCTCGACGACAAGGACCTGATGGCCGCCATCAATCGCTTCCCCAACGAGGGCGCGGGGCTGCAGATCAGCACCGTCAATCTAGCCAACCGCGACGCCATCAAGTACCATGCCGAGTCCGTAGCGGCCGGCGTCCAGCACTTCAACTTTGACGGTCTGCGCTGGGACGGCCACCCACAAGTCGGCGGCCCTGGTGACCCCATCACCATGGGCGTACCGGAGCTGTTCGACCTCCAGGGCAAGCCGCTGGTGCCCAATACCACCGAACGCGACCGCCTCAGCGTTGAGAATACGCGGCTGGTCAAGAGCCTGGTGCTCAAGGTCAACCCGGACGCGGTTTTCGGCTACAACTGGGGCCTGGAGTACCAGAAGCACGGGCGGATTCGGCCCACCGACTACGCCGAGTGCTGCCGCGACGGCGGCACCATCCTCTGGGAGTCGGTCAACAGCATCCACGACCCCGGCAGCCCCTGGCACCGCTGGCAGGACGCCGCGGACATGATCGCCGACGAGGTGGAGTGCCCGCGCCAGAACGGCGGCTTCCTCCAGGTCGGCGCCTTCCCCTGGTGGCTGGCCGGGGAGGTCTACGGCAAGCACCTGCTGAGCGCGATCTTCGCAGCGCGGGCGCGCCTGTTCAACGCGCCGGGGATCGAGACCAACGCGCCCTACTTGCACTTCGCGGCGCGCTACGCCGACTTACTCTACGACGCGTCGGTCGCCCGCTCGCCGGAGTGGGCGGCGGCGACCAAGGTCAGCTCCCCGCAGGTCTGGTGGCAGAAGTACGTCTTCGAGCGCCCCGCGCCGGAGGGCAAGCAGATCATCGTGCACCTGCTCAACTCGCCTGCGTCCGAGTTCGTGGAAATCGGCAGCACCACGCCGCCGACCCTCCTCAAGGACGTGCAGGTGAGCTTCGCCCTCCCCGGCGGCCAAGCGCCGAAAGCGGTCTACCTGCTCTCGCCGGATCGCCTCCCGCTGCGGACGCCACTGCCCGCAACGCCTCAGGGCGGCAACCTGACGGTCACCGTCCCGGAGTTGCTCTACTGGGATACGCTTGTGCTGCAGTTCTAGCTGCAAAGGAGACTACTCATGACCAGGCGATTATTGACGCTGGCGGCAGCGCTGGGGCTGGCCTTGTTGGGCACGATTCATTCGGGGTTTGCGCAAGTCCCGCCTCCGGCGGTCGCGCCTCCTCCGGTGCGGGTTTCCGAGGTGCCCCTCGCTAAGCAATCGGAGGACGCCAAGCAGACCTCTTACCTCCAGCAGATGTTTCTGGACAATGGCGTGCGCCTCTTTGGCCTGCAGAAGTACGAGACGGTCTCCAAGCAGACTCAGGCCTCCGGCTCCAGCGTCGGCTGGTTCGCGCCTAGCGAGGGCAACTGGTACCATAGCGACATGTTCGACCTGCTGGTGAATGGCCAGTCGGTGAAGGTCGATAAGTCCACTTTCACCATCCTCGAGTCGGGCGAGCGGGGCGTGGTCGACTTCACGCTGGACAACAAGTTCGGCAAGTTCCGCTGCCGCTTTATGGTCATCCCCGGCAGCGAGGTGCTGTTCGCCGATTTCGCCATTGAGCCGACGGTGGAGGTCAAGAGCCTGGTCCTGCGGCTGCAGAACTATCCCTCCAGCTACCACGCCACCGCCGAGGGCAAGCGGCACCGGCAGGTCCTGGATGCCGACGGAACTTGCGAGCCGCAAGCCGCGCCGTACGTTACTGATCCGAACGCCGACTGGTGGTACTTCTACCAGGACGCGATCTTCGACAAGGACATCCCGGAACGCCGGGAGGCCACGTATGGTCCCTCCGCGCTGGTCCTGCCGGCGGGCGAGGCCCAGCAGGTCAGCACGACGGTGGGCGACTATCAGGTGCCCATCGAGATCACCTACGCGCCGACGCAGCGGCACTTCCGCCTGGCCTTCCTGGACTACTTCGGTCTCGGCAACAAAGAGGCGCAGGCGCGCTTCGTCCAGGAGCGGGACCAGATCCGCCAGACGCTGCAGGGGCTGGTGTTCGTGCCGACACGCCTCCGCCAGGCGCAGGCGAACTTGCCCCAGATCAAGCCGGACGGTCTGACCGGGGAAGCCGCCGCGGCGGCGCCGGAACTCAAGCAGCTTCTGGCTGCGCTGCCCGGGGGCGATCCCTGGCCGCAGAAACCGGTGAGCGCCGAGGCGCGAGCGCTGCAACTGCTGGACGTGTACGACAAGGCCCGCTGGGTGGCGACCAAGCGCGCGCGCCCCGGGATCGGCGTACTGGTGCTGCGCGGCCTGCACGCGCGCTACTGGGGAGTGGACGAGGCGGAGCAGCTTCTGGGCGCGCAACTGCGAGAGGCGGCGACCTCGTACTATTCGGAGTACTACTGGAAGGGCGAGGACCTCAACTACTTCCCGGCCACCTGGCCGGAGCTGTCGCGCTTCGACGTGGTCGTCTTCGCCAATGTCCCCTTCACGGTGCTGGGCCCGGACCGGGCCAAAGCTCTGGCGGAGTATGTCCAGGCCGGGGGCGCGTTGCTGCTCCTGGGCGGCACCCACGGTTTCGGGCAGGCCGGGATCGACCAGCCGCCACTCGGTCCGTTGATGCCGGTCCAGCCGACCAAGGTCTTCGACCTGCAGACTTTCGCGAGCCCGCAGCCCCTGACCAAGGGCCCCGCGGCTCCCGAATGGCTGACCGGGGCGGGCGTGGACTGGAGCAAGCCGCCGGTGGCCCTGTGGTACCACCAGGTGCAGACCGCGCCGAGCGGCCGCGTCTGGCTGCAGGCAGGCGGCAAACCCTTCCTGGTAGCGGGCGCCGCGGGCGCGGGCCGAGTAGCCGCGATCTGCGCGCCGCCCTACGGGGTAGCGCCGACCGGCAGAACGGGCTTCTGGGAGTGGAAGTCCTGGCCCGGCGTGATGGCCAAGCTGCTGGTCTGGCTGGGCCGGGGAGAGGTCCCGACGAAGCCGACCGCCGGGGCGCACTAGGCCGTTTCCGTGTAGGGGCGCGTTTGCCGGCGTCTCCGCCGGCATACACGCCCGCTCGCTAACTGGCAGTCAGCGAACTGGCGGCAATCACGGCGCGGAGGCTTTGCCTCCACCCCGCGAAAGCCGCCCCTACGGGAAACGGCAGCGACAATCAGGCCACAAAGAATGAGCCGAACCCAAGTGGGTTCGGCTCATGGTTTTCGTCGTGCTTGCGGCGGGCGTACCTACCCCTTCGCCGGCGGCTCTTCCTTCGCCGCGGGCGGCGGGGGCGTCGGTGATGCCTTCGGCGCCGGGGCCGGCATTGCTGCCGCCGGGGCGGCGGGCATTGCGTCTTGCGGCTTGTCCGGCATCGTTGCGGCCGGCTTGGCTACCGGATGCGGGAGCGCCGCGGCCGCCGGGGCCGGCGGGGTTAGCGCTGCGCCGGAGGGCTTGCTCGACGCGCCGCTGCCGCCCAGGTAGCGCATCAGCGTGGCGGCCAGACCGTCCATCGAGCCGCTGCCGCCCTCGCCCCCCATCACCAGGATCTCTGGCACGAACTTCAGACCGCGCTCGGCCAGGACCGTGACCGCGTTGACCAGGGCCGTGGACTCGGCGCCCAGGGCCGCCACCTGCTCCTTGAAAGCGGTGGCGCGGGCCAGACCGACCGCCTCAACCTGCGCGCCTTGCGCCGCACCGGTCTGGCGGATGTAGGTGGATTCACCGTCGGCCTGCGCCTTGCGGGCGTCGGCGTTGTTGGTCTGGATGTCCACGTTGACCTTGGCCTGGGCGAGTTGCGCCTGCATGTCGGCGGTACCCTTGGCCTGCTCCATGGCGACGCGCTGATCCTGCGCCTCGCGCTGCTTCTGGTAGGTTTGGATTTCCTGGTTAGCGATTTCGCGCTGGGTCAGAACGGCGACCAACTGCTCGGGCAGGACCACGTCCTGGATGTACACGCCCTTGGTCTCCACCTGATATTGCATCAGTTGCTCGGCGATGTGCTTGTAGGCTTCCTCCTGCACCGCCTGACGCGTCTCGATGAAGGTGACCGCGGGCATGGACTGCAGCTTGTCGCGGAAGTGGTTGCCGACCGCGGCCTGCAGGACCTCATTGACCAGGTTGAACATCGTGCCGACGCTGGAAATGACGCGCGGCGCCTTGGTGTCGGGCACGTGGATCTGCACCTGCAGATCAATCATGAAGATGAAGCCTTCCCGGCTCTTGGCCTCAATGGTCTGCAGCCGTGCGTCCAGGTTGTGGGCCTGCGAGGTGGTGGCCGCCCAGTTCAGCGTGAGGATGAAGGTCGGCACGATCTCGTACTGGTAGCAGCGCGGGTTGATCGCGTATTTGCTGGTCCGCAGCGGCTCCTGCCAGATGCCGCGATGGCCGGGGCGCACCAGCGAGCCGAACTTGAAGTCCGAGCCGGAGATGTCCTGGGTGGCAAGACCGACGTACGCCTTGACCACCGCGACTTCGCCCTGCTGGACGACCAGCATCGGGACCAGTTCCACGCTGACCAGGAAGGGGTTCAGCGCGAAAGCGCCGTACAGCAGCGGGTCGTGCTGCATGCCCATTTTTCCGCCGTGGTCCAGAAACGCCTGGAAGTCCTGGTAGTTGTTGTGGAGGTTGTTCTTGGTGCCGAGCAGGGCTTCAATGACCTCCGCGTCGGTCTTGCCGGCCACTTCCATCTCCCGCACGTCGTCAAAGCCGCCCAGGCGTCCGGCGATGTCGCCGGAGGGCAGCGGATCGCCCTCGTAGGTGGTGACAATGCCGACCATATCCTGGACCTGGCCCTCCGGCCCGCGGGGCGCCGGTCCGATGCGGACGAGGTTCAGGTGCTCGGGCTGCAGGCCAAAGGCCTCGGGGGAGAGGCGGCCGCCCGCTTCCATGGCCCGCTTCTTGATCTCCGGGGAGACCGGCAGACCGTAGACCTGCCGCTTGGTGATGACCACAAAGCCGACCGGGTGGATAGGCACGAGGGTCCCGGGGGGCAGCACGGGGCGCTGCACTCCCTTCTGGCCGCCCAGGGCGATGAACTTGTGCAAGTCGCCAAAGTCGCCAAACTCGGGCTTGAATATGGCGGATTTGGCGCCGATGGGCAGGGGCGACCCCGCCTGGGCAATGACCACGCCGATCTCGCCGGCCGGAACCTGCACCCACGGGTACTTGTCCACCTTGTAGATAACCCAGAAGGCCCAGCGCCAGCCCGGCATCAGCAGATTGGCCTGGTAGCCCGCCTCGCCGTGGAAGGCGATGGGGTTATCCTGCGTCAGCTTGCGGAAGCTGAAGCGCTTGGTGACCAGACCGACCTGCGTCGGCCCGATCACTCGAATCGAGGGCAGGATGAAAATCACAAACACAGCAACAATCCAGCCGGTAAGGCTCATGGGGCGGCACCTCCGTCAGTCGAATGAATACGACCTGTCCGGTGCGGCAAAAGCCGATTACAGTGTCTAGTGTATTCGCCGGCGGCGCGCACATTCCTGCGCCGCGTAGAAAGACTTCGCCGGGGAGGTAGGAGTTCGGCCGCGGCGAAGAATTCACCTTAACGGCGGCCGCCGCGCGGCCCCTCTCAATCAGGCGAAAGGTGATGGCGATGATCCGTGCTTGGTGCTTGGTCCTGACTCTCCTGGTGGCCTGCTCCACCGTTGCCTCTGCCCAGACTCCGGCGGCTGCTCCCCCCGCTCCGACTCCCGTCTCCATGCTCATCATCACGGGGGCGTACTACTTCCCTGGCTGGCCCGGGATCGGCGATTTCAGCATCTTCAAGCAGCTCGCCGAAAAGGAGAACATCCGGGTGGATATGTGGACCGCCGGCGACCAGCCCGCGCGGCCGATCACCTGGGACTTGCTCAAGCAGTACAACTCCGTGGTCATCATCAGTCCCCCGGAGCCGAAGGGCACGCCCGAGCACGCCGGGGTCTGGAATGGCCCGCCCGACAAGGCCGCCTTTGACGCGCTGCTCAAGCAATATCTGGCGGCGGGCGGCGGGGTGTTCTGGCTGCTGTTTTCCGAGAACTATCCGATCCAGTACAACCTGTACAACGACTACCTCAACCCCTTCGGCGCCAAGCTGATGCTGGAGGAGCTCCAGGACCCGGCGACGGTGGCGGTGCACCCCCGCCTACAGCAGCCCTTCATCTACGCCAGCGGCGTGCCGGCCAGCCCGGTCAGCGAGGGCGTACGCGGCGCGTGGATCCCGATTGGGCAGAGCTACGCCGGAAACTTCGCGCAGCCGCTGGAGTTTGGCCCCGAGTGGACCGAGGTGCTCAAGGGTGGCCCTACGAGCTACTCCCAGCCGCGCAAGCCAGCCTATGCGGAGGGCGAGGAGCAGACCCGGCCCTTCGCGCGCGAGCACACGCCCCAGCCGGCGGTTATGGGCATCCGGCAGGTAGGGGAGGGGCGCATGGCTGCCGCCTGTATCTGGAGCAACTTCCACCTCTACGGCGGCAAGTCCTGGATTCACGACGGCGCGCTCTGGGACAAGGGATTCAACGGGAAGCCCAGCGACTTCGGCCGGCTCTTCGTCAATACGATCCACTGGCTGGGCGCCCCCTCGGCGAAGAGCGGCGCGCTGGGCGGGTATGTCCAGGACCCGCTGCAGCTTGTCCATCCGCATCTCCGCAAGACCCCGGCGGAGTCCCTCATCTATCAGTACCAGGTCCCGACGCCGCCCGCGCAGGTCTACACGGGCCTGATCGGCGCGCGCACCAGCTACTCCGGCGGACAGGGCACCGTCGCGCAATACGCCGCGGCCGCCAAGGGCGCGGGGCTGACCTTCGTCATCTTCCTGGAGGATTTCAGCCAACTTAAGGAAGCGGATTACCGTAAGCTGGAGGCGGACTGCAAGGCCAACTCCGATGATAAGCTGCTGCTGACCCCCGGCTACCGCCTGCAGAATAATATCGGCAACAACATGTTCCTCTATGGGCTGGACGTGCCCTGGCCGAAGCCTAGCCAACTCGACAACGGCCACCTGCGCCTGCAGTGCAAGGACCAGGACGGCAACCTCACCTACAGCGATGAGGACGCCAAGAACCTCCTGTGGGCCTGCATCGAGAACGCCCCGCACTTCCGCAACATCGGCTACTACGATTTCAGCAACAACCCCGGCATGCCTGCCCGCGACCTGCGCCTGGTGGGGCTGTACGGCGTCATGACCTACCGCAACGGCAAGCTGGTCGAGGACCTGACCCCGGACTACATCTCCTACTGCGGCGACGGCCAGCCGCTGCTCGGCGGCACGGTGGACTTGGTGGACTCCCCGGCCGCCCTGGAGGACGCCGTCAAGCAGCATCACTATCTCACCCAGGTCGCGGCCTACAACCTGGCCCAACTCCCCCAGTACTTATGCTACGGGAATTTCTACGGGCGGCCGAATGTCTACCCCACCAGCGGCCCGCAGGTCCGCGCCTGGGGCGGGACCATCCGGCTGCTCACCTACGCGGGGGAGTCCTTCGTCACCGACCGCCGGTTGACTCCGAGCGACTGCTGGGTCACCTCCGAGGTAGGCCTCAAAGAGATCACTATTTACAGCGAGAATCGCCCCTACCGGCACTTCCTGCTCAACGGGGCGAAGGAGTTCCACCAGACCTTCCCGTGGGCCTACGACCGGCACCGGGAGATGGTGCTGGTGGCGACCGACGTTAACGGCGGCAAGGCCGTCTCCACCTCGCACTCGCAGTGGGCCGACGCCAATGCCAATACCTGGTGCGGCGACCGGCAGAATGGCGAGTTGTGGCATGGGCCGCTGACCTTCCCGCCGCCGCGTACGCCGCAGTTCTCCGCGGGTCCCACCTGGGACGGCGGCCCGCCGGCCCCGGCGCGCGCGGTCCCCTGGGCCACGCCCGGCGTCCTCGGCCCCGGCCCCCAGCCGCTCATCGAGGCCTACTACCCCGGCTGGGGCGGGCGGCTGATGGAAGGCCACATGTATCCGACCTGCTACGATGACAGCGTGGCCAACGCCGCCTGTATCGGCGACCACGTGTATGCCCCCGGCGTGGTGGCCAACGCTTACCACACGCTGGGGCCGGTCGTCCCCAGCACGCAACTCACCTTCACCGTGCGCCGCACGCAGTACCTGCAGCGCGGCGCGGGGCCGATGCTGGAGGGGCATATCTTCTACCCAGAGCGGACCGGCGGCTGCCTCGGGGTGATGGAGGGCACGGTGACGCTCAAGCAGCCCGCGGCGGCCGTCACCTACACTTCCCTGCTGGAGAATGCTTTCCCGCCAGGCGGCAGCAACGTTCCGCTGTGGGCGATCAACACCGGCGACGGAACCACCGGGGAGGCGCGGATCTCCGCCTGGCAGAACTTCGATCAGCCGTACCTCAACCCCGGCCTGGGGCCGCTGGGCGGCCAGGAGAGTTGGCTGATCAAGAAGGGCGGCTATGTGGCTCTCTTGCCCTCCGGGGTCGGCCTGACCAGCGTGATGTTCAACCTCAGCGACGAGCCGATGAGGGCCCAGCCCTCCAAGGCTCTGGGCGGCTGGGGGATCAACAACCCGCGGGGAGCCGACTTCAATGCGGGGGAGAAGCTCAGCTATAAGTACATGATGCTCTACGACCCGATTGATGAGCCGGCGATCAACACCATGCGGATCGAGGCGCTGCGTAAGTACCTGGGCCTCACCGGCGAGAACGGCTGCGGACTGAACGTGAAACGCGGCAAGCTGCTTTCGCAGTTCGGGATTATTGACCTCGCGCCGGACGCCGGCGTGATCGAGTTCGAGGTGCCCAATCCCGGCTGGCGCGTCAATCAGCCACTGCCGTTCCGTTTCACCGGCTTCAACCCCAAGTGGACCGTGGGCCAGCTCCAGGTGACCGGCTACTCCCCGGGCTTCTACACCAACGGTTCGAACGTCTACCGCCAGATCGCGCTGGACGACGTGGATCTGGGGTATCTGTCCGTGTACCCGGACTACGCCGGAAGCACCCACAATATCGTGGGCCATCCGGTGCAGTGCGACAACCGGGACTTGATCATCGAGGTGACGCAGCTCAGCACCAAGCCACTGCAGTACTACGTGGGGGTCAACAACCCCGGCGACCAGGCGATCACCACCACCCTGAAGAAGACCATGGACCTGCCGGGGTTCGAGTTCGCGGACACCCCGGTGACGGTGCCCGCGGGTGGGTACCTGGTGGTGAAAGAGAAGTAGGCGGCGGGGGCGTAGCCACGGACAAAAGCAAACGGGGACGACCGCAGCTCTCCGTGGAGAGGGGTCGTCCCCGTAGATGTGCCGCGTGCGGAGGGCTTAGTCGCCCTGGCGGTTACCGTCGTTGCCCCGGTTGCGGTCGTTGCCACCGCGGTTGCCGCCTTGGCCGCGCGGCTGGCCGCCCTGCGCGCCGGCGCCCCCGGCTCGGGGATTCGCGCCGCCGCGGGGCGGGTTTTCGGCATTGCGAGCTTCGCGAGCTACGTACCCTCGCGGGCGCTCGCTACGCGTCGGTGCGGTCTCGACCTGATGCGGGCTGAGCGGCGGATTCGCGCGAACGATGGGCGGCGGAGGCCCGCCCTGGCCGCCGCTGGGCGGAGGCGGAACGCCGTGTCGGCCACTCGGAGGCGGAGCGCCGCGTCCGGCGCCGGTCGGGGGCGGAGGCCCGCCCTGTCCGACGGGAGCCCGGTTGTCTGTGCCCAGTCGTCCCTCCTGCTGCATCCGGTTCAGGCGCTGCTGGCGCGCGGCCACGTTGCCTTGGTCGAGTTGCGCGGCGCGGCCCAGGTCCTGCTGCGCCTGGTCATTCCGTCCTAGCTTCTGCAGCACTGTGCCACGGCGCAGATAGGGCTGCGGCAGGCGCGGGTTGAGTTGGACAGACTGGGTGTATGCGCGCTGGGCGTCTTCCAGGTGGCCTTGGCGCTCGTGCCAGAGGCCGCGGGTGTAAAACTGCGGCGCGAAGCGCGGGTTGACCTGCTCGCAGCGCCGCAGGTCGCGGTCGGCGTTGGCCCAGTCACCCCGCTCCACAAAGCAGCGCGCCCGGCGGTTCAAGACGATCACCGCGTCCGGGTCGTAACCCAGGCAGCGGTCGTAGTCGGCGATGGCGAAGTCCTCGTGCCGCTCCTGGAAGAAGATGTCTCCTCGGAAGAACAGACAGTCGAAGAAGTTCGGCTCGATGATCAGGGCCCGGTTGCAGTACTCAATCGCGACGTCGAAGTCGTCCAGATCGTAGCTGCACCGACCGTACCAGTAGTCGTCATCGTAGTCGCGGTCGTTCAGCCTAATGAGCACCTGCGCCCGATCTCGGCACCGGTTGAAGTAGTACGTCGCCTCGGCCTCGTCGCCCAGGTCCTGGTAGCACTCGCCCAGGAGCACGAGAATCTCAGGGCGGTCCGGCTCCAGCCGCAGGGCAAACAGCAGATCGTCCCGGCACGGCTCGTACTCGCGCAACTCCATGTAGCAGCGCGCGCGCTCAACGTATCCATCATAGTACCGCGGGTTGTCGCGGATGAACGCTCCGCAGCGGGCTATACCGCCGTCGTAGTCGCCTCGGTGCCGGAAGCGGCCCAGTTCTACCCTAAAGTCTACCCGGACGTCGGCTAGCGCGACCGACGCCAGCGTGGCCAGCAGGGCCACCACAACCATTCGCCACAGCCACTTTTGCATATTGCTCCCCTTCCCGCGCCATCTGGGCGCCGGTGATTGGTGTGCCGCCTGCCATAAGCCCTGGCGATTGAAGCGGCCTCTTATGCATGCTGACTTTTTGGCAAAAAAAATGGTTCAGCGGCGCTGGTCCGAAGAAGCCACGGGAGGAGCCGAACAGGAGAACTGAGGCCGGGGGACGGTCTGGCGACTAGTGGGGGAGGTCGGCGGCCAGTGTCGAGACGCCCAGGCGGGCGACGGTGTCGGCAAAACGCTCACCGGCTGCCGCGTGTTCTACAAACCAGAGCAGCACCTGCCGGATCAGGTCCAGCACCTGCTCTTCGCTCGTGATCTCGATCTCCAGGCGGTCGCCGAGCCGCGGAAAGCGACCCATCTTCCCGCCGACGTAGATCGCATAGCGCACGCCGGCCGCCTGCCAGGCGCCGGTAGGGCAGGCCGTCACGCACTTGCCACAGTTCACGCAGCGGCTGGCCTCGAAGCCTAGCCGATCGTTCTCGAGACGCAGCACCCCCGGCACGGGGCAGACCTCCACACACCGGCCGCAGCCGACGCAGAGGTCCTTGGCGAATGCCTTGCGCATCTCGCCGGTCACGCCCAGGTCATTCTCCCGGGGCTTGATACAGGCGTTGGGGCAGCCGGTCAGGCCGATCTTGAACTTGTGGGGCAGCGCGGCGGGCAGGCAGGACATGCCGTCAATCAGGCCCGCGAGGTGCTGCGGGTCGATCAGCCCGTGGACGCACAGGTCCCCCTGACAGGCCGTGATCGTCCGCACCCGTTTGCCGCAGCCCCCGATTTCCAGGCCTGCCTGCCACAACTCGCCGCGTAGCGCCTCAATATCCTCCCAGCGGACATTGGGTATCTCCAGGCCCTGGCGCGTGGTCAGGTGCACGTGGCCGCTGCCATATTGGGCGCTCAGCCGGGCCAGCGCCGCCAGCTTTTCGGCGGTGACCGTACCCCCCACCACCCGCAGCCGCACGCTGAAGCGGCCGGGGTCCTTCTGGCCGATGAGACCGGCCGCCTTCAGCGTATTGCGATCCGGGCGAGTTTCGTCGGGCATGAGTGGATCATTCCTTCGGTAAATGGACCTGCCTACTGTTCGTCGCGGCCGACCGGCGAGCGCAGGGGGCGGGTATGGATGCCGCACTCGCCGCCGCACTTGCTGGTGCCGACCCAGCGGCCGGCGCGCTCGTTCGCCCCCGAGGAGATCCGGGTGCAGGGCTCGCAGCCCAGGGAGCGGAAGCCGGCCAGGTACAGCGGGTTCACCGGCACCCGGCGCAGGGCCAGATACTGCCAAATCTCGCGCTCGTGCCAGATCAGAATGGGGTTGAGCTTGACCAGGCCCGCGTCGCGTTCCTCAATCTCCTGATAGTCGGTGCGGGTGCGCCCTTCCGTGCACCGCAACCCGGTCACCCAGCAGGCCACGTTCAGCTCCTGGATCGCCTGGCGGGTGGGCACCACCTTGAGCAACTCGCAGCAGCGGTCCGGATCGGTCTCATAGAGCTTATCCGGAATCTGCGCGTCGTTAGAGTATACTCGCAACTCCGGGTAGCGGGCCACCTCTTGCTTCATGAATTCCAGGGTCGCCGCGGGCTTGAAGCGCGTGGTCACGATGAACCCGGGAATCTCCGGGCTGACGCGCTTGGCCAGGTCCCAGACGACTGAGGAGTCCTTGCCCAGGCTATTGGCCACGACCAGCCGGCTCCCATACTCCTCGTAGGCCTCGCGGATGAGGCTCAGCGAGCGGTCCACCTTCTGGGTCAAGGTGAGTCTCTCTACCAGTTCTTTGACGTTAGTTTCCGCAACGGCGCTGACCATGTTACTCTCCTCCAACCGCGGTTTGGCGGATTCAGCGGCCTGCCCCGCTCGGGTGGGGGAGGTATGTGTTGTCCGCTAAGTCCATGATGTTGGTGGACATAGTAGACAAACGACGCGGGCTTGTCAAGGGGTCCTTTGGGGAGCAATAACGGAAGCGTGCAGAAGCGACAGGAGACGTTAAGGGCGCGGCGGGAGGAAGGGCGCTGGGCGTTGCCCGGGCAGAGGGCGGCAAGCGGGAGCGGCGGCTACCTGGTATGGCCGGACGAGAGGGACAGGGGGGTCGCGACCGACACGGGTGGGGGCGGGTTGCGCCGCAGGCCAGGTGTCGGCGAGGTGGCGGCCGGGCGGTGCAGCAGGCCGACGAGCGGGGAAGTGAGCGTCGCCCAACCGGCCAACAGGAACTGCCCGGGCGCTGCGCGCAGGTCCGCTGCCGTCAGGCGGCAGACGGGGACGCCCCGGCCTGCCAGCAGCGCGACCCTGACCGCCGCCGCGTTTGGTGGACACTGCACCAAGGTGTAGCACAGACCGAGCACCAGCGGATCGTGCCCGTCACTGCCGCCCAGCAGCGGCTTGGTGACCCCGGCGTAGAAGTCCCTGCGTTGCTGCTGTCGCGCGGCCCCGGCCAGGAGGAAGGACAGCTCCTGGGCGGAGTTTTCCAGCTCCACCGCGTCGAAGGGAAGTTGCTTGGCGAGTTCTCCGACCCCACTGGCGATCAGGGGGTGGGCCGCGACCGCTATCCCGCCTTGCGCGTGAATCCGGGCGATAGTCTCAGTGGCGCTCAGCTTCTTCGGGATCGCCTGGGTGGTGAACAAAGCCACGATGTGCCCTTCGTTCGAGCCGACTTCCTCGCCCGGAATGATCAAGAAATCGGCCGGGAGCCGTCCCTGCGCCTTGAGTTGCGTGGCAGCCTGCTGGACCTGAGCGACCCCGCCGAAGACATCGTGGTCGGTGATCGCGATCCCCGACAGACCGCGCTGCGCGGCGGCCAGCAGCATCTGCTCGGGGCTTTCCAGCGAGTCATGGGAGTAGAGGCCATGGGTGTGGAGGTCCAGCGCCAGATAGCCGGGAGGCACGGTCAGGCGAGGGACGGGCGCCAAGGGCCACGTGATCAGCCGCTTGCCCACGGTGGTCAGGAGGTCTTTGGTTGAGCAGGTGAGTATCTTCTGGCGGTTGTACGTGCCGGCCAGCATGCGGGCGGCGGGCAGGCGCCAGCCGTATTCGTGCCAGGTAAGCGCCGGGGCCGGAGGCGCATAGTGGCCGGCGAGCGCCACAATCGGACGCGTGGGCAGCCCGGCGGAGCGCTGCGCCCGGTATGCCAGGGGAGTAATCCCGAGGACGGCAATTGCCAGGGCCAGCAGTGGCCAGCGGCGGCGACTAGGCACAAAGGCCTCCTTGGAGGCGCACAAAAGGAGTAGTCTCGGTCGCGGCCCGAGATCGTGATCGGGGCGGATAAATGAAAAATGGCGCCCGTTCCTCGAACCCCGCGACTAAGCATATTGTACCACATGGAAGGCAATCGCAGCAACGTGAGCCGGCCCTGCCTGCCTACTCCCCCTCGTTCCAGAACACGTACAGGCCGTCCTTGCCGGGTGCGATGACGTCCAGCCGCCCCGTGCCCTGCAGATCGGCCACCGCGAAGGCGATGCCGCAACCCTTGCCCACGCGGCTCGGTCCGTAGTCGATGATCTGCTTGGCGAAGCTGTCCCCGGTCCACTTGAAGTAGTACAGGCCCACGTCGTCAAACTCGCCGGGGTCGTTGCCGCAGTGCGCCCGGTAGCGCTTGCCGGTAATCAGTTCCGGCTGGCCGTCGCCGTCAATATCCGCCCAGATTAGGTCGTGATACTGGGAGTTACAGGGATCGATGTGGTGCTGCGTCCAGGTGCGGTTGCCCGCCGCATCCCGGCCCTGCTCCCACCAGTCCAGCCCGTAGGCATGCGCCTGGCCGCAGATCAGGTCGTTCAGGCCATCGCCGTTGACGTCCACGACCAGAACCGGCACGCTTCCGGAGCCCAGGTTGAACTCGGGATGAAAGACCCACTCGCCGGCCCAGGGGTCCGCGGGCGCCTCCAGCCAGCCGTGGGTGAAGATGAAGTCCCCGCGCCCGTTGCCGGTGACGTCGCCAAAGCCTAGCCCGTGCCCCTGCGGCCCCTCCCAGATCACGTGCTCAGTGAACTCCCCCGTGCCGCGCCCGGCGGCGTCGAGGTTGAGCGAGAAGACCCGCAGCGGGCCGCCCGGCGTATTGGGCACGATCTCCAGGTGCCCGTCGCCGTCCACATCCCAGGCGCGGGTGGTCTCGACGTTGCCGACCGTGGCGATGACGTGCTCGGGCCATTCCGCCTCGGGGTCGCGCGGGTTCTCGCGCCAGCGCAGGTTATCGCCCCACCAACCGCCGGTGATGAAGTCCAGGGAGCCGTTCCCGTTGATATCCAGCGGGATGGTAGAGAAGTCGTCGAAGTACTCGCCGATGGCCGGCACCTCGCCGACCGGATGCCGCTTGCGGAAGTCCGGGCCCTCATACCACCACGCCCCGGAGACGATATCCAGAACGCCGTCGTTGTTGACGTCAAAGACGCCGGCGGACTCGTAGCGTTCGTCGGCGATCAGTTGCTTGCGGAATTTCAGTGGCATGCGCGGACCTCCTGTAATTGGTGCGTACGGCAACGTCGCCGTTTCCCGTAGGGGCGCGTTTGTCGGCGTCGTTTGCCGACACTCACGCCCGCTCGCTAGCTGACGCCCTGCCGAGTGGGCGGAGGTTCCGCGGGATACGACTCCGCGAAAGATCCACCCTACAGCACGGCAACGGCTCCCTACTCCGCCTCGGCGCACCCTACGTCCTGGCTCATCAGGGTGCCGAAGCGCTTGCCGATGGCCAGCGCCGGGTCCAGCGGCACCTCCACCGGCTGCACGTCGGCGGTCACCGTGATGGAGGGGGTGGGGCGCAGGGACTGGCCCGCGAACTGCGGCAGCCAGGCGGCCTCCGCGCAGAGGAGTTCGGCGGTCATCTCGCGGATTTCGCGCAGGGTGCAGACCGCGGAGGTCAGCGGGTCCAGCGCCACCGCGGCCATCGCCAGCTCCGGGTCGCCGGTCAGCCCGGCCTCCACCGCCAGCGCCTGGACCGTCACGTTGCTCTGGTTGAGCGCCGCGCACTGGGGCGGCAGCGCGCCCACGCGCAGGGGATGCAGCCCCTCGCGGTCCACGTAGACCGGGACCTCCACGCAGCAGCCGTTCGGGAGGTTGCTGATATAGCCGTCGTTACGCAGGTTCCCCTGCAGCCGGAAGGGCCGCCCGGTGACGTGCGCCTCCAGCAGGTGCGAGCAGTACTCGCCGCTGCGCGGTTCCGGCGCGGTGCTCTCAAAGCTCAGCGGGTCCACCGTCGCGTATTTCTCGGCAATCGTGGCGCACCAGTTATAGTACGCGCCGCTCTCGCCGCCGAAAGCGGGCTGGTCGCAGAACTCCGCCAGCCCCCGCTCGCTGCTGCGGAACCAGGGGAGGTACTCCGACAGATGCCCGGTGCTCTCGGTCATAAAGTAGCCGAAATGCCGCATGACCTCAATGCGCACCTTCTCGTTGACGTAGTACTCCGGCTTCTCGCAGTTGGCCTTGAACAGCGGGTACAGGTCCTGCCCCGCGTGCTCCAGCTTGAGGAACCAGGCCATGTGGTTGATCCCCGCGCACAGGTAGTCAATGTCGGCCTTGGGCACGCCCACGTAGCCGGAGATCAGGTCCAGCGTGGTCTGCACTCCGTGGCACAGGCCGATGAAGGGCACGGTGGAGACCTTACCCAGCGCGTAGCAGCACGCGCCCATGGGGTTGGCGTAGTTAAGCAGAAGGGCCCCCGGCTTGCAGAGCCTCTCCATGTCCCGGACCAGGTCCACCAGGACGGGAATGGTGCGCAGGCCGCGAAAGACGCCGCCCGGCCCCAGCGAGTCGCCGATGCACTGGTCCACACCATATTTCAGCGGAATCCTATAGTCGTAGCCGAAAGCCTCCACGCCGCCCACCTGGATCATGCAGATGACGTAG
Organism: Armatimonadota bacterium; assembly: GCA_036504235.1. Taxonomy (GTDB): domain Bacteria; phylum Armatimonadota; class Zipacnadia; order Zipacnadales; family Zipacnadaceae; genus Zipacnadum. The sequence goes on along the minus strand of DASXVN010000039.1, from coordinate 80,758 downwards.
TCGGCGTCGCGCAGCGCCTCGGCCCGGTCGGTAGTGGCATAGACCGTGGCAGGCACGCCGCGGGCGGCGATCATTCCTTGCGCCAGGGTCTCCATTTGGCGCAGCTTCTTCTCCGTAGGGCTCATCAGGGCGAAGGTCGCGCCTTGCAGCGCCTCCGTGCCCAGCATGTCATTGAGCAGCGTCTTGCAGAAGACCAGACTTCCCGCGCCGATCATGGCGATCTTCATGGCGACTCCTCCTGGGGGCAGTGGTGAATCGGGAGGTCTTTCGCTTCGCGGCGCCGCGGGTCCTCCTACGCGCGAGCTTTCTCGTTGCGTTTGCAGGCCGGTTGTACTAACATGACCCCAGCGGCGTTCGTTGTGCCATCCTGGTCCAGGCGGCCGTCACGTCGCCTGCTCACCGAGGGGTTGAGTATTATGCAGTGCCCCGCCTGCGGATATGCGATGAGCGAACTGGATACAGAATGCCCCCGTTGCCATGGCCGCCCATCGGCCGCGGCGTCCGCCCCCGTGCCCACCCCCCTGCCCGCCGTGGAGGACAGCCCCATGCCCGCGCCCCGCAAAGACAAGTCAGCCCCGGTGCTGACGGTGGAAACCCCGCGCCAGGACGCCTTCCGCTGGGGGCTGCTGGTCGTCGGGGTGGTAGTGATTTTGCTGCTCGCGGCGCTGCTTATCGTGCTGCTCCGCAAGCCGCCTACCAGCGACCGCTCAGCCGCGGCCGGCACCCAGCAGGCCGCCCCCCAGGCTCAGGCGCCCGCCGCCTCCCTGGCCGGTAAAGAGCAGCAAAACCAGGCCGCCGCCACCAGCAACGCGCTCGGCCTCGCCCAGGGGCAGCAGCAGAACGTCCCCGGCGCCCCGGGCGGCGCGAGCTTGGCCGAGGGTCAGGCCCAGAAGGTCCCCGGCGCCCAGGGCGGCGCGGGCCTCGCCCAGGGGCAGCAGGAAAACGTGCCGCAAGCCACCGGCTCCGGCGATCTCGCCGCGAGCGAGGAAGAGAGCTATGACCCCGCCAAGGTCCGCTCTTGGCAGACCGTCTACTGGCACAAGGACAGCGGCAACTGGAGCACCCCGCCGCTTCCCTTGCAGCGCCCCTGGCGCATCCGCTACTACACCGGTACGCGGCCCTTCAGCGACATAGCCCTAGACGAGTTCCTCGTTCTGCAGGGCGGTATGCTGCAGGCGCCGTTGGTGTCCGTCTATAAGCCGGAGGTCACCGACTGGCGGCCTAGCTCCAAGCGCGGCCCCGTGGTTTTGGATGTCTACACTACCTTCAATGATTGGCTAATCTACGTGGATCAGGGCACTTTCTAGTCCCGAGCGACTCCCGCTGACCCGAGGCTAACGATACCCCTATGAGCGATGACGACCGCCAACCCGGCTCCGAAGACATCCTGGACCTGAACCTCGACGACGACGAGGAGCTGCCGCCGGTGCCGCCCCCGCCGCCGGGGAGCGAGGGTCTGCTGGTGATCGATAGCTTTGAGCTGCCCGACCTCGCGCCTTCCGCGAAGCCCGGCGCGGCCGCCGAGGCTTTCCCCAGCGTGGATGGCTCGTCCGGTCCCGGCAAGGGCAAGCAACTGGGCGGCAAGCAGGCGCTCGGCCCCGCGGATGTGACCGGCATCCTGCACCTGGTGCTGGCCGGCGCTCTGGGGGGTCTGGTGTCGTGGCTGCTGGCCAATCCTTTCATCGTGGACCCGATCAAGGGCGCGCCGGTGATCCAGAAGCCTTTGGTTGAGGTGCTGGGCGGCATGGGCCTGTTTGCCGCCTGCGTCGGTGGATTCGTCGGCCTGGCCCTGGGTGGGGTAGAGGGGATCAGCTCCCGCGCCTGGGAGAAGGCGGCCAAGGGGGCGCTGATTGGCCTGGGCGTGGGCACGGTCTGCGGGTTCTTCGGCGGCGTCATTGGCCAAGCGGTCTACGGGACCCTGGGCGGCGGGGGAGACCTGCCCTCCGTGGCGCAGGTTCCCATCCGCGCGATTGCCTGGATGCTGGTCGGCCTCGGCGTCGGGTTGGGACAGGGGGCCTTTCAGGGCTCCCGCCAACGGGTGATCAACGGCGCGATCGGCGGCCTGATCGGGGGGCTTATCGGCGGCCTGCTCTTCGACCCGCTGCATGAGATGCTGGTCTCCGCCGCGCGTCTCTTCGGCGGCACGGTCGGCGGCGGGCTGAGTCGGCTCGCCGCTCTGGTCGTGCTGGGCGCGACCACCGGCGCGGCTATCGGCCTGGTCGAGCAGGCCCGCAAGGAAGCCTGGCTGCGCATCGTCGAGGGGCCGCTTACCGGCAAGCAGTTCATCATCTACCGCTCCCCGTCACTCATCGGCTCCAGCCCCAAGTGCGACCTCACCCTGGCGCTAGACAAGTCGGTCGCGCCGCAGCACGCCAGCCTCTCCTCGCAGGCGGGGCACTACGTGATCGCGGACTTGGGCAGCGCCTTCGGCACCCGCGTCAACGGCGAGGCGATCCGCACCCGCGTCCTGCGCACCGGCGACCGGATCGGGATCGGCCAGACCACGTTGCTCTACGCCGAGCGTTCGGTGCGAGAGACAGGGCCCGTTTCCCGGTAGGGGCGGGTGGGCAGGGCGGCTGGTCAGGCGCTGGGATACTCGGTGCAGAGCAGGTGACGCGGCGCCTCGTCCGGCTCGATGCCGGGGAAGCGGCCGACTTCCTCCAGGAAGCGGTTGTCGGTACGGTCGTCGTTGACCGCCGACACCTCCACGACCAGGGCCGTGCCCTTCTCCGCCCAGAACTGGTGATACTGGTAGGCGGGCAGCGTGATGCTCATGCCCGGCTCCAGACGGATGACGCTCCCCGCCGGGACCTCGTGCCAGTAGCCGTCGGTCATGATCGCCACCGGGGTGTCGGCGAACTGTTCCTCCGCGTCGGAGTTGTACACCTGCACCAGCAGGTCGCCGCCCGCCTGGCAGATGATGTCCTCCATCTTGTTGAAATGGAAGTGGTAGGGCGTGTACTGGTCGACACCCGTGAGCAACAGCTTCTGGCAATAGCTTTTGGTGTAGCGCGGCATCTCCATGTTGCCGTTGCGCATGGTGAACAGCCCCAGGCCGATCTCCGCATAGCGGCCGAAGCCGTAGTCGGTCACGTCCCAGCCCAGCATGCAGTCGCGAATCTCGTCGTACTCGTGCCCCTTAGTCTGCCAGTCCTCCGGCGACCAGTAGGCGAAGGGGGGGAGGCCAAAGTTGAGCGAGCGGCACAGCTCCATGGCTCCCTCAATATGGGCGTTGATCTCAGAGCGGGTCATCATAGTAGTTTCCTCCGGACGATTAGTGGGGGGCTGATTCGCGGCTGGTGGTGCTCATACCTGCCCCGGCAGCGAAAAGGGCGGAGGAGTGATCCCCCCGCCCTCTGCTCATTGCTGCGGCATGTCCGCGACTAGAGCCGTGGGTGGCGCTCTCGGCGGGCGGCCAGTGTCGGGAAGGCCGCGTGCGGCTCGCGCTGGTACCAGTAGCCAACCGAGGAGATGTCGTCAGTGAGCGGCTCAAAGACGCCGTCCGGCCACCAGCCGAGCGCCTGCACGGTGGCGCGGAAGTCCTCGCGGAACCGCATCGGGTCCAGGATGTGCCAGCGGTACAGCCCGTGCTTGGGCACCCGGTCCGGCTCCTGCTGCCAGAAGGGGTAGCCCAGGAAGGCGGTGGAGTAGGTCTCGCCAAAACACCAGGCACCACCGAAGTAGTCCTCGGTGCCGGTGCCGCAGTAGGTGGGGAACTCGCCATCGCCGTCGATAAAGAACTTGACCTCGCCCTCGCCCCACCAGCCGTCGGAGAACTGGGCCCAGGCGAGGTAGGTGCCGACGTACTGGCCGTCACCGCGCACGCCATCCAGGATGACGTGCTCCGGGTACTCGCGCGTGGTCATCGAGCGGCGCCACTGGGCGTGGAAGTAGGCGGCCTCACTGGGGACCTCGCGCAGCGCATAGTCTACCTGATAGAAGAAATACTTGATCTCCTCGCGGCTCTGGTTCTCGATGGTTATCTCGCAGGCGCCGCGGAAGGGCATGGGCCAGTACGAGTTGAAGCCCCCCGAGGGGTTGACCGCGATGGGCATGGAGTTGATGTTGCAGCGCAAGCCGTGACCGTTGCAGAAAAAGTCGCCCAGCGGGCACTCCACGGAGGCCTCCGGCTCATCGTCCCAGCGGATGCGCAGGACGCAGTCGCGGTAGGCCTTGGGGTCCACGGTGATCCACATGTGCTGGATGACGCCGGGCCCGGTGATCTGCGCCAGGGTCGTGGTGGACTTAGGGGCCAGGTTGATGAAAGGACGTACCTTCCAGCCGCGGCCCAACTCGCGCGAGGAGCTCTTCTCGTCGGGAATCTCGCGGCCGCCGCCCCCGCGGGCGCCGTCGGGATTCTCGGCGGAGATGGAGCGGCTCTGGATGTCGGCCAGCAGCGGCAGGTTGCTGAAACCGGAGAATAGCGAAGCGTCAGACATGGATGCGCCTCCTCAAGGGGTGAAGTCGGTCCGAAGGGCGTGGACCCGCGGGCAATTCGCCGCGCGGGGCGCTGAGGCCTTCTCGTCCGGCGCGGAGGGAGAAGCACGGTGGCTAGGGAATAACACACCGCGACTACTATGGAGGTATGACGCCATGCGTACGACCACGCTGATACTTGTTGCCTGCCTGCTACTGCTCGTCCCACTCGCCGCGAGTTGGGCGCAGGACCCGCCCGCCCCGCCGGGAACGTCCGTCGTGGATGCTCCCCTGGTTGGCCCGCCCGCCCCGGCTCCTCCCGCCGCCGAGGCGCTGGAGTTGCGTCTGTACCACAACCCCACCTGCCATACCTGCCAGATGATCGTCGGGTTGCAGAAGGACATGGAGGCGCTGGATCCCGAACTCAAGATCACCCTCCTCAAGATCAGCGCCCCGGGAGCGCAGGAGGACGCTAGACGGTGGCGGGCGCTCGCTAAGGTAGAAGCCGAGTTCTGGGGCCCGGCCGTCGCCGTATTCGCCGGCGACAAGTGGGCCACGCCGCAGGGGCAGAAGCTCCTCGACGGGATTCACCAACTGCTGGCTGACCGGCTGGAGATCATCCCCAAAGGCTGGGTCGGCGATACCTTTACGGCCCAGGAAGAGGCCAAGACCAAAGTGGAGATCCTGGGCGAACTGCGGCGCTACGGACCACGCAACAGCATGCAGCATGGCCTGCGACAGGGGCTGCAACTGGGCGGGGTCGTCGCGCTGCTCGTGCTGCTCAGCGTCCTGGTCGCGGCGGGCGGAACGGGCCGACGAGTAGGGCTCAGCGGACTGCTGTTCGGGCTGGGCTTGTTTGTCGGGCGCGCCGTCCTGGTCGTTTACTCGCTTCCGGCCGCCGTGTGGCAAGTGGGGGAGAGCCTCGTAGCCCTCCTCCTGACCGCAGCGCTGGCTGTCGTCTGGACCGGCTTCACCATCTCCGCCTACCGGCGCCACAGGCGCCAGGCGGCTGCGCCCCCGGCGGAGGCCGGCGAAGCTGCCTCGACTGCTCCGGCAACCACCGGCGTGTTCCTGGTGGCGCTGCCGCTCGGCCTGCTGGCCGGGATTCTCGCCCACGTGATGAGCGATCAGACCGTGACGCAAGCGCTGGCCGACGCTTGGCGGCTACCCGGTATAGCGGGCGACGTGCGGGAGCGCATCCTCGCGGCCGACGCCCTGTTCACCGTGTCCACTCTGGCCCCTTGCCTGGTAGTGACCTTGCTCGCTGGGCTGCTGGCGGGGCTGCGCAGCGTGCGGGCCTGGGCAGCGGCCCAGCCTCGCGAGCTAAGCCTCGTACGGGTGCTCATGTTCGGCTTAGGCCTCGCGTATCTGCTCAGCCAACTGTCCGTGCAACTCATGAACCGCCTCCCGGCGGGTTGACGATACCTGCCGATTATGATAACCTGACTGTCTGGCGGAGTGGCGGCCTCTGTAGTCCGCTGTCTTCCTTGTATCTCGCCGCGAGGGCCTCTGGGCGAGAGGGGAAGTAGCTGAGGCTGACCCCCGGCGCTAGCCGCCGCCCATTCTAGAAGAAACGCCGGGCCCGGAGGACCGCCTCCGTTGCCGGCGTGCAGCCTGTGAAGTCCCGCCCTCGCCCCACAGACTGTAAAAGGAGAGAGTACTGTGCCTGTAGTGACCATGAAGGACCTGCTGGAGGCCGGAGTTCATTTCGGCCACCAGAGCCGGCGCTGGAACCCCAAGATGGAGCCGTACATCTACCACGAGCGCAACGGCATTTACATCATTGACCTCCACCAGACCCTCCGCATGCTCGAAGATGCCTACAGCTTCGTGCGCGATATGGCGGCCCAGGGCGGCTCGCTGCTCTTCGTCGGCACCAAGCGCCAGGCGCAGGGCGCCATTATGGAGTCGGCCGAGCGCGCCGGCATGCCCTATGTAAACAATCGCTGGCTGGGCGGCATGCTGACCAACTACGAGACCATGCGCAAGCGCGTGGCCTACATGGAGAAGCTCATCCGCCAGCACGATGAGGGCGAGTGGGAGCGGCTGACCAAGAAAGAGGGCCTCTGCCTGGGCCGCGAAGTGGACAAGCTCATGCGCAGCCTCGGCGGCATCCGCAACATGAAGGATACCCCCCGCTGCCTGTTTACCGTGGACATCAAGCGCGAGGAGATCGCGGTCGCGGAAGCCCGCAAACTCAAGATTCCCGTGATCGCGGTCGTGGACACCAACTGCGACCCGGACATGGCTGACTTTATCATCCCCGGCAACGATGACGCCATTCGCGCCATTCGCCTGGTCACCTCCCGCATGGCCGACGCGGTCATCGAGGGGCGCCAGGAGTTCGAGAGCCGCCGCGCCGAGAAGGAAGCTCTCGCCACCGAGGGCGCCGCGGTCGCGGAAGGCGCGCCTGCCGGTGCGCAGATTCCCATCGAGGAGCGCGAAGTGCTGCGCTACGAGCCGGAGCGGCTCTTCGCGGGCGCCGAGGGTGACGAGGTTGCCGAGCAGTTCGTCGATCTGTTCGACGAGCCGACCACCGAAGCCACCCCGCCGGCCTAACCGCCGACACTGAGCAACACCTGACCGGCGGGTCGGGCGCCATTACCCCGTCCCGCCCGGGTGGGGCCTCTCCGCCCCAATCTGGACCGCAGGCGCCCTGGTGGCCCCGGTCCCTATGTGCTAGTCTACACCACCGGAAGGAAATCCAAAATGAGCAAAGAGATAAGCGCCCAGGAAGTAAAAGAACTGCGCGAGCGCACCGGGGCCGGCATCATGGCCTGCAAGCGTGCCCTGCAAGAAGTTGACGGCGACATGGAAGAGGCCATCGCCCTCCTCCGCAAGAAGGGCGAGGAAATCGCGGAGAAGCGTTCCGGACGCAGCACCAGTTCCGGAATTGTCTACTCCTACATCCACGCCGGCGACCAGGTAGGCGTACTGGTCGAGGTCAACTGCGAGAGCGACTTTGTCGGCCGCAATGAGGACTTCCGCCAGTTCGCCAAGGACTGCGCCATGCAGATCACCGCGATGAACCCCCGTTGGATCAGCCGCAATGATGTCCCGGCCGAGGCCATGGACAAGGAGCGGGAGATTCTCATGGAGCAGGCCCGCCTGGAGGGCAAGCCCGAGCACATCATCGAGAAGATGGTAGAGGGTCGCATGCGCAAGTTCTACGAGACCTACTGCCTGCTCGACCAGCCCTTCATCCGGGACGACAGCGTAAGCATCCAGTCTCTGCTGACCGACCTCATCTCGCGCAGCGGCGAGAACATCGTCGTGCGGCGCTTCGCCCGCTACCAGATCGGGGCGGAAGACTAACCGATGGGAGAGCGACCGAGCTTCAAACGAGTCATGCTCAAGCTCAGCGGCGAATGCTTCAAGGGCAGCCGCGAGTTTGGCATTGACGGCGCCACGGTGGATCGTCTGGCCGCGGAGGTCGGGGAGGCGCTTAACGCCGGCCTGGAGATCGCCATCGTCGTGGGCGGCGGCAATATCTGGCGCGGCCAGGAGGCCGCCGAGCACGGTATGGACCGCGCGGCCGCCGATTACGCGGGCATGATTGCCACGGTGATCAATGCCCTGCGCCTGCAGGACTCGCTGGAGAAGCTCTCGGTGGCCACGCGCGTGCAGACCGCCATTGAAATGCGCGAGATCGCCGAGCCTTTCATCCGCCGGCGCGCCATGCGGCACTTGGAGAAGCACCGAGTCGTGATCTTCGCGGCCGGCACCGGTAACCCGTATTTCACCACGGACACCGCCGCGGTCCTGCGCGCCAACGAGATCTGCGCGGACGTCATCATCAAGGCCACCAACGTGGACGGCGTGTATGACATGGACCCGCGCAAGCACCCGGAGGCCAAGCGCTACGACCAGGTCACTTACCTGGACGTACTCAGCCAGGGCCTCAAGGTGATGGACTCGACTGCGATCAGCCTGAGCATGGACAACCACCTGCCGATCATTGTCTTCAACGTAACGGTGCCGGGCAATATCGTCCGCGTGCTGAGCGGCGAGCCCATCGGCACCGTGGTTAGCAGCCCGTCCGAGAGCTAGTCTGCGCCAGTTTGCCGGCGCGCTTGCGCGCCAGAGGGAGGATGACCAGTGAAACAGACCCTCGCCGATCAGAAGAAACGCATGGACCACTCCGTGGAGGTCTTCGAGAAGGAGCTCGAGACCATCCGCACCGGAGTCGCCACGCCCGCCCTGCTCAACCACCTCAAGGTGGAGGCCTACGGCGACCAACTGCCCATCATCCAGGTGGGAACAGTAAGCGTCGCCGATGGACGCCTGCTGGTGATTACCCCCTGGGATCGTACCGTGATCCCGGCCATTGAGAAGGCGATTCTCACCTCTGATCTGGGGCTGACTCCGTCCAACGACGGTCAGGTCGTCCGCCTGCAGATTCCCACCCTGACCGAGGAGCGCCGCTCGGAACTGGGCAAACTCGTCCACAAGAAGGCCGAGGAAGCCAAGGTGCACATCCGCAACGTGCGCCGCGACGCCATCGCCAGCCTGGAGAAGAAGGAGAAGTCCGAGGGACTCTCCGAGGACGAGGTAGAGGTGGGCAAGAAGGAAGCTCAGAAGCTCACCGACCAGTACGTGCAGAAGATTGATGCGATCGGCAGCGCCAAGGTCAAGGAGATCATGACTTTGTGAGTAGCCAGACCGCTTCGGTGCTGGGCTGGCCCCTGGAGGAGGCGCGTGAGCGTCTCGCCTCGGCCGGTCTCACCCTGCAGATCGTAGAGACACAGCCGCGCCCGGCCCATGCCGGGCGCGTTCACTATGGCAACCGCCTGCGCGTGGTGCAACAGCGCCAGACGGACCGCGGCGTGCTGCTAGTGGTCGCCCGGGAGCTGGCTCCCGGCTGGCGCGAGTAGCTTGCACAAAAAATCCCGCCGGAAGTGATATACTGGTCGCCAGTGGGTATACTCTGCCCGGGCGTCCCGCCGACGCCGGCTTACTGCGAGCGTGAGCATGGATACCGATTTCAGCGACCTGACCCTGCCGGACCACATCGCCATCATTATGGACGGCAATGGGCGGTGGGCCGACCACCGCGGGCTGCCCCGCCTGCAGGGCCACTTCGAGGGGCGCATGGCCACCCGGCGCATCGTTCAGGCCTGCAACGATATCGGCCTGAAGTACCTGTCCGTCTACGCCTTCAGCGTCGAGAACTGGCGCCGCCCCGTGGACGAAGTCGAGGGGCTGCTGAGTCTCATCGAAATGGCGCTGGCGGAGGAACTGACCGAACTGTGCAGAAATGACGTACGTCTCATGCACAGTGGACGGCTCGGCGAGTTGCCCGAGAGCTTGCAGCGCATCGTCCGCGAGGCCCGCGAGGAAACTCGCGACAATCAAGGGATGGTGCTCAATCTCCTGGTCAACTACGGGGGGCGCGCCGAGATTGTGGACGCCGCCCGCGCTTTTGCTACCCAGGTTGCCGCGGGGGAGGCTCGACCGGAGGACCTCAACGAGGAGTCCTTCCGCCAGGGGCTCTACCTGCCCGACCTGCCCGATCCCGACCTGCTCATTCGCTCGGGGGGCGAGCAGCGCATCAGCAACTTCCTGCTCTGGGAAGTCGCTTACTCCGAGCTAGTCGTAACCGACGTACTGTGGCCGGATTTCACCGAGCAGCACCTTGCGGACGCGGTCCGCGAGTATAACCGCCGCCAGCGCCGCTTCGGCGGCGTTCCGGAAGCCCAGTCCAACCAACGCAGTGATCTGAGCATGCCTTGAAGGAGGGTGTCGCAAATGAAGCTTAGTCGCAGAAATACGTTGCTGTTCGCTCTCACCGCCGCCCTGGTCCTGGGGAGCGCCCTAAGCGCCCTGGCCGAAATCGTGATTTACGGTGGAGACGGGGACATTCCGAAGGCCGGCAATCTGCCTTTGGCCACCGCGGGAGAGATCAAGGTGGACGCTTTCGAGATTTTCAAGGTGCCCGGCAACGGCGGCGGCGTGCCGCTGGCCGTGCGCTCAGAGATCCTCGACACGCGCATGACCGAGATCCTTTCCTCCGGCCGGATTAGCCCGATCATCATCGGCGAGGTCCGCGGCAAGCCCACCATCTGGGTGGACAACTACCGGCTGATCACCGTCTACCCGGAGGACGCGGCGGCGGAGGGCACGACCATGCAGGACCTCGCCCGCGTCTGGGCGGAGCGCGTGCATCAGGTGCTGCTCAAGACCAGCCCGGTCCTCGGTCCGGGCGCGGATGAGGTCAAGGGTGGCGTCGCGACCAAGCCCGCCACGCCCTAGGAGCGGCTCTCTTGCGTCTATCCGACCTCGGTGAGTTCGGGTTCCTGGCCCGCGTCCAGGCCGACCTCCCGACTAAGCTACCCGGCGTTATTCTGGGCAGCGGCGATGATGCCGCTGCCCTTGCCGTGTCTGCGGACCAGCACCTACTCCTGAGCACCGATGCCATGGTGGAGGGGCGGCATTTTCGCCGTGACTGGCTCTCTCCCGAGCAGATCGGCGAGCGCGCGGTGCGGGCGGCCCTCAGCGATCTGGCCGCGATGGGGGGGAGGCCTCGCGGCGTGTTCGCCTCGCTGGCCTTGCCGCCCGATCTGGAGGCGGAGTTCGCCCAGGGCCTGATGGCGGGGATGGAGAGCGCGGCCGCGACCTATGGCGCGCACGTGCTGGGCGGAGACGTGGTCAGCTCGCCGGGACCGATTTTTGTGGATGTGGTAGTGGTGGGGGAAGCGGCCACGCTCTGGACCCGCGCGGGCGCGGAACCGGGTGACCTGGTGCTGGTCTCCGGCGACCTGGGACGCAGTGCCGCCGCGCTGGCGCTACTCGGCGCCGGGCAACCCCTCGAGGCGCTGCCCCCGGACCTGGCCCAGCGCTTCGCCCGGCCCGAGCCAGCTTTTGACGTGGTCGCCGCGCTGGCCCCCCTGGGGCTGGTGTCGGCCGCTCTGGACCTCTCCGACGGCCTGCTCGCTGACGCGGGGCACCTGGCAGAGCAAAGCGGCGTGGAACTAGTGATCGATTCGGCGCGCGTGCCCGTGGCGGAGGCGACGCGCGCTGCCGCGGCGGCCTTAGGCCGAGACCTGGTTGAGATGGCGCTGACCAGCGGCGAGGAGTATGAACTGCTGCTGACGATTCCCCTGGACGCGCTAGGTCAGGTGCAGGAGGCAGTCGCCGGCGGCGCCGCACGAGCGCTAACCGTGATCGGGCAAGTCGTGGCGGGGGAGGGAGTAGTCCTGGACGGGCAGCCGGTGCGCGGCGGTGGCTGGGACCACTTTACTTCTTCGGGGCCAGCAGCGCGTCCAGCGTGACGAAAGTGACGCCCTCGCGGCGCAGGCGCGTGATGATGTCCGGCAGCGCCTGCAGGGTGGCGTCCACCCCGTCGTGAAGCAGAATTATGTCGCCATTGCGCGTGCCGCTGACCACGCGGTCGGCGATGAGCTGCGCCTGCGGCGTGTTGTAGTCGTGGACGTTGACGTCCCAGCCGGCGTAGGCCAACCCCAACCCTCGCGCGATGCCGTCCACCTGCGCGTTACCGTTGCCGCCCGGCGGCCGGTAGTACTTCGGTCGATCCCCCAGGATTTGCGCGATGACCTCGCTGCATTTGTCCAACTCCGACCGCATCTCCGTGGGGCTCAGCGCCGTGAGGTGGGGATGGGTCTGGCTGTGGTTCTCAATGGCGTGACCGTCCTCGTGCAGCCGCCGGATTAGCTCCGGGGAATCTGCCGCCTTGCGGCCCACGACGAAGAAGGTCGCCACAACCCGGTACTCCCGCAAGAGCTTCATCAGCCGCTCCGTGTAGCCGATAAAGGGCGTATCGTCGAAGGTCAGCGCCACGCGCTTGCTGCCGCCCATCAGGAGCGGCCGGCTAATCTTGAGGGTGAGTTGCGGCTGGGCGGCGGTGGGGTTCGTGGTCGTGATCTGGGCCCCGGACGCCAGCGCCAGGGTCACTTGCAGGTTTCCCTCGGGCCCCGAGTTGGTCAACTTCACGCCCTTCAGCCCCGGATCGTTGATCCGCACCCCGGCCGGATTGTGCAGGGCGCGCACCCCCGGCACGGAGGTCACCAGGGTTCCCGCCGCGCTTTCTACGGTAAAGCCGGTGGGTAGCGGGGCGCGAGTGCTCAGGCTGACCGTAACCCCGCCGTCGGCGTGGGGCAGGAAATCCAGTTTGATCTGCTCGGAAGCGCTCGTCTCGGTCTCGCCCGGCTTGAGCAGCGGGAAGCTCCAACTATGCTGCTGGCCGTCGGTCAGGTCGATCGCCGCGAAGGTGACGGGCACCTCCTCGGCGCCCTCAAAGTCTCGCCCGTCGGTGGGCGCCCCGATGCCCCCGAGGAGCGGGGCCGGCGTCACCGGCGTGGGGGCAATCGGCTGCACCGGAGGCTTGGCGCCGCCGGTGCTCATCTCCATCTGCAGGGGCAGCAAGCCAACCTGCACCTGCGAGACGGCGCCGTCCGTGACCGCAACCTTGCCCTCCCAGGGGCGCAGGTTGGCGACTTCGAGACGCACGGTATGCTCGCCGGCGGGGATGTCCTCCAAGCGCGCGGGCGACACGCCCCGCGGCTGGCCATCCAGCGTGATCTTCGCGCCGGCAGGCACCGTCTTGATGTTGATGACGCCCACCTGGCGGGCCAGGTCCATGGCCACCGTGGCGGACTCGCGGGCCTTGACGGTGAGAATGCGCTTGGCCGGGCGGTAGCCGTCCAGGGTCGCCGTTACCTCGTAGTCGCCGGGCGCGAGGTCGGCCAACTCGACCGGCGCGGCGCCGCGGGCCTTACCGGCCACGGTGATCTGCGCGCCCGCCGGCAGGGAGGTGATCTTCAGCGTCCCGACCAGCTTCACCAGCGGCAGCGTGAACTCCGCCGGCTTGTCGCCGAAGGGTACGTCCAGATCCTGCGTGAGGTCGTCATAGCCGGCCAGACGGAGGGTGACCGTGTGGGTGCCCACCGCGACTTTGGGGAGGGCGGCCGGGGACTTGCCGACGTCCTCGCCATCCCAGGAGATCAGCGCGCCTTCCGGCTGCGAAATCAGGCGTACCGCGCGCATTTGGCGCTCCAGGGCCAGACTCACCTGGGCGCTCTGGGCGCGCTGGACGGTTACTTTCTTTTCCAGCGTCACGTAGCCGGCCAGCTTGGCGGTAATCGTATGGTCGCCCGCGCCGGCGTTGCGCAAGGCCACGGGGCTCTGGCCGAGTTCCTTGCCGTCCACGCTCACGGTCGCACCGGCCGGATCGGTGGCGATCTCAAGCCCGCCGACCAACGGCAACTCTTTGAGAGTGATCTGATCGGCTTGCAGCGTGTCAACCGCCGCTAGTTGTGCCGGTTTGTCTTCGAAGTTGACCAGCTTGAGCACCGTCTCGGCAGGGAGCGCGTCCGCGGGCACCAGCACCGGGGTCAGCCCCAGGACTTGCTCGTCCTTGACGACCTGCGCGTAGGGCGGATCGCTGAGCACCAGCCGTCCCGCGACCGGCAGCGCCACCACTTCCTTGGTCAGCGACAGACACACCAGGTCGCCGATCTCCACCGAGGCGCCGTCGCCGGGGGTGGCGTTAATGACATCGTCGAGGCTCTTGGAGGCCGTGGTCAGCGGGCCGGAATAGGCACCCGTCCACAGCGGGGGCAGGAAGTCCGGACGGGCGGTCGCCTGCTCGGCGCTCCCCGCATGAAAACAGGCGTACGCGGTGTCGCCGCGCAGCGGATTACCGGCGAACGGAAAGACCTGGAGCTGCGTCTGGCCCTGCGCTTCGAGGACCGCCAGCACGCGGCCCACCGGCGGCAGCACGGCCTGCAGGGCGGCGAGCAGGCGCGACTGCTGCTGGGTGGCGTCCTCGGGCCAGGGGAGCGCAGGCGTCGCGTAGAGCCGGGCCACGCGCGGGCGGGAGTCAATTCCGACCATCTGCAGGAACTTGCTGCCATCGGGGCCTGTCCATAAGGTACTGTAGACGAAAACGCGGCACTTGAGCTGGTCGGCCAGGGCTGAGGCCGCGCCCGGGCGATTGGTGAGCAGCTTGGGGCCGTTGGTGGCGAGCAGGTCCTGGACGCGCTGGCTCTCCTTGAGGTCCAACAGCGGGCTGCCGGCGAGGCCCTGCCGGAGCAGCTTGCCCGCGGCCACGCCCAGGGAGGGGTCAACCCCCACGGTGGAGAAATTAGCTAGCGCCAGCGACAGCGGGGTAAAGGGCGGAGGAGTGGTGTCGGCGGCGGTGACCGCGTTCCCTCCCCCCGCCAGAGCCGCGACCAGCAGCAGCAGCACGGCGACCAGCGCGGGCCGGCGGGTCCGCGTCAATGGCACAACAAAGGCTTTTTGCATAACAGGTAGCTCGCACTCTCGAGGACAAGGCGGGGCGGCCGGGAAGAGACGGGGAACTGAACGAAGACAAGCTGGCCGGCGGCTCCCACCTGCGCCAGAATTGGCTCAAGTATGCGTTTATACTGCCACAGCCGGCCCGGCCTTGTCAAGGAGCCGCACCCGGCCTGCACCGAGATCATATATGAGTAACACCGACGACCAAGCCAACCCGGAACGCCCTCTGCGCCTGCCCGACTGGCTGCGGGTAAAGATCGGCAAACGCGACCAGAGCGCCGCCACGCACGCGCTTCTGGAGGAACTGGGACTCAATACCGTCTGCTCCAGCGCTCGCTGCCCCAACCGGGGGGAGTGCTACTCGTGCAGCACGGCCACTTTCCTGATTCTGGGCAACCACTGCACCCGCGATTGCCGCTTCTGCGCCGTGCCGCATGGCGATCCCGAGCCGCCGGCCGCCGACGAGCCGGAGCGGGTAGCACTGGCCGCCGAGCGCCTGGGCTTGCGCTACGTGGTGCTGACCTCGGTCACCCGGGACGATTTGCCGGACGGCGGCGCGAGGCACTTCGCGGCCTGCATAGGGGCGATCCGCGAACGGCTTCCGGAGGCGGCGGTGGAGGTGCTCACGCCGGACTTCCAGGGGGACGTTGCGGCGCTGGATATCGTGCTGCAAGCGGGGCCGACCGTCTTCAACCACAACGTGGAGACCGTGCCTCGCCTCCAGGCGGCGGTGCGCTCGCGGGCCGACTGGGACACTTCCCTGGGCCTGCTGGCCGCGGCGGGGGAGAGGGCGCCGGGGATTCCGCGCAAGTCCGGCCTGATGGTCGGCCTGGGCGAGGCGGATGCGGAGGTCCGCGAGACTCTCGCCGCACTGCACCATGCCGGGGTCAGCATCGTCACTATTGGACAGTACCTGCGCCCCACGACGCGGCATCTTCCGGTCCAGCGCTACGTAACGCCGGAGCGGATGCAGGAGTACGAGCAGTGGGGGAG
Organism: Armatimonadota bacterium; assembly: GCA_036504235.1. Lineage (GTDB taxonomy): Bacteria > Armatimonadota > Zipacnadia > Zipacnadales > Zipacnadaceae > Zipacnadum. Next base: position 65,092 of record DASXVN010000039.1, on the reverse strand, counting down.
AGACCTGGGGCTGCGCTACGTCGCCTCGAGTCCCTTCGTGCGCAGCAGCTATCACGCGGCGGAGGCCGCTCGGGCGGTCACTTGACCGTTTCCGTCGCGTTCGCGAACTCAGCGCCCCCTAGAGGAGGGCCATCGGCCGCCGGCTTATGAAGCTGCGCCCCGTCCTGAGAATCATTCTGGTGCTCGTGGTGGTGGGCATGGTGCTCGCGATCGGGCTGGCCCTGTGGGCCACTCGCCCCGAGTACCTGCAAGCCCGCGCCCGCGACGTGCTGGCGCAGGTCCTGGCCGAGCAGGTGGCCCGCGAGGTCCAGATCGGGACCGTCGGCGGCAATCTCCTCACCGGAATCACGATTGAGAATCTGGCGGTCGGCGGCGAAAAGGGGCTACAGAACGGCGCCGCGATTTCCGCGCAGCACGTGCGCATCACGTTTGACCTGCCCGCACTCCTGGCGCGCCGCGTGGCGCTGGCGGCCTGCGTCAAACGCATAGACCTGGACCGCGCCTACGTGCTGCTCGACCTGAGCGCCAAGGGTAAGCTGAGTCTGTCCTCACTCTTCAAGCCCCGCGCAGCCAAACGTCCCCCCCCGGAGCAGCGCTTCCAGCCGCTGATCGTCATGACCGATTCGGTCGTGGACCTCAGCGTGCCGGGGGCCAACAAGTCCAAGATTGCCACGCGCCTCAGCCCCGTGCGCGCCTCGGTCAAGCTTAACGCCCTCGGACCCATGCAGATCTCGGTGGTGGCGGGCAGCGCCGAGCAGTCCTTCGAGCAGCTCAACGTGCAGGCGCTGGACGATGAAGACGAGCGGGCGGTGCTCATCCACGGCGCGGTGACGGGGCTGCAACTCAGCCGCTGGGGGCGCACCCTCCCGGCGAACAGCAAGGTGCGGGTGAGCGCCGGACGCGCCGACGCGAGCTTCAACTACTGGATGGTTCCGGCCAGTGGGTCAACCGTGGGCCCCCTCCTGGCCACGCTCGCTCCCGACGAGCAGCCGCCGAAGATGAAGCGCGAAACCGGCTACTCCGTGCAGGTCTCCCTGACGCAAACGGAGCTGGGTCTGCCGGCCTCTGCGGGGGGGAGCCTGGCGATTTCCGCCGCCGACCTGAGCTTGACGCCGCAAGGAGTCGAGATCGGGAGCCTGGACGGTCGCTGGGCCGGGGCGCCGGTCCACGCGCAGGGCTGGGTGTACAACCTGAGCAAGCCCCGCGCCGACGTGCACCTCACCGCGGCGGGCGTGGACCTCGCCGACCTGCGCCGCCGACTCCCCGCGGCTACCTCCGCAAGGCTGGGACTGGACCTCGCCGGCAGCGGCAATCTGCAGGTGGACGCCACCGGGCCGCTGGATCACCTCGGCGCCACGATTGCCTTCACCATGCCCCACGGCGGCCTGCTCACCACCGCCCAGACCGGGGAGGTCGCGCTCGGCACGGTCCAGCTCAACGCCACCCTCTTTGATGTGAGCAAGCCGGTGGTCACGGCCACTCTCAGTTCGTCGTCGGCGGGGGTCAGCGCCGCCTGGGTGAAGGCCCAGGTGAAGCGCGCCACGCCGGTGGGCGTTACACCGCCGCTCGTGACCTTGCGCGACGTCACCGGCCTGCGCGCCTCGGTCGTGTACGCGGGCGGTACGCCGCTGGTGGACGGCTCCCTGTCCAGCGGCGGGGCGAGCTATCAGGGGCTGCAGTTGGCAAACTTCAAGACTAGTTTCGCTTGGTCGGGACGGTTGGTCAGCCTCCGCCAGGCTCAGGCTACCGCGCTGGGCGGCACCCTGGCCGGTGACGTGCTGGTCAGCCTCCCCGCGAAGGGGGGCAGTGCCCAGATCGTGGCCAATGGGCGCATGCGCGACGTGAACCTCGCGCAAGTCCCGCAGAAGCTGTGGAAGCGGCCGGCCGGGGCGAGCGGGCAGGCCTCCGGGGAAGTCGGCGTCGTCTGGCAGGGGAAGAGCGGCCAGGCGGTCGCCAGTCTGGACCTGCGGCGCGTGGTCTACGCGGACTACCGCTTCGACCAGGCCCAGACCTTGCTGTCCGCCAACCTGTCTAGCGGCGGTAACTGGAGCGCGGAAGTGCCCCTGGCCCGCCTCGAGGGTCCGGGGATGCACGTGTGGGCCAGCGGCACCGCCAGTCGCGACGGCCCGCTCAACCTCCAGGTGGACCTCGGCGGCGTGAATCTCGCCGCTTTGCCCCGCGCGGCCCTGCCGCCGAAAGCGACGCCGCCGGCCGGGCGGGTCTACGCCCGGGCGCACCTGACCGGCACCTGGAAGAAGCCGGAAGTGCAGGGCGAATTGGCTGCGTTTGACGTGAAGTACAATGACTTCACGGCCAAAGCTCTGGCTCTGAGCTTCAACGAGAGGCCGCTGAGCCTCGCGCTCAAGGACCTGATCCCGCCGCGGGACGGGCAGATTGAGGGCTTCGCCTCCTATGATACCGCCGTGGCACGAGTCGCTTTGGCGCTGAGCCCTCCCGCCGCGGCCGAGGAAGCACCGGCCCTGAGCGGCTCAGTGCGTCTAGTCGGCCTACGTCTGGCGGCCGCGCACGAGCTACTGGGCAAGCAATGGCCCACGGACCTGAAAGTCGAAGGCATGGCGGAGGCCGACGTCACGCTGTCGGGGACGACGCTGGCGCCGGTGGCGGACGGGGAGGCCACTCTGTCCGACCTCCAGTACCAGCAGTACTACGTCAACTCGGTGCTGGCGCCGTTCCACTTTGAGTTGTCGCCGGAGAACGACGACTACCTCACCGTTCACAATGGGCTGGTCCGTGCCCACGGCGCCCAGGTGAGCTTTGACGGCGTCCTGCACGACCTGTTTGGGGACTGGAACTACGTCATCGAGGCCCACGGGGCGGGAGCGCGCTTGGAGCGGCTCGCCGCCTTCCAGCCGGTGAACGTGCCGATGTCCGGGGAGGTCTCGCTGCCCCAGTTGGTCCTGCGCGGCTCAGCGAAAGGCCTCACCGGCGAGGGCCGCCTGGTGGCGGAGACGATTACGGTGGGGGACACGGAGATCAAGGGCCTGGACACGCACTTCATCGCCGACGCCGACCAAGTGCGGCTGGAGCGCACCTCCCTGGAGGCCGCCGGTGGCCGGCTGCAGGCGGAGTTGGTCTTTGCCCGCGCGACGCGCGTGCTGACCGGCGAAGTGGAGGCGGCGGGGGTGGACGTCTCCAGTGTGCTGCGCCTGATCGGTCCGCTCGCCGCCTCGCAGGCGCAGACCACTCCCGCCTATCAGGCCCAGTTGCAACGCTGGATGCAGTGGGCGGTCCGTGCGCAGGGAGAAGCGGATATGACCGTGCGCCTCAGCGGGCCGCTGAACGCCTTGCAGGCCGGCACGACTTTCGCCCTGCGGCGGGCCAGCTATGAGAACAAGCCGCTACCTGACGCCAAGGGCAGTCTGCTGATCAATGTGGCCGAGCGCTCGGCACACAACCTCAATGCGGAGTTGCAGATGGGCCAGGCGTTGATGACGGTCCAAGGCGATGCGCAACTGGACGGCCCGCTCTCGGTGGTGGCCGACGCCTCCAACGTGGACCTCGCCATGCTGCGCGACTGGGTGCCCGCCGACCTCGGCATGGGCGGCGTCGCCGGCGTCACGATCCAGGCCAAGGGGACAACCCAGCAGCCGGAGATCACGGCCAGTGTGGACGTACTCTCCGCCTCCCTGCGGGGCGTCAGCTTCGACTTGCTCTCCGTGCCGGTCGTGACCATCGCGCAACGGGGGATAGATTTTGACCAGGTGATCCTCAAACGCGGCGACCGGGAGATCACCGGCTCCGGCCACCTGCCCTTCACCTGGGAGCACCCGCTGAAGCTGCCCGGGGACCAGCCGATCTCGTTGGCGGCTCGCGTCGACAACACGGATCTGGGGTTCTTCCCACCGATTATCGACGAACTGGCGCGCTACACCCGGCACGACGACACCGCCCACACGATGTGGGGAGACATGAGCGCCAGCGGCATCGTCAACTCGCAGTTGGCGCTGACCGGGACGCTGGACAAGCCGGCGCTTGAGGGCTTCGTGCGGCTGGCCAAGGGCGCGGTAAGCCGCCCCGGCTGGAGGCAATCACTCAGCGATCTCTCCACCGACGTGTCGGTCCAAAGCGTAGGCGGGACCAATGCCGTGTCCGTCAGCGACATCTCCGGGCGCTGGGACCAAACGCGCTTCCAGATCGGCGGCCATGCTTCCCTGATCTCCACCAAGCTCGATGAGTTGGCCAAGAACCTCTATGACCTCACGCTCACCGTCGAAGCCGGACACCAGGTCCTGTGGACCGGCCAGGCCCTCGATGACCTCAAGGGCAAGGTGACGTTGACCAACTCGCCCTCGGGGAGGCCCGTGCTGACTGTAGCGGACCTGGGCGGCAAGCTGGGCGCGGGGACTGTACAGGTGAACGGCACCGTCGGCCTGAGCAGCTTCCTGCGCTCGCAGATGGCCAACAACGACTGGAATCTACATCTGGACACCAAACAAGCTGAACTGAGCTACCCGTCGGTGCTGAAGGGCACCCTGGACGGGGCGCTCCAGGTTACCAGCCCGACCCCTGGACAACCAGCTCTGATCTCCGGCAAGCTGCTGCTCGACCCCGCCACCCTGGGCCTTATCCAGTGGGCGGGACCCAGCACCGGCCAGCTCATGGCTCCCGGAGCGCGCTTCCCGGACTTCGGCTTCAACGTCACCGTGGCAGTCGGCAAGAAGGTGCAGTTGCGGGCCGGAGGCCTGCAGACCTTGCTCCAGCCCACGGCGGAGGCCCTGGTCCTCACCGGCTCGGCTCAGGCGCCGGACGTGCATGGAGGCGCCGCCGCAGTGCCCAACAGCGGCTCACTGCCCGGCACTGACTTCAACGTGCGCTCGCTGAGCTTCACCTACAGCATCAAGCCGGTGGAAACACCCCGGCTGAATCCCTCGGCGCCGCCCCCGCGAGGGCCGCGTATGCTGGCCCTAAAGCTGAACTATACCGGCCTGGCCGACCAGACGCTATCTACTGCCTCCGTGGACGGGCGCAACATTGGCCCCGTGCATCTGGTGATGGACATTAGGGGAGGCCTCCCGGCGCGCACCCCCCAGGAGCAGACCGTGATCACCTTGAGCTCCGAGCCGCCGCTGACTCAGGACCAGATCCGAGCGCTGGTGGGGCTGGGCGCCTTCGGCACCAGTGGAACCACGGATGTAAACCAGGTGTTATCTCAAAGGTTCGGCTCGCTACTGGCCGGGGGCCTGCGCGCCGCACTGTTCTCACCGATCGAAGAGGAGTTCCGCCGCTCACTCGGGTTGTCCGAGTTCACCGTGGCCTTCACCTTCGATCAGCCCTTTGAGATTCGCATGGGCAAATACCTGGTGGACAACTTCCTGGTGAACTACCACTACACCCTGGTCGGGCAGCGCACCGCCAAATGGGACCTGGGCGTAAGCTACGATCTGCCTAAGAATCTCCGGGCTACGTACGCCACCAACGAAAGCGGCGATCATCAGTTCCGGATTGGCCGCAGTTGGGGTTTCTAGATGGTCGCGCCCGCCGCCCGCAAGCCGCCTGGTGGCCTTGCGGGCCGGGCTTATGGTATAATGCGCCGGTATTCAGACTATCAGCCCTCTTGGCTATCCTGACTTAGGCGCGCGCGTTGTGCATGACGATTTCGAACGATTGGTTTCCCAGAATTACGAGCGTATCTATGGCGTGATCTGGCGCTTGGTGGGTGACTGCCAGGAGGCCGAGGACCTCACCCAGGATACCTTCGTTAACGCCTACCGGGCACGCGACGGATTTCGCGGCGACAGCCACGTGTATACCTGGCTGTACCGCATCGCGGTGAACCTGACCAAGAACCGCCTGGAGCAGTTGACGCGTCGCCGCGCGGAGCTCCTCCTGCCCGGCGATGATGGGGAAGAGGCGTGGCTGGCCTCCCCGGAGGACGCCGACAGCCTCCCGGAGCGGCAGGTGGAGAACTCGGAGTTGGGCGAAGTGGTAGCCCAAGCGGTGCTCCAACTGCCTGCCAAGTACCGCGAAGTTGTCATCTTGCGCGAATATGAGCAGTTGAGCTATGAGGATGTCGCCGAGGTCCTGGGCTATTCCGTGCCCACGATCAAGTCGCGTCTATTTCGGGCCCGGGGCATGTTGCGCCGCCGTCTGGCCCGCTATGTAGAGCTGTAACCGGCACCGTTAGCCCCGCTGGCGGGCCGAGTCGCTTTTCTATCACACCGCCTTGCGTCACAGGAGAAAACACGGTAATGCATCTACCCCGGAAGCAACTGATGATCGCGGCACTCACCCTGATGGGCGCGGTGTTGGTAGGGATTTCCCCCCGCCCCGTCCAGGCGCAGACTGCTCCCCTCATCGCCTCGGTAGACGTGGAGAAGAACGAATACATCTCCCGCGATGCGATTTTGGACTCGGTCAAGGACATCCTGAAGATCGGTGACCCCCTCACCGACAAGGCCGTTGCCGACGCTCGCAACGCAATCCTGCGCATGGGCTACTTCGAGGACGTCACCATCTCCCGCGAGGTGGTCAAGGACGGCGTGCGAGTCATCATCTCCGTCGTGGAGAAGCAGCGCATCGAGAAGATCGTCTTCGTGGGCAACACGGTGGTTGGCGAGAAGGCCCTCCAGGAAGCTATGCGCAGCAAGGTGGGGCACATCGTGGACCAGGACATCATTCGCCGCGATGTTCAGCGCATCGAGGAGTACTACACCAAGCAAGGCTACATCGCCCGGGTCGCCCAGGCGCGTGTCGACAAATTCGGCGTGCTGACCATTGTAGTGGACGAGGCGCGCATCGAGGGCTTCAAGATTGAGGGCCTCAAGAAGACCAAAGAGTGGGTAGTGCGCCGCCTCATCGAGACCAAGCCCGGCTCGCTCTTCAGGCAGGAGACGGTCGCCAAGGATATCCAGCGCATCTTCAACATGGGTATCTTCCAGAACGTCAAGTCTGACCTGCGCGCGGGCGAAGTAGACCCAACCGCTGTCATTGTGGTCATCCAGGTAGAGGAAAAGCGCACCGGCGTGGCTTCCGTGGCCGCCGCCTATAGTGACCTGGACAAATTCGTACTCATGCTGTCGGTAGCCGAGACCAACTTCCGGGGCCGCGCCGAGCGCGTGTCCGTGGATGGCGAGCTATTCGGGCGCACGAGCTACAATGTCAGCTTCTTTGAGCCTTTCCTGGACCGGAAGAACACCACCCTGGACGTCAGCCTGTTCAACACTCAGCAGCGCCGGCGCTTCATCGGCGGGGGAATCGCCACTAATGAGGATCAGTTCCAGGAGCGGCGCATTGGCGCCAGCGTGCGCGCCTCGCGCCCCATGTCTCCGACCCAGCGCCTGAGTCTGGGCTTGCGCACGGAAGAGGTAACCAGCTCCTTCCTGAACGCCACCCGCGACTTGGGTCCGATTGGCGGCCTAGGTCCGCAGGCGGTTCACCCCTCCCAGATCAACCAGGGAGGAAGCTCCGGCACGCCGAGCGACCCCAACGCGCCGCCGCCTGGACCGGGCGATGGCCCCGGCGACTTGATTGTCGGCGCCCCGCTGCACCCCGGCGGCCGCGTCAACAGCACGACCGTCGAGTACACCTGGGACACCCGCGATCTAGTAGCCGATCCCAACCATGGCGCCTTCCGCGACGTTTCCTTTGAGCTGGCCGGCAGCTTTCTCGGCGGAGCCAACAACTACACGCTCTATTCGGCCGAGCAGCGCCTCTATCTGCCCATGCGCGGCAAGAAGGACGTCCTGGCCCTGCGGCTCATGACCGGCGCCAGCTCCGGCGATCTGCCCCTGTTCGATTCCTTCAGCATCGGCGGGGCGACCAATCTACGCGGCTACCGGCAGGACCGTTTCCGGGGGGAGAGCATGGTCCTGGGCAACCTGGAGTACCGCTATCGGATGAGCGAGAGCCTCGGCCTGGTCGCGTTCGTGGACGTGGGCGACGCCTTCGGCGGCACCTTCCCCACGGTCGTGCCCGGCTTCAATGTCCCGGCCGACGACCAGAAGCTGAACCTGCACGTGGGTACCGGCATCGGCTTGCGGGCTAAAACCCCGCTCGGACCCATCCGCATCGACTACGGCGTGGGCAACGAAGGCTCCGAGGTCCACTTCGGGTTCGGCCAAATCTTCTAGTCAGTATCGCCCAGGATAGCCCTCACTGCGCGCCCCGCGCGCTGCCTGTATTCACAAGGAGAAGACGAGCAAGATGATCAGACGTGTAACCGTAGCCGCGGCGTTACTGCTGGTCCTGGCCGCCGGGATCAGCCAGGCCGCCGATTCCCCCCTGAAGGTCGCCACCGTCGACATGGCCCTGGTCTCGGAGAAGTACACGGCGCTGCAAGCCAAGAGCCAGTCGCTGATGGAGTGGCAGAACGCCCAGTACAGCCGTCTGGTCAGCCTTCAGGACTACATGCTGCTGTCCGCTGACAACTTCGCCGAGGTTGCCGCCCTCCTGGCCGCCCCGCAGCCGCTCCCGGACGACAAGGCTAAGCGTCTCACCGAACTGCGCAACCTGGCCAACGACAAGATGAAGCAATTCGACGATCTGCACGCCAAAGCCAACCGTACGGCTCAGGAAGACGAGGCCTACAAGAGCCTCAGCGACCTGTACGCGACCAGCAAGGCTCGCCTGGATGAGCAACTGGCTAGTCTGAAGACCGACTACCAACAGCAGGTCACCCAGAATCGTGACGGCTTCTACAAGAAGGTCGTGGACGTCGCCGCCGCGTTGGCCAAGTCCGACGGCTACCTGATGGTCCTGGACTCCAGCGTAGTCCTGGTCGGCGGCACGGACATCACCGACAAGGTTATCGCCAAACTCAACGAAGCCAAGTAGTCCGCCGGCCCAGGCCGTCTTCGGCCTAAGGGGGGATCTCGTGCCACCCGCACCCCGGCAAGCCAACCGGACTCACTCAACTGTAGTTCTCGGCGTAGCGCCAGCATTTCTTCTGCTGGCGTTCTGCCTATGCCTGTGCGGGTGCCCTGCGCAGAAAGTTGCAACGAACACTCCCCCGGGCCTGTCCAAACCAAAAGAAGGACATGTGTACCTGGCACAACTGATTCCGACCCATCCGCTGTATCCCGCCTACCAGCGGCTCACCGAGCAGATCGCCCGGGAGCAGGCCGCCCGGCCCGGCCCGTTCCCGCCCATGATGGGCTGGCAGATTCCGGTGCTATCCGGCCCTGAGCTAGGCGCCTACCCGCGAGCCTCGTTGCAGGCAGACCTGGCGGATTGGGAAGCCGGGCTGACGCTGCCGCCCGCTTACCAGCCGGGGGTGTTGCCTGCGGACTTGGAGGCCTCGCGCCGCTGGCGCTACCGGCTCCTGGACCTGGACGATGCTCGCCAGTTGGAGGCTCTGCAGGCGACGGAGAGCCGTCGGCTCGCCGCGGTGCGGGAGAGGCTGGTCCGTGACCGTCTCGCTGATCTGGCCAACGCCGGCGGCGACCTCACGGTCCCGGCTGCGGAGGCCCAGCAGCGCGCTGAGCAGGAGCGGCAGGCGATCTGGGACGAGATCAACAAGCAACTCGCCCAGGAACAGACCGCCTCCGACGCCAAGATTGCCCTGGCTCAGGAGAAGCTCAACGCGGACGCAGTGGCTGCTCGCGCCGCCATTGACGCCGAGGTCAAAGCGGAGGCAGCGACGCGCCAGACCAATCGGCTCCCGGCGCTGACTACCTCGCGGCAAGAAATGCAGCAGAAGCTACGGGGCCTGGCCTCAAGTCTCGGCCCTGAAGCTCGACCGGCGCCGTTGCGAGGCGTCGCGCCGCTACCGGGCAGTCTGGAGCAGTCGTCCGCGGCTCGCGCGGCCACTCTCGCGGCGGTGGATCAAGCCCGCCGCCAGGAGCTACAGCGGCTGCGCGACAGCCAGGCTCAGTTGCTCCGCTCCTTGCTCGCCGACGTACGTCTGGCGGCCCTGCGGGTCGCCTTCGAGCAGAACCTGAGGCTCACACTGGTTCCCTCCGGGGAACCGACAGGCCCGGATTTGACGGACCAAGTACGCACTAATCTGCAGCAGATGTGGTCGCAGAATCGCTGAGTGCCTGTTTCTAAAGGGAGAAAATCACACCACCCATGAGAACTGCAGCCTACCCCCTGGGACAACTGGCCGAGATGATTGAAGGCGAACTGGTGGGTGACGCCGGCGTCACCATCACCGGTGTCGGCAGCCTGGAACACGCCGAAGCCGGGCAGATCACCTATGTGACGGGCCCCGATGTGCTCAACAAGGGCGAGCAGAGCCGGGCCTCTGCGCTCATCGTCGCTCCCGGTGTGCGCACCACTGCCAAGCCGCACATCATAACCGAGGACCCGCGCCTGGCCTTCAGCAAGCTCCTCGAGCTATTCGCCCCCGAGCGGCGCCTACCCATCGGCGTGGCGCCGAGCGCCCACGTCGGGCGCGGCGTGAAGCTGGGCCAGCGCGTTGCCATCGGCGCCGGAGCCTTCATCGGCGACAACACCGTAGTGGGCGACGACGCCATTATCCATCCGCTGGCGTACGTCGGCAACGAGGTGACCATCGGCGCCGGCTCGGAGGTCTACCCGCACGTCTACCTCGGGGACCGCATTTCGCTCGGGGATCGCGTCATCGTCCACGCCGGTACTGCGGTCGGCAGTGACGGATTCGGCTACCTGCAGACCTCGCAGGGCCACCAGAAGATTCCGCAGATCGGCACCGTCGTTATTGAGGACGACGTGGAGATCGGCGCGAACGTCACCATCGACCGCGCCACGGTCGCCGTGACCCGCATCGGGCGCGGCAGCAAGATCGACGACTCCGTGCACATCGCCCACAACGCCGTGATCGGCGAGAACTGCCTGCTCTGCGGCCAGGTCGGCGTCTCCGGCAGCGTGGTCGTCGGCAACAATGTAGTGCTGGCCGGCCAGGTCGGCGTCAGCGACCACGTCACCATCTGCGACTCGGTGATCGTCGGCGGCGGCGCCGCGGTCATCGGCGATATCACTGAACCGGGCGCGTACTCGGGCATCCCGGCCCGCCCGCACCAGTCGGCTTACCGCGTGCTGGCGGCGCAGCAAAAGGCGCCGGATCTCCTGCGCCGGGTCCGCGAGTTGGAGCGTCGGCTGGAGAAGCTCGAGCCGCGCGACGAGTAGCGGCCAACCACCGAAGACGAAACAGCCGAGGCCTGAGCCTCGGCTGTTTGCTTGTCTGCTTCCTGTGGGGCGAACTGCAGCTAGCTGGCGCCCACGGTCACCTCGCGCTCGACGGTGGTCGTGTAGTCCCGCTCGTCAGTCGCGACCACCGTCACCTGCACCCGGGTAGCGCCCGGCTGGAGGGACAGCGGGAAGTTGAACCAGTTGCTATCGTTCACCTTCGCACTCTGCCCGTTGACCGTGACCGTCGCGCCCGGCTCGGTCTTGCCGCGCACCATCACTGTTCCGGCCCCCACGCTGCCCCCGGCGCGGGGGGAGATTAGTTCCAGATAGGGTCCGAACAGGCTCTGGTCTCTCGCCCAGGCGGCCTGTTCCAATGGCGGTTGCTTGGCCAACTCGGCGGCAGTTCCGGCGCCCTGCACGCGACCCTGACCGCCGGGCCGCACCTGCACCTCACTGGTCGCATTGCGCAGGTCCACCTGGCCTTCGAGCACGTTCACCTGGGTTTGCCCGGAGGCCTCCACTTTGACGCTGAAGATCGTGCCGCGTACGCCGGCGGTGGCGGTGGGGGTCTCGATCTCGAACTTGGATTCACCGGCCAGCAACCGGCGCACGCGCACCAGCACCTGGCCGGCCTTGAGCCGGAAGAGACTCACCTGGCTCTTGTCGCGGTTCACCTGACACTTGAGCACCGTCATCTCGGAGTTGGCGCCGACCCGCAGACGCGAGCCATCCACCCAGTTAAGCGTCACGCCGGAGGCCGGACCGGTGAGCACGGTGCTGCCGGCCAAGACGTTGGTCGCCTCGCTCAGGGGGGAATAGGCAGTCTGGCCGGGCCGCCAGGCCATGACCGTGCCGGTGACCTGGCTGGCGTGGGCAATCCGCTGGGCCACAACCAGGAACTGGCCGGTGGCCACCGCCAGAACTACCCCAACAAGGAAGAGGGCAAGCAGCAGAAAGACAACACGACGCATAGGATACCTCCGGGGCGGCGTTCACACCGTCGCCCTGACGCAAGCAGGATTTCGCGCGTCCTACGTAAAATCTACCCTGTGCGCCTTCCCTCTAAACAGTCGACCCACCTCCCCGGAGGCAGACATGGCCAGGCCTCGGGCCCAGGGCCCCCGCCCTCGACATCTACTTATCATCGCTCTGGCCGCCGCCACTCTGGTCGGCGTCGTCTACGTGGCGCCGGGGCAGAATGCGCTGGATCGCCTGGAATACCGCACCGTAGACTGGCGCTTCGCCCAGCGCCCGGCGCCCGCGCCGGATCCGCGGATCGTCATCGCCGGGGTGGGTGACGCTAGCCTACAGCGACTGGGGCGCTGGCCCTGGCCGCGTAGCCGCTGGGCGGATCTCATCCGGCGTCTGCGCGCGGGGGGCGCCCAGGTCATCATTTTCGACATTCTCTTCCCGGACCGCGATCCCAGCGGCGGCGATGCGGAATTCGCCCAGGCCGTGCGCGAGGCCGGCAACGTCTATCTCGCCACGGCCGCAGGCGACGCCCCGGCCGGGCCCGATGCAGCCGCGGGGAAGCAGACTCCAACGCCGTCCTTCGACCTGCGCGCCGGCTCGGGGCCCGGGCATCTGGGCTCCTGGAAGGCGATGCTGGAGCCGATCCCCGAGCTGGCGCAGGCTGCCGCGGGCGTGGGCTGCGCCAATGTGATTCCCGCCGGCGACGGCGTCTACCGCTACGCCTACCCGGTAGCGGAGGTGGGGGAGACCCCCTACCCGAGCCTGGCGCTACGCACCGTTCTGGGGCGAGAGTCCTCCGGGGAAGTGGCGGCGATCGTGCCTGGCGCCGGCGTGTACCGCCGCGGCGAGTTGCTCGCGCCCCTGGACCCCAACGGGCGGCTGGTCATCAACTATCGCGGACCGGCGAAGACCTACCACCTGGTGGAGGTCGCCGACCTACTAGCGGGCCCTGCGATTCCGGAGACCGTGCGGGGCAAGATCGTGCTGGTTGCCGCGACGGCTCAGGGGCTTCACGACCTGCGCCCTTCGCCTTTCGGCGCCGTCTTCGACGGAGTGGAGACCCAGGCCAATCTCCTGGACAGCATGTTGCACCGGCAGTTTCTCTATGAGACGCCGCCGCAGTTGGGTCTGGTGCTGATCGCCGGGGCGGCGCTGCTAACCGGGTTGGCATTCGTTCTCTTGCCGACGTTTGGAGCGGTGCTGCTTACGGTTGCCCTGCTGGCCGGGTACGACTACGCCTGCCTCGCCGCCTTCGGACAGCGGGGGATCATCATGCCTCTGCTGGCACCCAGTCTCAGCCTGGCGCTCACCCTGGTGGGCGTGCTGGTCTATGCCCTCGTCACGCAGGAGCGCGTCACCGGCGCCGCCTACCGAACCCTGGGCAAGTACGTGCCGACGGAGGTCGTGGAGCGTCTGGCCCGCCAGGAGGGGGGAGAGGGGCAGGGCGTACGCCTACCGGTGACCGTGCTCTTTTCCGACCTGCGCGACTTCACCGGCAGCAGCGCCCACCTACCGCCCGAGGACGTCGTGGCGCTGCTCAACCGCTACTTCACGCTAATGTACGAGACGCTGACCGAGTACGGGGGCACGCTGGATAAGTACATTGGCGACGGGCTGATGGCCTATTTTCTGTCGCCGGAAGGCGACGATCAGCACGCCGTCTTGGCGGTTCATTGCGCGGTCGAGATGCAGAGACGCATCAAAACAAACCGCAGCGAATGGGCTTACGCGGGGATGCCAGACCTTAAAGCGGGCATCGGCATTGCCACCGGCCAGGAGATTCTCGGCGACATCGGATCCCCCGAGCGCATGCAGTACACGGTCATCGGGTCCCAGGTCAATCTGGCCTCGCGGCTTACAGAGTTGACGAAAACTACAAAAGCAGACATAATGATAGACGCGCAGACATATGAACTGGCAAAAGACTACATCCGGGCTCAATGCCTGGGTCTTTTTGACGTCCAGGGCTTTGACGAACCGCAGTTGGTTTACGAGGCGCTGGACGAGCTAGGCAAAGCGGACCAGTCCGCACCCCCGGTCTAGGGCGTGGCGGAGAAATGACGAGGTTGCGGCGTGGAGTACCAGGTCGGAGAGAAGATCGATAATCAATACGTGATCGTGGAGAAGCACCATGGCGGAATGAGCACCGTCTATGTGGTGCGCGATGAGTTCTCCAACAAGCGTTTCGCAGTGAAGACGATTCGCGAGGAACTGGCCTCCGACGCCCAGGCGGTGCAGCGCTTCGCCGAGGAAGGCCGGACCTGGATGAAGCTGGGCCGGCACCCGCACATTGTCGAGGCCATTATCTATCGCGAGATCGAAGGCCAGCCGTTCCTGTTCCTCGAATACGTCGAGGGCGGCGACCTCCAAAACCTTCTGAGCCGCGAGAAGATGCTCTTTCTCCCGCAGTTGCTCGACTTCGCGATCCACATCTGCGCGGGCATGCAGTATGTGCATACCGCGGAGATCTCGGCCTCGCAGCGCGGCGTCATCCATCGGGACCTCAAGCCCGGGAACCTGATGCTCAACCGGCAGGCCGAGGTCAAGATCACCGACTTTGGCCTGGCGAAGGTCTACGGGGCGCGCAATGATGTCAGCCAGAGCGGGCTAGGCCTGGGCACCTACCTCTATATGCCGCCGGAGCAGTTCCTCGACGCCGCCTCCGCGGACGAGCGCTCCGACATCTACTCCTTTGGCGTGTTCCTCTACACGGCGACCACCGGCCAGGTCCCAGTCGCCGGCAAGAACCTCTCCGAACTGGTACACAACATCCTCAACCGGGTGCCGCCGGAGCCACGCACGCTCCGCCCGGAACTGCCCGAGTCGATGAGCCGGATCATCATGAAGGCGCTCGCTCGCCAGCGCACCGACCGGTACTCCTCTTTTGCGGAACTCGGGAAGGCGCTGCAGGCGGTCCGCGACGAGGTAGCGGCGCTGCCGGAGTGGCATGTGCCGGTCTACCGGTGCGTTGGCTGCGGCTACACGACCCGTTTCCGCTACCCGCTCTGCCCGATCTGCGCCTCCGCGCTGACCGCGCAGGTCTGGGGCGAGACCGCGGCCCCCGCGGTCGGACGAGCCGGCGTGGAACGCGAGGACGCCACCCGGGTGGCCGACCAGCTCTACCAGCAGGCGCTCCAGGACGAGCAAGCGGGGCGCCTGGAGGCGGCTCTCAACAGCCTGCGTCGCGCCGCCGCTCTGGTGCGCGACGACCCGAAAATCGTCCAGGAACTGGACCGCATCGCCCAACTCTACCGGGAGCGGCGGGCCCGAGAGCGCCCCCGCGCCTACAACTGGCCAACGCAGAACGGGAACGTCACCCGTAACGGTTTCACGCCCGAGTCGGTGGCGCCGCCGCTGACGCTACGCTGGAGCGCGAACGTGGGGGAGTGGTCCATGGTCTCCCCGGTGGTCGCCAACGGGGTCGTCTTCGCCTCCGGGGGTTCCTCCCAGGCCGGCGAGCGGGGCCAAGTCGTGGCCCTGGAGGCCGCTAAGGGGCAGGAGCGCTGGCGGGAGCGCTTCCCCTGGGAAATGACGCTGACGCCCCTCGTGTCGCAGGGGGAATCGCTGCTTGTCCCCAACGATCGCGAGTTGCATTCCCTGGACACCGCCACCGGCGCCCGGCGCTGGACCTGCGGTCTGGGAGCGCGCCTGACCGGCGCTCCGCTGCTTTCCGGTAGCACAGTCTTCGTCGGCGACGAAGAAGGGCGCCTGTACGCGCTTGACGCCACCCGCGGCACGATCCGCTGGAGCGCCCTGCTCGCTGGGGGTATCTTCACCCCGCCCGCGCTGTGGAGCAATAGGTTGTTTGTCGGAACGGCTCAGAATCGGCTATACTGTCTCAACGAGTCGGACGGCTCTGTGCTCTGGGACTATGCCGCCGGAGCTGAAGTCACCGCCGGACCGGCGTTGCCCGGCAACCTCGCCCTGTTCGGCTGCGCCGACCACCGCGTGTATTGCCTCCTGCAATCCACCGGCCGCCTGCTGTGGGACTTTGAGACCCAGGGCGAGGTGCACAGCACTCCGGCACTCGCCGGCGAGGCTGCGGTCTTCGGCTCGCGCGATGGCTCGCTGTACTGCGTGGAGCTGCGTACCGGCAGCCTGCGCTGGGAGTACCGTACGGGCGACTGGGTAGAGGCCGCGCCGGCGATTAGCGAGAACTTCATCTACTGTGGCGGACACGACGGCGTACTCCGCGTGCTGGAGGCAGCCAGCGGGCTGTCCTTGTGGGAATATGACCTGGGCGAAGAGGTCCGAGCCGCCGCCGCGGTGTCGGGCGGACAGGTCTTTGTAGCAACCGCCGCGGGCCGCCTCTGTGCGCTCCGCGGCCGCTGAGTGGTAGCGGCGACGCATCAGATTCTGCCCGGGGGGGCTACTCAGAACAAGCATGAGCGGTTACGAGATATCCAAGCGACTTATTGACGTCGTGGTGTCAACCTGCGCCATGTTAGTAACAGCGCCGATCTTCGGAGCTGTGGCCCTAGCGATCAAGTTGGACAGCCCGGGGCCGGTGTTCTTTCGCCAGACGCGCCTGCGTCAGGACGGACTGCCCTTTGCCATGCTCAAGTTCCGCTCCATGCGCTCGGATGCCGTGCAGCTTCGCTCCCAGTTGCTCGAGGCCAACGAGGCGAAGGGCCCCGTGTTCAAGATCCGCCAGGACCCGCGCATGACGCGCGTAGGCCGCTTCCTCCGCCGCGCCAGCCTGGATGAGCTGCCGCAACTCTGGCATGTCCTCATGGGTGAGATGTCCATGGTCGGCCCGCGCCCGCCGCTGCCGGCCGAGGTGGCCCTCTACGAGCCCTGGCAGCGCGAGCGGCTCTGCGTCAAGCCGGGACTGACCTGCACCTGGCAGGTCGGCGGCCGGTC
The DNA here is from genome assembly GCA_036504235.1 of Armatimonadota bacterium. Classification (GTDB taxonomy): domain Bacteria; phylum Armatimonadota; class Zipacnadia; order Zipacnadales; family Zipacnadaceae; genus Zipacnadum. Next base: position 48,187 of record DASXVN010000039.1, on the reverse strand, counting down.
CAACATCCCCTTCGAGCAGTGGGTTCAGATGGATATTGACTACATCCGCACCCGCAACCTCGGCCAGGACCTCAGAATCCTTCTGCAGACCATCCCAGCGGTGCTAACCGCACGCGGCGCGTACTAAGCGCGGCCGCGTAGCACATGCGTTTTGCCGAACCGAGAAGCGCTGCAACCGGACTTGGCCGGCGTCCTGAACGCTGGTCGTCGGGCACAGAGCACGCCGCCGTTGCTGCGGACGGCGCGGAGTGCGTTGCCGGCGGAGTTCTGTCGTTGCGGCGAGAGCAAGCGCCAAGCCGACGATCGCGCGTCCGGGTCATGGGGGATCAGGGGGAGGGCGCCTGCTATGGGACCCCGCTCTACGGATAGCAGTGACCCATCTGCCTCCCAAACCTATTTGACATAAGAGGCCTTATGCGAAGGCATGTTGCCATTGTGCTTTGGACCCGCGGGTTGCTCCTGGGGGTACGACGGCGGAGCAGCAAGCCGAGAGACTACTCTCCCCCGGGACCCATTAGCTCGGAGAACTCGCTGCGCAGCAGATCGCGTTTGCTGGCGTAGTCTGTCCAGCCCGCGGCTGGCGTGATCAGGCGCAGCTTGGACAGTGGCAGACGCCCCTTAGGCGGCGCCAGACCCGGTCGCACCGAGTAGGCCTCCAGGCGATCCACCACTAGCTGCTGCCCCTCCTGACTCAGCAGGTAGTCCAGGAACAACCGCGCGCAATTCGGGTGCGGCGCTGCCGCCAGAATCGCCACCGGCCCAATCGTCATCGGCACGCCTTCCGCGGGCCACACGACGGTGAGCCGAGCCGCCGCCGGCCCCCCTTCGCGTGAGCCGCCCAGGACGCCCGCCGCCACCGCAATCTCCCCGCGCGCCAGGGCGTCTTCCATCTGCGACTCGGTCTTGTAGGTTTTCGGATGCTGGGCGCCCAGCCGCTGCCAGAAGTCCGTTCCGAACCGTTCACGCAGCAGGAATAGCAGCGCATAGCCAGCGCCCGCCGTCTCCGCATCCTTCAGGCCGATCTTCCCCTGGAACCGCGCCTGCAGCAGATCCTGCCAGCCCCGGGGAGCCTCCGCGGCAACCAGCCGGGTCGGGTTATAGGCCATGCCCACCGTCACGGCCCGCATGGCGACCCAGTATCCCTGGTCTTGATACTGTGTAGGTATCTCTTTTGCCTCCGGGCTGTCGTAGAACAGGAGCGCGCCCTGTTCCCGCAACTGCACGAAAGTGGCCGGGTCAATCAGGTGCAGCGCGTCCGCCTCTACCTGCCCCGAGGCCAGCTCGGAGGCCAGCTTCTCGGCGACGGTGAAGCTCCCGCCGCGAACTAGCCGGGTGCGGATGAAGGGGTACTTGCGCGAGAAAGCGGACAGTAGCGCCTGGGCGTCCCCCTCGGCCAGGGAGGTGTACCAGAGCAACTCGCCCTCTGCGCGCGCCAGCTCGACAATCTCGGCGGTCGTATGGGCTTCCGCGCCATTGCCCGATTGCACCGAGACGCGAATCGGCTCCTGCTGTCCCGAGGGGCACCCGCTCAGGCAGACCGCCGCCCCGAGGGCGGTGGCCAGCGTCAGCGACAGCGGGAGTAGACGGAGGCGTTGGAAACTGGTCATCTAGCTGAGATCCTCGTCGACGCGGCAGGTAACGACAACCCACGCGCCACTATCCCCTTCCCCAACTACGACCCGTTCTCCTGCTGTCAGTTCGTCTGCAATCGTCTCGAAGTCGGCCGCGAGGAGCCAGACGGCGGGGCTCTGCGAGGGGGTACACCCTTCCAGAGGCCGGGCCGCCGCCAGCGCGGCCGGCAGGTTCCGGGTCACCAACGGCCAAACCGGAGGGACGCCCTCCGCGGCAAGTTGCCCGCTGATCTCCAGGCCGGCTACCACCGCCCGCAGCAGATCGTCCTGCTCCGCTCCGGCCCGGCCCCAACTGACGACTACCCGCTCCCCCACCGCGCCCTCCACGACACCCTCCAGGTCCATGACCTGCTCGATCAGTTGCGGCCAGGAGGAGTCCGTCGCGTCGCTGAGCCCGGGGGGAGGCGGCAGCAGCAGGTAGGCCAGTCCCACCGGGAGCCGCGCGGGGTCGAGCGAGGCGGTCTCCAGCAGCCGCAGGGTGAGCGCGCGCCACTGGCGACCCCGCATCAGCGCCAAGCGGATCTGGTCCACCGCCTGCGCCACCTTCCCCACCTCATCAGGCCGCCGCGACACGACCGGATGATGCAGGCTTCCGCGCGAGACCTGATTCACCGCGCGGAACACCTCGCTCAGCGGCCGCGTAGCGCGTCCGAGGACTACCCAGAGGGACAGAATCGCCGCAATGATGATCAACGCCGCCACCGCCACGTGGCGCGCGATGAGCTGGGAAATCAGCCGCTCGGCAGCCGCCCGCGTGCACCCCAGGGTCAACGTCATCGGCCGGTCGGACTCCAGGGACGCCTGCACTACGATCAGCCCCTGCCGCCCCGCCGCCTCCGGGTCGGCGCTCAGCGCCAGCAGCGCCGCCTGCACCGCGGCTCGCTTAGTCTCCGGCCCCGGGTTCCCGGTCAACACCAGCGCGTGCTCGTCGTAGGCGGCGGCCAGCACCGCTCCGCGCTGATCCTGCAGCAGGCCGTAGACCACGTCCACCGAGTATTGCTCGTCCACCAGCTTGGCCGAGACCAGATTGTTGAGCAGCCTCTCCCAGATCGCCGGGGGCGCGCCCGGCTGCGCCGCGACGCTCTGCAACACCGTGACTGCCACGTTGCTCATTGCCAAGCGGGTCTCGCGGCGGACCAGCGAAGTGGCGTGACTGCCGGTGAGGTAGCTGGCCGGCACCACCACGGCCACCATGACCAGACTGGCCAGGGTGGTCAGCCGGACCTGCGTGCTGGCCACCGCCCAGCGCCGGCGCAGAGCGCCGACCCCGGAGGCTAGCGGACTGCGAGCGCAGACGCCGCGTTTTTGCATGGGGGCCTCAACCAAGATCGGAAATTGCGCCGGGGCGACCGGAGTGCCCGGCGGCAGCCTCAGCGGCTGCACCTACGTTAACGCCTGCGGTCCGCCAAAGGTTTGCCGCTCAGCGCCACGACACCGGCGCCAGCAGCCGCTGGCGGGCGCCGGTCGGATCGGCGGCAAGCACCTCGCACCAGTAGTTCCCCGCGGGCAGCGGCGCTCCGGTCGCCGTACGCGCCGGCCACAGGACCACCCTCTCCCCTACCCCACAAACCACCGGCGCGGGGTAGACCGCCACCGTGCGCCCGGCCACGTTGAGCAGACGCAACTGCACGGTGGCCGGCGAGAGCAGCCGACAACGCACCTCCAGTGGCCCTCCGCGGGTCCGCGCCAGGGAGGCAGAACTCAGCATGACCCCCGCGGCGGAAGTCACCGTGGGCCCCGTCTGCCACCCGGTCGGAGTCCCCGTGGCGCTGGCGAGACCGTCACTGGCCGTGAAACGGTACTCATAGAGACCTACGGGCATGGTCTGCTGCACCTGGTACACCGCGCCGTGCCCGTCGCCGCTGCTCCGGTTCAGCGCCAAGGGGCTGAGCGGAATCTCAACCCCACCGCTGCGCACCCGGAGCAGGACGCTCGTTGGATAGTCCCCGTCCGCGTCCGCGTACCTAACCCGGAAGACATTCGGAGTGAGCGCCGTCCCGGTCTCCGGGTTGACCCCGCCGCTAGTATACCCCGGTTCGCCGGTCCAACTCAGCGTCGGAGCCGTGTTGCTCACCGGGCCGGCCTGCTCGCTGGTCGGCGGCCCCACCGCCGTCTGCCAGGGGTCCGCGGCCTCAATCCAGTAGGCGTAATCCCGGCCCGCGGGCAGACGCAGCGCCAGGCCATAGATGACGCCGGTGCGGAACTTGCCGCCCGGCGCCCGGCCCAGCAGGAAGGGGCTGCCCGGGCACGCGTACGGGCCGCGCCGCAGATGCAGACGCACGTAGATGGGCGCCGCGCCGACCGCGCTGGCGAACTTCACGCGAAAACGAAGCAGCGTGGTGGGCGCACCGCTGGTCGGGCTGACCGCCCCCTGCCCATAGCCCGCCTCGCCGGTCCACGAGAGCCGCGGAGCCGGGCGCGCCGCGGCGGCGATCAGCGGCGTCACCGTGATGAGGCCGACGCCCGGGAAGCTCACCCCGTCACGCAGGCGCGGAGCCAGTGCCGCGGCGTCGCTGACTCCCCAGGCGTTGTTCTGCGCCGGGATCGGCTGCGCGGAGTAGTTGGCCACGTCGTACCCACTGTTGCGCCCGAAGATATTGCCGCCCTCGGTGCTAGTCGAGCCGTGGGTGAGGTCGCCCAGGTCGGGCGAGGCACTATCGTGAATCGCCACCCCCAGCCCCCGATTATCGCTGATCTGGCAGCCGGTGAAGATCGGCGCGGAGGTCCCCTGGCAATCCACCGCCGCCACGCTGCTGTCCGTGACGCGAACGCCGCTCAGGATCGGGCTGGCGCTCCGGATGACCACACCAGTCGTGGCGCCCCGGATCTCGCAGTTCTCCAGCCGGCCGCTAGAGCCCGCGTCGAAGGTGAGACCCGCCCACGCTCCCGCGACCGCGCTGGGCGAAGCGAGGAATCGAATCGGGCGGGTGCGGGCCGCCAGGGCCAGCAGCTTGCCCTGGATGACGACCGCCCCGCCGAGCACCACCGCCCCGGATTCCAGCGTGAGCGTCGCCGCGGGGCCTACCGTGAGCACTCCCGGAGCGAGCGCGGTCAGGTCGTAAGGCACCTGCTGGCAGCTCCACAGGGCGGACGTCGCCAAATCGGGACTGCCGCCCGCGGCCACCCCGATCGCGTTCTTGGCGTTGCCGCGGTACAGGTTGCCCGCGCCCAGCAGGGGCACGTTGGCCGCCGCGGCGTACACGGCGAAGTTGCCGTTGTCCTCGAAGGTGGCGGCCGTGACGCCACCGGTGCAGGCGCCGAGCAGGCGCAGCCCGTAGCGCCCGTTGCCGGACAGCCGCGAGTTGTCTACGATGACCGAGCTACCGGCGGTCGCGCTGAGCCCGTCCAGTTGACTGTCCCCGAGCCGCGACTTGCGCACCGTCACCTGGCCGCCGTTGCAGGTCACCGCCGTGGTGGCGTTTATCACGCGCGTCGAGAGGAGATTCGCGCTGGCCCCCGAATTGAGCGTGATCCCCGGCCACGAGCCCGCGACCGCCTGCGGCCCCTTCAGGATCACTTGCGCCGGGCCTTCATCACCGGTATTCAGGGTCCCGAAAACCTGGACGGCCCCGCACACCAGAGCAGCGGGCCCCTGAATCGTCAGGGTGACGCCGGCCGGAATCAGCAACTCGCTGGAGCTGCCCGCGGTCAAGTTGAACGGCAGCGGTTGCGCCCGCCAGGTCTGACTGCGCTCGATATCGGTAGCGGCCGAGCAACTCACACCAATCTCCGCCCGTCCGTTGCCGCTGAAGGTCAGACCCGTCCCCAGTATGTCCAGACAGTTGGCCTTGGCGAGGAGGGGGAACTCGCCGTTATCAGTGAAGGTGCAGTTGTTGACGCTCCCGGTCGGGAAAACTGTCTCCAGGTAAAGGCCGCGTCGCTGGTTGTCGGACAAAGCGCAGCGCTCCAGCGTCAACCGCGCGGCACCCCAGGCCAGCACGCCATCCTGGGCGCTACGGGAAAAGCTGCAATCGAGGCAGGAGACGGTCGCCCCCTCCACGGACAAGCCGGTGACCGCGTGCTGGACGCTGACCCCGCTCAGGGTGCCGCTCGAGCCCGACGCGAAGTACAGCCCCGGCCAGATGCCTACCGTGGCCGGAAAACCGACGAAGCTGATAGGGACGGCGGGCGAGGCGGAGGCGAGGAGGGTCCCTAGCACGTTGAGCCCACAGCCAGGCGTGGCCAATACGGTAACTCCGGGGTCAATCTGGAGGGTGGCCCCCACGGCGACCGTGACGGTCCCCATCAGCCGGTAGGGAGAGGCGCTGGCGGTCCACTGCGTCGTGCCCGTAAGCGTCCCGGAGACGTTCGTGGTGGCGTTCGCCCCGCTGCCCGCGAGGGCCAGGAGGACAACCAGGTACGGCAGGCAGCAGCTCATGCGCAAATCAGACATGGCGTAACCTCGCCGGGGGGGATTCGCCAGCGCGCGGCGCTGGTTCAAGTGGAGGGCGGCTCGCCCAGCAGGCGGATCTCGGGCTCCAGGTCCACGCCGAACTGTTCGTGAACCCGAGCGCGAATAGTCTGGATCAACTCGAGAACGTCCTGGGCGCGGGCGTGCCCGAGGTTGACGATGAAGTTAGCGTGCTTGTCGGATACCGCGGCGTCACCGACCTGCAGCCCGTTGCCGCGCACCGCCTGAATCAGGCGTCCCGCGTAGTCGCCGGGCGGGCGCTTGAAAATCGAGCCCGCGCTGCGGCAGGAAATCGGCTGCTTGGCGCAACGCCGCTGGAGCAGCTCGCACACCTGCTCGCGGACGGTTTCCGGGGTGCTCGGCGCCAGGCGCAGGCCCACCCGCGTGACGGCCTGACCGGGGAGGTTGAACGAACTCTCGCGGTAGCCGAACACCGCCTCCGCCGCCGCTATCCGCTGCAATTCTCCGGCCGGAGTGGCGATTTCGACCCACTCCACGCGCGAGGAAATATCCCCTCCGTGAGCGCCGGCGTTCATGATCAGCGCCCCGCCCACCGTGCCGGGAATACCGGCGGAAAACTCCAGCCCAGAGAGACCGGCGTCGGCGGCCAGATGGCAGACGGCGGCCAGGCTCTCCCCCGCTGCCGCGGTGATGAGACTGTCCGCTACCGACAGGCCCAGCAGTCCGCCCGCGGTCTTGATGACCACCCCACGCACTCCGGCGTCGCTGACCAGGACGTTGGTGCCCAGCCCCAGAAAATGAGGGGAGAGCCCCACCTGCCTGAGATCCGCCAGCGCGCCCGCCAGGCTCTCCGCGGTCTGCGGAAGGACCATCAGATCGGCCGGGCCACCGATTCCGAAGGAGGTATGCGCGGCCAGCGGCTCATCGGGGAGCAGCGCAAGATCCGTCCGCTGGCGCAGACGCTCAGTTACCTCAGCCAAAACTGCATTCATATGAGGACCCGAGAGGCTAGCTCTCGGCTTTAGGTGTCTTCTTTGCGGCGGGCTTGGCTGTGGTAGCCTTGGGCTTGCTCGCCTTGGCCGGCTTCTTCACGGGCTCTTCCACTGCCACTTCCACCTCAATGACCTGCGGCTCGGCCGGCTCCATCGGGGCCGCCGCGTCCGAGATGATCAGCGGAGCGTTCAGCGTCTTCTTGAGGCTTTCCGTGCCGGTCTCCAAGGCCTCGCCCAGGCGCTTGGCGCCTTCGACCGCGCCCTCCCGGAGGCTCTCGGTGCCCGTCTCCAGGGCTTCGCCGAGGCGTTTCGCCCGATCGACGGCGCTCCCCCGGAGGCTCTCCGATCCGGTTTCCAGAGCCTCGCCGAGACGCTTGGCGCCCTCGACGGCGCCCTCGCGCACGCTCTCCGCGGCCTTCTCCACGGAGGACCGCAGGCTGGAACTCTCGGAGGCGCGACTCACGGCGCGAGTCGGCACGATAATGGTGTCCGGGCCGTGAATGATGCCACTGACGACCGGCATAATCAGCACGCCCTCGGTCAGATCGCGCCAGGCGCCACCGCTGATCTCAAAACGCACGATCTTGAGCGCCGCGGAATCGAGAAACACGCGACCCAGGCGGCCCAAGCGCTGGCCGGCCTCGGTGATGATCTGCGGCGGAGGCAGAGTCGGATCGCGGCGCGCCGCCATCAGTTCAGGCATTTCCGAAAGCCGCGAGGCGGCCTCCGCATGCTCGACCATGACCACGTCGGGACCCCAGGTCTTGATATCCTCGGCCCGCACGCCCTTCTCAGCGGCGCCGCGGCCCAGGATTACGCCCAGGAGCCGGCCCGCCGAGAGATCAAACGCCACCTGGCTGATGACGCCCAGGCGCTTACCTTCTTTGCTGGAGATGACTTCGGCATTGATTAGGCTGCTGACTTCTCTCACGCTCTTCGTCCCTCCCTGCAGATCTGTGAATAGCTCAGTCGAGTCGGTCTGGGTCCTGTGCCCGGCGTCCCGCGCGAAAGTCGAGCACAGACGCCAGGTACGCGGCAAATTCGTCGCTGGCCGCGTTGTCGGCCAGCATCCCGCGCACAAACGCCCGCGCGTATGCTGCCTGGTTCCCTACGTCCAGACGAATTTCCTTCTCCGTCAGGGGCACCGCGCGGACCGGCAGCCCCTCCGAAATCAGCGCCGCTATGGCATCTGTGAGCTGGATCTCGCCGCCTACCCCCGCCGGCAACTCGCGCAGCAGCGGGAAAATGCGGGGGCAGAAGACGTAGCGCGCGCAGACCGCCCAGGGGCTGGGCGCCCGCTCCGGCCCTGGCTTTTCCAGCAGCGCCGAGACCTGGAAAGCGCCGCCCTCACCGGGTGCCACCGCCGCCATGCCGTAGCGCCGCGTATGCTCGGGACTCACGCGCTGCACCGCAAAGGTCGCGGCGGCTTCCTGCTCACGGTGCGTGGCGACCAGCCGCTGGAGCAGCGTCGGGCCCTCGCCGCCGATGATCGCGCAGTCGCCGAGCGCCACCACAAAGTCCTCCACGCCCACAAAATCCGCCCCGCAGAGCACGGCGTCCCCCAGTCCTCGCGGAGCCGCCTGGAGCGTGTAGTACAGGTGCGGGCTGGGCGCCGCAGGGGTGTCTTCGGGCGCAAAGTGGTGTTGGAGGGAGTCCTTGCCGGGCGCGGTCACGACCAGCACCTGGCGCAGCCCCGCGCCGGCCAGCTCCTCGATGACCCACTGGAGCACCGGTTTCATGCCCACCGGGAGCATTTCCTTGGGCTGAGCGCGGGTCAGGGGAAGCAGGCGCGTGCCCAGCCCGGCGGCCGGAACGACGGCGCGCGTGAGGGCCGGTGCGCCGGGGCTGCTTGCTCGGTCGGGGCTAATCGACATGCTCACCCTCCAGCGGAAGCGGCCTTGCAGGAAGCTCGCGAGCGCGAGCCAGTCGGGGGAGACGAAAAACTGGAGCCGGCGACCGGAATCGAACCGATAACCTGCTGATTACGATTCAGCTGCTCTGCCAATTGAGCTACGCCGGCTCGGTGCAGTGACCACGGGTACGGATAGGTCGGTTCAGCGGAAAGAGTTTGGTGGCCAGGGACAGAATTGAACTGTCGACACCGGGATTTTCAGTCCCGTGCTCTACCAACTGAGCTACCTGGCCACGCTAACGGCAGGCTTAACGACAGGCACAACAGCGGCTGAAGGACAAGCACAACGACAACAGAAACGGCGACTCGAGGGCCTTGCCGTTTGCCCTTGAGCATGCCGTTGGGCCTGCCTCATCACTGGTGGGCGGAACAGGATTCGAACCTGTGACATCATGCGTGTAAAGCATGCGCTCTAACCAACTGAGCTACCCGCCCCGCCAACAAAGGCCCCCAGAAACGTTCAGCGGACCGTCTCCGCCGAACGGGCCTAAAAAGATGGTAGCCCCAACGGGACTCGAACCCGTGCTGCCGCCTTGAAAGGGCGGAGTCCTAACCACTAGACTATAGGGCCGCCAAAAGCGGCTGGTGAGCCGTGTGGGACTCGAACCCACGACCCTCGGATTAAAAGTCCGATGCTCTAGCCGGCTGAGCTAACGGCTCGTTCCAGTGAGCACCTTGCGTCGGGCTCAGTCCCAGCGCCACGCGGTCCCGACCCTCGCTCCGCGGGCCAACCGGGCCTATTCGAATCCCATCCGGGCGGCGCCGGACAGGGACATATACTACCGAATCCGCCCTTCTTTGTCAACCGAAACGCACGGCCCGCGCGGGACGGAGCTTACCGCAGAATCGTCTGGTGTCGCCCGTGCCCCACCGAGACAATCGTGATAGGAACCCCGGCCAACTCGGACATCCGGTCCAGGTAGGCCCGCGCCTGCACCGGGAGGTCCTCCCAGCGGCGCGCCTCGCAGATCGACTGCTGCCAGCCGGGCATTTCCTCGTAGACCGGCACGGCGCGCTCCACGTCCTCGGGCCACGAGGGAACCGTGTCCAGCAGCTCCCCGTCCAGGCGGTAGCCGGTGCAGACCTGCAGCGTCTCGAAACCGTCCAGCACGTCCAGCTTGGTCACGGCCATCGCCGTGGCGCTGTTGAGCATCGCGGAGGTGTGCAGAATCACACCGTCCAGCCAGCCGCAGCGGCGCGGGCGACCGGTGGTGGTGCCATACTCGGCGCCCCGGTCGCGCAGCGTCTCGCCGTACTGGTCCAAGCACTCCGTCGGGAAGACGCCGGCGCCGACGCGCGTGGTGTAGGCCTTGGCGATGATCAGCACGTCATTCATTGCGGTCGGTCCCACGCCGGTGCCCAGGCAGGCTCCGCCCGCCACGGGATGCGAGGAAGTGACGTACGGGAACGTGCCATAATCCAGGTCCAGGAAGGTCCCCTGCGCGCCCTCAAAGATGACGCGCCGCCCCGCCTTGACCGCCTGCTGCACGAGCAGGCGAATGTCGGCGGCAAAGTGCGACACCTGCTGCGCCGGCTCCCAGACCTCGGCGAAAACGGCCTCAGGATCCATCGCCGGAGCATCGTAGACCGCGGACAGAAGGCGGTTCTTTACCGCCAACTGGCCGGCGATCAACTCGCGCAGCCGCTTCTCGTCACACAGGTCGCGGAAACGCACCGGAACGGGCATGCGGGCGACCTTATCAGTATAGACCGGACCAATGCCGCGCCGAGTGGTGCCGATGCTGGCGGCGCCCCGGCCCTCTTCCTCGATGCCGTCCAGCACCTTATGATAGGGCATAATCACGCTGGCGTTGTAGCCGATCTTGAGGTTGGCGCAGGAAAGGCCGCGCGCCTGCAGGCCCACGACCTCCGCGAGCAAGCACGCCGGGTCGACGACCGTGCCGTCGCCCATCAGACACTGGCAGTCGGGATTCAGGATGCCCGAAGGAATCAGATGCAGCTTGAACTCCTCGCCGTCCACGACTACCGTGTGCCCGGCATTATTGCCACCCTGATAGCGCACGACCACATCGGCCTCTTGCGAGAGCAGATCGGTGATCTTGCCTTTACCTTCGTCTCCCCACTGGGCGCCTACCACCACGACCGTGGACATGACTGCGTGTCTCCTTCCAGACAAAAAAAGGGGCCCACTACGGGGGCCCGGGGCCGTACCTTCGTTTTCAGACCCGACAGAGAATAGCACAAGGGAGGGCCGGTGTCAAATTGTGCCGTTTCCGCCGTCAGTGGCACCGGCGTCTCGCCGGTGTAGCCGTTAGCCTCTTGGCCGTTGCCGTATGCCGTTGTAGGGGCGGAAGTTCGGCGTCTGCGCCGAATCTCCGCCCGCGTTGACCACTAAGTTAGCGCCATGCGCGGGCGGAGCAAGCTCCGCCCCTACGAGAGAAGGCAGCGGTTGCCCCCGACCTACAACGCCTCTCTCCCCTACCTCCGCCGCCAGAGCATGACCGCGCCCAGGACGCCGAAGATCACATTCTGCGTCCAGCCGGCTATCCACGGGGGCAGCACTCCCGCGAGCCCCAGCGCCAGGCCCCAGGAGCGCACGCCGTTGTACAGAAAGACCAGCGCGATGGCGATCACCAGGCCGGCGAACGTGCCCAGGTGGGCGTACTTGTCGGCCAGGGGGGCGGCCAGCAGCACCAGGACCAGACAGGCCAAGGGCAGCGAGTACTTGAAGGCTAGATGCACCCGCAGCCGGTGGCTGTCCTGCCCGGTCTGCTCCAGGGTCCCGGCCAGCTCCACCAGCTCGGTCGCGCTCATTTCCAAGGGCGTGCGCTTGTCGGCGTAGTAGTTCTGCAGGGCCTGGGCGAGCACGATCGGCTTCTCCGCGTAGCTCGTGGTCCCCGCTGGAGCGCCCTGTTCGTCGAGGTTGACGCTGGAGCCGGACTGCAACGCCCAGACGCTGCCGCGCAGCACCGCCCGCCGGGCGCAGTCGATCTGGCGCACCCGCCCCTGCGCGTCCAACTGCCACATCATCACGCGCTCCAAAAGGTTATTCTCGGCGTCCATGTGCCCCACGTAGAAGATGCGGCCCTGCTCGTCGCGGAAGTACTGGTCGTAGGCTTCGTGGACGACCGGCTGGGTTTGGGTCATCAGCACGAACATGTCGCGTTGCCGCTGCGAGGCGCTGGGCACCACCGCCTCGTTGAGCACGAAGGCCAGCACGCTCGCGCCGATCCCCAGGCCCACGTAGGCGGCAGCCACGCGGGGGAAACTGGCGCCCGCCACGCGCATAGCCGTGGTCCCGCCGCTGCGGGTGCAGAGGGTCGCGGTCATCGCCACTCCCAGCAGGCAGCCGACCGGCAGGGACCAGACCAGCGCGCCAGGCGCCGCATAGAAGAGGTAGCGCAGGATCAGTTCCAGCGGCACCCGCATGCCGGTGACGGCCGACCCCAGGCGGCGGGCCTCATCGCCCAGCAGCACCACCAGGAAGACCAGCACTCCCAGCAGGAAGGGCGTCACCATCCGCCGCAGCAGGTAGCGGTCGAGGATTTTCATGGCGTCTCGACGGGGGGAGGTTCTCCTTCCAGCACCACGACGGCCAGGCCGAAATCGCCGTCGTGGGTGAGGGTAACATAAGATGAGGTGACGCCCAAGCTCCGCGCCAGGTCGGCGGTGGGGCCGGAAAAGCGCAAGTCCGGCTTGCCGGAGGCGTGGTGGAACAGCTCGATATCCTGGAAGATAACCCCGCGCCGGTAGCCAGTGCCCAGGGCCTTCATGACGGATTCTTTAGCCGCCCAGCGCAGAGCGAAGGCCTCCGCCGACCGCTTGCGGCTCAGGCACTCGGCCCGTTCCCGCGCGGTGAAAATGCGGTTGAGGTAGCGGTCGCCGTGGCGCTCAATCAGCGCCTCCACCCGGGAAATGACGACCAAGTCTGTGCCGATACCGATAATCATGCGGACTCCTCAAATCGGGCGGCGAGCCGCGCCGGGCGGGCCGTTTCCCACTGTAAGGCGGGGGCTTGTACCCCGCCGTCGCTAGGCAAACGTTAGTCCGGCGGGGTACGAGCCCCCGCCCTACAGAACGGCAACAGCCACGCCCTACTAACGATGGACAGCGGCTGTATTGCTGCCGCCTAGTATAACGGCTGCCGGGGGCGGTCACAAGGCCTGCCGCCTTTCCTCGCAGTGGCACCGGCGTCTCGCCGGTGTGCTGATGCCGTTCCCCCCTCTCCTGCGGGCACTCGTCGGCGAGTGCCACGGAGAGGGGCCGGGGGTGAGGCCCGCCAGGCGACAGAGGCTTGGAGGCAACAACCGGGCGGCGGGTGTAACCGCCGCCGCCCCTACGCGGAAACGGCCTGCCGCACTCCCGCCTTTATGGTACAATAGGCGCAATGAGTCAACCCTTGCCCCTTATCTATGATTTCGATCTACCGGAACTGCGCGCTTGGCTGCAGGCGCACGGCCACCCTGCCTATCGCGCCGCGCAGCTCTTCACCTGGCTGTATCACCAGAAGGCGCTATCCTTCGAGGAGATGACCAGCCTTCCGGCGGCCCTGCGGCAGGTGCTGCCCACCCAGTTGGCGCTGCCCGGCGCGCGCGTGGTCGTCGAGCAAGGCAGCGAAGAGACCCACAAGCTGCTGGTGCAGTTCCCCGACCGCGCCCAGGTGGAGTGCGTGGCGATGGAGATGTCGCCCACCACCGCGCCCACTTTCTGTCTCTCCACGCAGGTCGGCTGCGCCATGCGCTGCGCCTTCTGCGCCTCGACGCTGCAGGGCTGCGAGCGCAATCTGACCGCCGGCGAGATGGTCGCCCAAGCGGCCCTGCTCGCCGCCCGCACCGACCGCCCCGGCAATGTGGTGTTCATGGGCATGGGCGAGCCGCTGCTCAACCTGCGCCATGTGGTGGGCGCGATCGAGCGCTTCACCGCCGCGGAGGCTTACGGCCTGTCGCCCCAGCGCATCACGGTGCCCACGGTGGGCGTGGTGCCCCAGATCCGGGAGCTGGCGCAGCTTAACCTGGGGGTGAATCTCGCGGTCTCGCTCAACGCCACCCGGGACGAGCAGCGCCGCGAGCTGATGCCCGGTGCCGCGCGCTGGACGATCACGGAGTTACTGGAGGCCTGCGAGGACTTCTCCCGTCTGACCGGGGGCCAGCCGGTCACTTTCGCCTATGTGCTCCTGCGCGAGGTGAACGACTTCCCGGCGGACGCCGAGCGCCTCGCCCACCTCTTGCGCCCCCTGCGCCATCATGTCAACCTGATCCCCTTCAACCCGGTCGAACACGCCCTGCTGCATCGCCCCGGCTCCGAGCGGGTGCAGGCTTTCCTCCACCGCCTGAGGGAGCGGGGGATCAACGCCAGCGTACGCCGCAGCAAGGGGACCGACCTCAACGCGGCCTGCGGGCAACTGCGCACCCAGGCCTCCCGCGAGCCGCGCCCCGACAAATCGGGGAGCTGACCTCACCCCGGAAACGAAAAAGCCGCCCGGAGGGGCGGCTCGTATGGGGCATAAATTGGCTCCCGGGCTAGGAATCGAACCTAGAGTCACCTGATCCAGAGTCAGGCGTGTTACCGTTACACTACCCGGGAGTGCGCTGGCATTATGCCACTCATGCCCAAGTGTGTCAACCCCAAGTTGGGGCAGGAACTTCCGGCCCGCGCGCAACGTTGAGGTCCGTCAGGGACCGAGGCAAGTTCCGCCCGATGGACCTTTCGAAGACAGAACCGCACTAGCCTTGACTGAGGTGTAAACGGATATGGCGACTTATCGGGAAGCACGCAAGTACGGCGTTCCCGCCGACACGCTGTGGAATTTGGTGGTGGACACCTGCCGGAAACTCGGCCTGGAGGTGGGCGCCTCCGACCAGGCGGCGGGCACTTTGTCCGCCAGCCAGATCGAGGAAGCAGCCGGCGCCAGCTCTTCGACCAGCTACGACCTCCGCGTCCGGCCCGCCCCGGACCAGCCGGAGGCCATGTCGGTGCAAATCGTCGTGCAGAACCTGCTGGCCCTGGAGGGCGGCTCGCGCCTGGAACAGACCGGCGCCGCCTTCTTCCAGCGCCTGGAGCAGGCGATGACCGATACCGGGCTCAAGTGGGCGCCTCCACCGCCGAGCGGCTCGAGCCTCGCGCCCCGCAAGTCGACAACTATGTACTGGGTAGCCGGAACCTTCGTGGTGGTAGCGGTTCTGGCTATTCTGAGCCTGTCCGGCGTCTTTTCCCGACCTGGACCCCCGCCTCCCGCGGGCAACGAGGCACCTGCTGCCACCAATTCACTCACCCAGGAGAAAACTATGGAAAATCTCCCCACCCCGGCCGAAGCCAAAGGCTCAGTCGTAAAGATCAACACCGCTAAGGGCGACATCGTGATCGAGTTGTTCGACAAAGAAGCGCCCATCACCGCCGGCAACTTCCTGCTGCTGGCCAAGTCCGGTTACTACAACGGCGTCACCTTCCACCGCGTGGTCCCCGACTTCGTCATCCAGGGCGGCGACCCTACCGGTACGGGTGGCGGCGGCCCCGGCTTCACCATTCCCGATGAGTTGAAGCCCGATCTCAAGCATGATCGCGGGATGTTGTCCATGGCCAAGACCGCGGCGCCCGACACTGGCGGCAGCCAGTTCTTCATCGTCACCGGCGGGCCCGCGACGGTCAGCCATCTCAACATGAAGCACGCCGTCTTCGGCCGCGTGCTGCAGGGCATGGACGTGGTGGACAAGATCGTGGTGGGCGACAAGATGGTCAAGGTGACCATCGAGAAAGAGTCCCCCGACGCCCCCGCGGCCGAGAAGGCCGCCGAAGCCGCCCGCGTCAAGCACTAGGGCAGCGAAGAACCAAGCTCAGAAACACCAAGTCCCCCTCTCGGCAACCAGGCCGGAGGGGGACTTTTGGTTTCTGCTAATGGCAGTTGCGATTATGTCAGTTCGGCAACCAGGGTCTCGTGGCAGGCGCCGGTCGCCTGCACTGCTTTCAGGTCGCCGGGCGACGCTTCCGCAGCCGGCAGCCGCACCTGAAGATAGTTGTCAGCCAGGCCCCGTAGCTCGCCGGTCGGCTCCGTGTGCTCGATCACGACCTCCAGCCTCTCCCCCACCTGGCTGGCCGCGAAGGCCTCCCGCTTGCGCTCGGACAGCTCGCGCAGCACTCGGTTGCGGGCCTGGCGGAGAGCCTCCGGCACTTGCTGGGGCATGTCCGAGGCGGGCGTGCCGGAGCGGGCGGAGAAAGTGAACACGTGGAGGTAGCTCAGCGGCAGCGACTCCAGCAGGTCGCGCGTAGCCGCGAACTCGGCCTCCGTCTCCCCCGGGAAACCCACGATCACGTCCGCCCCCAAGGCACAGCCGGGCGCCCGCCGGTGCATTTCCTCGATGATTTCCGCATACTCCGCCGCCCCGTAGGGCCGGCCCATGCGCTCCAGGACGGTGTCCGCGCCGCTCTGCAGGGGCAGATGCAGGTGCCGGCAGACCTTGCCCCCTCCGAGGCGCGCGGGGTCCGGCGACAGGCAAAATCCCCCTGCCGCGACCAGATCGCGGAGGCCGGGAGATAGCTCCAGAGGCTCCAGCGAGGACAGGCGGAGCCGTACCAACTCCGGCAACGCGCAGAGGTTCTCCACCAGCGTGGCCAAGCCGACCGGCTCGGGGAGGTCGCGGCCGTAGCGGCCGAGGTGCGTGCCGATCAGGACGATCTCGCGGTGGCGCTGGGCCAGCAGCGAGACCTGCGCCTGGACCTGCGCGGGGGGGACGCTCTGCTCGGGGCCGCGGGCGCGGGAGATGAGGCAGTAGGTGCAGCCGCCGGAGCAGCCCTCCTGGATCTTGACGAAAGCCCGCGTGTGGCCCTGAAACTCGCTCAGCAGCGGGGCTTCGGGAAAGGTGGACGGGGGGATTGCCTCGCGGCCGCGAGCCGCGTCAATCAGGTCAGGAATCTGCGCTTTGTCGCGGTTGCTGACGATCAGATCGGCCAACTCGCGGGCCGCCAAGTCCTCAGCGGCGACCTCGGCATAGCAGCCGGTGATGACGATCAGCGCAGCGGGATTGCGGCGACGCGCCCCGCGGGCCAGGCGGCGGCACTCGCGGTCGCTGCGGTGGGTCACGGTGCAACTGACCACCACATACACGTCCGCGAGGTCGGAAAAATCCACCACGCGGTAGCCGCGGGCCTCCAGTTGCTGGCGGAGGAGTTGTGCCTCGTACTGGTTGAGCTTGCAGCCGACGCTATGGATCGCGGCGCACGGCGCAGACGGGTGCGGCTGGGTCATAGTCACTTGCCGGCCCTCTCTCCTCAGAGCTCGGCCAGCGCCTCGGCAATCGCGGCGAAGTTGGTGGGCGCGAGGTCCAGCGGCACATCCTCGGAGATCTCAAAGGCCAGCCGACGCCGGTGCCCAGCCTCGGCCACCAGCCCCCGGATCCGGCTTTTGATCTCCTCGGGATCGTGCAGGTGCTCGGCCGGCGGATAGTTCACCCAGATGACCTTGTCGCGCCAAGCCTCCCAGGCCTCGCCCAGCCGCAGGTTGCCGTTGGGCGGCGGGGTGAAGCTCTCGATTACGTCAATCGGCGTCTCGGCAATGAGATCCTTCAGCACCGCCAGATGCCCGTCAAAGTGGGCAATAAGGCGCTTGTGCGCGGGGTGCATGACGTCGGCGAGCGCCTCATAGTACGGCTGCGCGTAGCGGCGGAACAGCTCCGGCCCCATTATGTCTGAGGTGAGATTGTCCGGGCACCAGACGAACTCCGCGTCGCTGGCCGCGGTGAGCTTCCAGTGGGCCACCGCTCGCTTGGTCATGCTGCTGATCATGCGGTCCAGCTTGTTCCGGTCGTCGGCCAGCAGGAAACAGAGCTGCTCGATGTCGCCAAACTCAATCCACAGGCGCTGGAAAGGCATGCGCTCCACCGGCGCCATGACGATGCCGTCTTCCCCGATCTTCTCGTCCTGCTCGTCGAAAAACTCCGGCTGCGGCGCGTACTGGGCATCCTCGAGGAGGTACTGCACGAGGCGCCAGTCCTCCGGCTGCTTGACCAGGTGCTCCATAATCCACATGCTGCCGGAGACGGGGTCCAGAGTGCGGCGTTGCCAGAGGTCGCCCAGCGGAGTGTGGTAGGTCGTCAGGTCGCCGCCATCGGGCAGCGTCTCGGTGGTGACTTCCACCGCTGAATACTCGACCGTCCAGGCGCGAGCCATCCCGATGGTGCCCATGTCGGGAATATCGCGCAGTTGCTCGCCCACCGAGGAGTTGAAGAAGCTCCCGTAGATGGCGAAAGGAATCTGCTCGACCTCCTCGCCGCGCAAGGCGCGGCTGAGGTTCTCGCGTAGCGTCATTCGCACTCCTCCGGGTTCTGGGCGCAGCGGGCCCGTCGGTGCTCGGGCAGCAGGTACGCCACCCAGTACACCGCACCAATGATCAACGAGCCGCCGACAATGTTGCCCAGGGTGGCGGGGATGAGGTTATTCACGACGAAGGTCTCCACGCTCAAGCCCTCCACCGGCTTGCCGAAGGCCGCGACGACGTTGGGATCGAGCGCGGCAATGATGCCGAGCGGGATGAAGTACATATTGGCGACACAGTGCTCGAAGCCGGCGGCGACAAAGGCCGTAATTGGGAAGATGATGGCCATGATCCGGTCCGTGGTGGTGCGGGCGGAGTAGCACAGCCAGACCGCCAGACAGACCAGGGCGTTGCACAGAATGGCGGAAAAGAACACCGAAGCCCACGGGAGGTGAACCTTAGTTAGAGCGATCTTCACCGCCGTGGCTCCCACCATGTATGAGTTCAGGCTGAAGTGGTTGGTCTGGCTCACCATGCCCACGATCATCAGGGAGCCGAGCAGGTTGCCCAAATAGACGATGGCCCAGTTACGCAGCAGGCGACCAGTGCGCACTCGGGAGCTGAGCCAGCCCATGAAGATGAGGGTGTTGCCGGTGAACAGCTCCGCGCCGCCCACGACGACGAGGATTAGTCCGAGGGAGAAGGCGAGCCCGCCCAGCAGGCGGGTCACGCCATAGCCGAAGCTGTTGTCAGTGATGACGATGGTGTAGAAAACG
This sequence comes from Armatimonadota bacterium, assembly GCA_036504235.1. Classification (GTDB taxonomy): domain Bacteria; phylum Armatimonadota; class Zipacnadia; order Zipacnadales; family Zipacnadaceae; genus Zipacnadum. The sequence goes on along the minus strand of DASXVN010000039.1, from coordinate 29,299 downwards.
CCTGCGAGTGCCACGTAGGCGCCAGCCAACAAGCCCAGCAGCAGGGTGGTGAGGAAGGGCAGCTTCGCCTTGGCCTCCCCGCTGGCCAGGGCGCGTTTGGCCATCTCCGGACCGGTGTACGCGTCGAAATGGACGATAGGGGTTTCGGACTGAGAGCTCATGAGTGCCTTCGCCTCCGGATAAGAGTGTGGAGTCCCCTTCGCCGGCGCTCGCCAGTCTCCTGCCTCGGGTTGTCGGTCCGCCGGGCGGGTGCTATAATGGCTCGCGCCAGAGGGGTATGCCAAAAGCAAAGGGCAGCCAGTTGGAGGCTGCCCCTCGTCTTCTCAACTGCCTCAGCAAGAGCTACTAGCCGGCGCGCTGCACCTTACCGGCCTTCAGGCAGGAAGTGCACACCCGCTTATGCGTGCAGCCACCGGCCAACTGGACGCGGACGCGCTGCAGGTTCGGCAGCCAGCGTCGCTTGGTGCGCCGCTGAGAGTTGCTGACGTTGTAGCCGCTCGAGGGGTGCTTGCCACAGACTTCGCATACCTTGGACATGATGACTATCTCCTTCACAATACAGGCGCCGCGGGGCGCCATTCGGGTCTCCTGAATTGACGCGCAATCATAGCACAAAGCAGCGACCGCCGCAAGCGTGAACCCATAATGGTAAATTCTCCCCTGTCTTCTCCCTATCCGCCGCCTCTCCCCCGCGTGCCCGTTCCGCGCATCGGGGGCACGGCCATGCCCGGCGGCGTGCACCTGTCTAGCGGCAACTATGGCACTGGTTCCAACCTCCTGCTTTTTCTGACCGGCGTCTCCATCATGCTGGTCGGCGCGGTCGGCCTGGCGCTGTCCTATGTGGCGCTGTGGGGCCTGGAGGCGCTCACCGGCCTACCGTTGACCGAGACGCTGACGGGGCTGGCGGGCACGGCGGACGTCCCCTATTACGCCCTGATTGAGGTCGGCGTCAATCTCTTCGTCTTCACCAGCTTTCTGCTCGTCATGCACCTCACCCCCCTCGCGGGATACCACGGGGCCGAGCACAAGGTGGTCCATTGCCTGGAGCATTTCGGCATCCTGGAGACAACTCTGGCCCGGCAGAGCCCCCGCGCGCACCGTCGCTGCGGCACCAACCTACTCTCCGCTTTCCTGCCGATTCCGCTGATCGCCGTGCCTCTGCTGAATCTGCCCCCGCAATGGGGAGTAGGTCCGGCGGTGCTGGTGGTCGTGCTGGGCCTGCTGTTCCGGGCGCCCGTGGGGACTTTCCTGCAAAACGTCTTCACGACCAAAGAACCCACCGACCGCGAGCTGGCCGCGGCCCTCAACGCCGGCAATCTGCTGCTGGCGCGCTGGCGGCGGGACCCGGGGCGCCGCCTGCCCCTGTGGCGTTCCCTGTGGGTGCGGGGCTTTCCGCAGATGCTCCTGGGCGTATTCGTCTGCATGCACCTGCTCACCTGGATACAGCAACAACTACCCTACTGGCTGGATTTCGGCCACTTGTTGCACTAGACTTGCACTCATCTGCCTCCCGATTATCGTCCTTGAAAGGTAACTCGCTTCATGCCGACGCGCCGCTTTCAGCAACTCCTCCTCGACCACGTGCGCACCGTCTTCCCGCAACTGGAGGAGGTCCCTGAGCAGATGCTCACCGTGCCGCCGGACCCGGCAATGGGCGACCTCTGCCTGCAGACCTTTCCCCTGGCGAAGGCGCTGAAGCAGGGTCCGCCACAGATCGCCGCGCAGCTAGACGCCGGGGCGGCGGAGCTGCCTGGTTTCGCGCGCGTCGAGCAGAAGGGGCCGTACCTGAACTTCTTCTACGACCCGCAGGCGCTCGCCGCGGCGGTGCTGGACGAGGTCCGCGCGCAGGGCGACAACTACGGTTCCTCCACCCAGGGAAGCGGCCAGACGGTGGTCATTGACTACTCCTCCCCCAATATCGCCAAGCCCTTTGGCATCGGACACCTGCGCTCCACGGTGATCGGCGGCGCGCTGTACCGGCTCTACCAGGCCGCCGGCTACCACGTGGTGGGGATCAACCATCTCGGCGACTGGGGGACGCAGTTTGGCCTGCTGCTCTGCGCTTTCGAGGAGGTCGGCGACGAGGCGGCGCTGGAGGCCGACCCAGTGGAGTATTGCTACCGCCTGTACGTGGAGTATTCCCGCAAGCGCGAGGCGGACGAAACCCTCGCCGAGCGGGCGCGCCAGTGGTTCAAGCGCCTGGAGGACGGCGATCCGGCGGCGGTGGCGCTCTGGTCCAAGATCCGCGAGCTGAGCCTACTGGAGTTCCAGCGGGTTTACGCGCGGCTCGGGGTCAGTTTTGACTACCTGCGCGGCGAGAGCTACTACAACGGGCTGCTGGAGCAGACGCTGGAACGCGTGCGCGCGGCGGGGCTGCTCCGCGAGGACCAGGGGGCGCTGATCGTGGACCTGGCGCCACTGGACCTCCCCCCGGCCATGCTCGCCAAGTCCGACGGGGCCAGCACCTACCTGCTGCGGGACCTGGCGGCCGTGCTGTCGCGGGCGGAGGAGTTCCACTTCACCCGCTGCCTGTACGTGATCGGCACCCCTCAGGCGCTGCACATGCAGCAACTCAAGCTGGTGCTGGGCAAGCTGGGCGTGCCCTGGGCCGAGGGTGTCACGCACATCAACTTCGGCCACATCCTCGGGATGAAGACTCGCGAGGGCAACCTGATCTTCCTCAGCGATGTGCTGGATGAGGCGGCGCAGCGCTCGCGGACCAAGATCGAGGAGAACCAGGAGCGCGGCTGGACCGACGCCGACGCGGACGTGGACGCCATCTCCCAGGCGGTGGGCATCGGCGCGATCATCTTCAACGACCTGCGCCAGAACCGCACCCACGAGATAACCTTCGACTGGGAGCGCATGCTCAACTTCGAGGGCGACAGCGGCCCCTACTTGCAGTACGCGTATTCGCGCACCTGCGGCATCCTGCGCAAGGGCGAGTCCGCGGTCATGCCAGACGCCGACCTGGCGATTTTCGCCGAGGCCTCCGACCAGGACCGCGCGCTGCTCGTGGCGCTGGGCAACTTCGCCACCGCGGTGGAGCACGCCGTCGTCGAGGACGCGCCGCACCACCTCTGCCAGTACCTGCTGGAGCTGTCCACGGTCTTCAGCCGCTGGTACACCAACCACCAGGTGCTGGGGAGCGGGGAGTGGCAGGAGGCGCGGCTGGCGCTGGTGCACGCCGTGCGGCAAGCCCTGGGCAACGGTCTGCGCCTACTGGGCATGTCGGCGCTGGAGAGGATGTAAGGGAGGGCGGGGAAGCGGACGCGCCGTCTCCCGTAGGGGCGCGTTTTGCGGAGCGGAGCGGAGCAACACACGCCCGCTCGCTAACTGACAGTCAGCGAACGGGCGTGTGTGTCGGCGCAGACGCCGCCAAACGCGCCCCTACGCCGGAAAGGGCCCGGTCTCGCCCCTACCAGAGCGCGCCCCCACCCCTACCGCGCGATACGGTGGACGCAGTGCGCGGCGCTCTCCGGCTGGCGGCGGCTGACTACCACCAGCGCGCAACCCACCAGCAGCGCGCCGGCGAAGACCATCTGCGGCCCGGTGAGGCTCTCGCGGAACAGCAGGTAGCCCAGAACCCCCGTGAACACCGGCATGGACAGCTCCATGAAGCGGGTCACAATCACGCCGAACTCGCGCATGCTCAGGAAGAAGACCGCGCCGCCCATCACCATGCCCCAGACTCCGGAGAGCAGCAGGACCGCGATCGTTACCGGTGAGGCCTCGCCCACCGCGCCGAGTCTGCCCCAGAGCAACCCCCCCAGCAAGAACAGCGGCACCGTCAGCATGGTGGTACTGGCGACCACGCAGACGGGATGAAAGGCCACCACCAGGCGCTTGGCCAGCAAGGTGAGTCCGGTCCCCAGCAGCGCAGCCCCCAGCAGGTAGTACAGCCCCCCTCCGCTGGTCAGCTTGCCCCCATCATGGGTGAAAGCCAGCCCCACCGCCCCGGACAGGGCCAGAGCGGCTCCGGCGACGAAGTGCGGTCCCCGTAGCGTCTGCCGCTCATCCGCGTAGAAAAGCGCGCTAACCGCTGCGGCGAGCGGCACCCCCAGGACGCCAATCAGCGCCGCCAGCACCGCGGAAGTGCGGGTCAGTCCCTCCACATACAAGGCCTGCGCGAACAGGCCGCCGACCGTCAGCAGCAGCAGACCTCGACGGCCCTGCGGATCGCGCCACAGCCGGCGAAGCTCGACGGGGCGCAGCAGTACGACTAGCAGCAGCAGACAAGCGCCGCCCGCCAGAAATCGGTAGAAGTTCTGGGTGTACTGGTCGAAGTGGAAGCTCAGATAGCGCTGGGCCACGGTGGTCAGCGATCCGCCTAGCGCATAGAGGGGCAGCAACGACACCCGCCGACGGGGTGGGCAGGGGGCCGGCGCGCTCATGTCTGGCTCTCCCGCCGGCGGCGGCGCTTGGGGCGCGGGTACAGCACCAGAGCCAGCGTGACGAACCCCGCGGAAATCGCCACCGGCAACCAGACGGGGGCGAACCAGGGCTTGGGAATGAGAAACAGGATATCGGTCGTGGTCAGGGCGGGCGGCCAGTCCAGCAGCAGCTTGAGGCCCACGTAGTAGAGGAGGTCCCACACGCCAAAGGCGAGGAAGAACACGCAGAGGCGCTCCCGCCCGCTACGCCCCACCGCCAGCGCCAGGGTCGCCAGCATGACGATCGTGCAGACCTCGCGGGCCTGCTCCAGAGTCAGCGCCCAGTGCGGCAGGTAGGCCAGGAACTTGCGGTAGTCCACCTCCGGCCCGGGCGCCGGGGCCAGACCACTCAGGTGGCGCAGGTACACGACGATGATCGCCTCCATGTAACCCATGGCGACGGCGAAGACGATCACGGACACAATCCGGCTCCAGGGCAGTCGGCGCACAGCACCCTCCCCGAGGCTAGCGCAAGGATTCCATCGCCTGAATCTGCTCCTGCAGGCGTACCAGGTCAGCCTCCGCATCCACCAGCCGCACCCGCTCGCCCTCAATGACGGCGGCCGGCGCCCGGCTGACGAAGTCCGCGTTGTCCAGCTTGCGGCGGCTCCCGCTGATCTTGCCTTCCAGTTCTTGCGCGCGCTTGACCAGGCGCGCCACTTCCTTCTCGATATCCACCGCGTCGCCCACGTGCAGCAGCACCCGCGCCCCGGCGGCCACGCGGCCCAGGGTCCCGGGCGGCGCCACCTCGTCGAGGTCCAGCACGTGCAGGTTGGCCACGCCCGCCAGCGAGCGAATGATCGTCTCCTGGGCCAGCAGCCGGAGACGCTGCTCCTCACTTCCGGCCAGCAGCGAGACCTCCACCCGCGTCTGCGGGGACATGCCCAGGTCGGAGCGGAGCGTGCGGATCGCGCCGATGAAGACCTGCGCCTCGGCCATCAGGTCCTCCGCCTCGGTGCTGATCTGCGTGGGGTCGACCTGCGGGTAGCTCTGCCGCGCCAGGCTGCCCCCCTCGGGCGCCAGGCGCTGCCAGATGGCCTCCGTGATGAAGGGCGTAAGCGGGTGCAGGGTGGCCAGAATCTCGCTGAGCAGTTGTCGCAGCAGCGTCTGCACGGTCTGCTTGCGCGCCACGTCCTCCCCGTACAGAGCGATCTTGGCGATCTCCACGTACCAATCGCAGAACTCGCCCCAGACGTACTCATACAGCGCGTCGGCGGCCTGCGCCAGATTGTAGCGGCCCAGTTCCTCGTTCACCGTCTGCAGCGCGCGCTGGTGCCGCGAAAGAATCCAGCGGTCCGCCAGGTCCAGCTCGCCACAGGGGCAATCAGGCGCAGCGTCCTCGAGGTTCATCATCACGAAGCGGGAAGCGTTCCACAGCTTGTTGCAGAAATTGCGCGCGCCGACCAAGCGGTCCGGCGTGTAGGTCAGGTCCTGCCCGTGGGTGATGAGCTGCAGCAGGGCAAAGCGCAGGGCGTCCGCGCCATATTCGTCAATCAGCAGCAGCGGGTCCACGGCGTTGCCCAGGCTCTTGCTCATCTTGCGCCCGGTCTCGTCGCGCACCAGACCGTGGATGAACACAGTCCGGAAGGGCACCTCGTGGCGCAGATGCAGGCCCATCATGATCATGCGCGCCACCCAGAAGTAGATGATATCGTAGCCGGTGACCAGGCAGGAGGTCGGGTAGAAATACTGGAGTTCCGGCGTCTCCTCCGGCCAGCCCAGCGTGGAGATCGGCCACAGGCCGGAGCTGAACCAGGTATCCAGCACGTCCGGGTCCCGCTCCAGGCGGCTGCCGGCGCACTTCGGGCAGACCGTGGGGTCCTCGCGGGTGCAGATCTGCTCCCCGCAGTCGGGACAGTACCACACGGGAATCTCGTGGCCCCACCAGAGCTGCCGCGAGATGCACCAGTCCTGGATGTTCTCCAGCCAGTCGCGGTAGATCTTCTCCCAGCGCGAGGGCACAAACTTGATCCGCCCGTCCGCGACCGCCGCCAGGCCTTCCTCCGCCAGGGGGGCCATCTTCACGAACCACTGCGTGGACACCAGCGGCTCGACGATGGTGCTGCAGCGCTGGCACTGGCCCACGGCGTGCTCGTGCGGCTCAATCTTCTCCAGCAGCCCGCGTTCCTCCAGGGCCGCGACCACCTCGGCGCGCGCCTCGTAGCGGTCCATACCCTCGTAGGCCGCGCCCGCTTCGGCGGTCATGCGCCCGTCCAGGGCGATCACGACCAGCGCGGGTAGGTGATGCCGCTCGCCGATCTCGGCGTCATTGGGGTCGTGCGCGGGCGTGACCTTCACCGCGCCGGTGCCGAAAGCCGGGTCCACCCACTCGTCCGCCACCACCGGAATCTCGCGCTCCTGGAGCGGAAGTAAGACGGTCTTACCAACCAGGTGCGCGTAGCGGGGATCATTCGGAGCCACCGCGACCGCCGTATCGCCCAGCATGGTCTCCGGGCGCGTGGTGGCGACCACCAGACCGGGACCGCCGTCCGGGGAGGGGTAGCGGATGTACCACAGGTGGCCGGTGCGGTTCTCGTGCTCCACCTCGAGGTCCGAGAGCCCCGTCTGGCAGCGCGGGCACCAGTTAATCATCCGCGCGCCGCGATAAATCAAGCCCTGTTCGTACAACGTCACGAAGGCCTCGCGCACGGCGCGGCTCAGCCCCTCGTCCAGGGTAAACCGCTCGCGGCGCCAGTCCACGGAGGCGCCAAAGCGCTGGAGTTGCTCCTTGATCCGCGCGTGGTGCTCATCCTTCAGCTTCCAGACGCGAGCGGTGAACTCCTCGCGGCCCAGGTCGTGGCGGGTCAAGTCCTCCTCGGCCAGACGCTTTTCCATGACGTTCTGGGTGGCGATGCCGGCGTGGTCGGTGCCCGGAATCCACAGCGCCTCGTCCCCACACATCCGGTGCCAGCGAATCAGCAAGTCCTGGATGGTCTCATCCAGCGCATGCCCCATGTGCAGGACGCCGGTGACGTTCGGCGGGGGAATGACGATGCAGTACGGGGCCTTGGCGGGGTTGACCTCCGCCTCAAAGACACCCTGCGCCATCCAGTAATCGTAGGTTTGCTTCTCTATCTGCTGCGGATCGTAGGCCTTATCCATGGGCTCGGGCATGGGTATCTCGACTCCTGACGCAAGGCAAGCTGGGGGGCGGAGAGCCGCCCCGACCATTATACACGGACGGGCAGATACGGAAAAGCCGCCGGGCTGAGAAGCGCGGCGGCCACGGGCTTTCCGAGAGACAGAACAGGCGATCTAAGCCGACTTCTGCTCCGCGGAGAGGTCCTCCGGCTTGAGCAGGCGGCTATCGTCGGTGTACAGCACCGGCGGCTCGTGCAGGCGGATGGTAGCCTCGGTGAGTTCACAGCGCTTTACGTCGCGCCGCGAGGGAATCTCGAACATCACGTCGAGCATGACCTCTTCGAGGATGCTGCGCAGGGCCCGCGCCCCGGTGCGGCGGCGCAGGGCTTCCTCGGCGATCGCGTCCAGCGCGCCGTCGCTCACGGTCAGCTCCACATCGTCCAGCAGGCGCATGGTCTTCTGATATTGCTTGATGATGGAGTTTTTCGGCTCCACCAAGATGCGCCGCAGCGAGCCCGCGTCCAGTGAATGCAGCGGCGCCAGATTCGGGAGCCGGCCGATGAACTCGGGAATCATGCCGTACTTGATGAGGTCTTCCGGCAGAACTGAGAGAATCAGCTCGTCCGGCGTCAGGTCCGCGGTGTGGGTGGCGGTGGCGCCAAAGCCGATGGCCCGCTGCTGGGTGCGCTGGCGAATGATATCAGTCAGCCCGTCAAACACGCCGCCGCAGATGAACAGCACATTGCGCGTATTGATGGGGATGTACTCCTGCTGGGGATGCTTGCGGCCGCCCTGGGGCGGGACGTTGGCCGTGGTCCCCTCCAGAATCTTGAGCAGCGCCTGCTGGACGCCCTCGCCGGATACGTCTCGGGTGATCGAGGGGTTGTCCTGCTTGCGGGCCACCTTGTCAATCTCGTCAATATAGACGATGCCCTGCTCGGCGCGCTCCAGATCGCCATCCGCGGCGATGAAGAGCTGCAGCAGAATGTTCTCGACGTCCTCGCCGACGTAGCCGGCCTCGGTGAGCGAGGTGGCGTCGGAGATGCTGAAGGGCACATCCAGCATCTTGGCCAGGGTCTGGGCCAGCAGCGTCTTGCCCGAGCCGGTGGGCCCGATTAGCAGGATATTGGTCTTCTCCAGCTCCACGTCGTCGTCCAACTTGCCCAAGCGCACGCGCTTGTAGTGGTTGTAAACCGCCACCGCGAGACTGCGCTTGGCCCGCTCCTGGCCGATCACGTACTGGTCGAGGTAGTCCTTGACTTCCTGCGGGGTCGGCACCGGGGCGATCTCCTCGCCCGCGCGCTGGGCGGCGCGGGTGCGGATGATCTCGTTGCACAGCGCGACGCAGTCCGGGCAGATGTACACGCCCGGCCCGGCGATCAGTTCCTTGACCTGGGTCGGCTTCTCGCGGCTGCAGAAACTGCAACGCAGATTGCGCCCGGACTCGCTACGAGTGGGTTCCATCGCTGTACTTGATCCCCTTTTCCACTACCGCTACGGCCACGCGCGCTCCTCACGGGAGACGCGACTAGTGTTCCCCAACTGGCTGCAACCTAAGCGCCCGGCCCCTCCATGGGGTGCTCGGCGACCTGGTCCACGATGCCGTAGACCACGGCTTCCTGCGCGGTCATGTAGTAGTCGCGCTCGGTATCGGTGGCCAGCCGCTCCAGGTCCTGGCCGGTGTGGCGCGCGAGGATCTGGTTGATCCAGTCGCGCATCCGCAGAATCTCCTCGGCCTGGATCCGAATATCGGTGGCCTGCCCCTGCGTACCGCCCCAGGGCTGGTGGATCAGCACGCGCGAGTAGGGCAGCGCGTAGCGGTTGCCCTTGGTCCCGGCGGCGAGCAGCACGGCGGCCATGCTGGCGGCCTGCCCGATGCACCAAGTGTGCACGTCGGGCTTGATGTACTGCATGGTATCGTAAATGGCCAGACCGGAGGTAATGGAACCGCCCGGGCTGTTGATGTACAGGGAAATCGGCTCCAGCGCGTCCTCGCCCTGCAGGAACAGTAGTTGGGCGACGATCAGACTGGCCACCTGGTCATCAATCGGCGTGCCCAGGAAGATGATGCGCTCCTTGAGCAAGCGAGAGTAAATGTCGAAGAAGCGCTCCCCGCGGGGCGTCTGCTCGATGACACTGGGGATAACGACCATGTTTACTCGACCCCCTCTGAGTCGGCGTCGGCTATGGGCTCTTCCTCTGCGCTGGCGTCCTCGATGGCCTCGGAGGCCGCAATCGGCGCGGCTTCCTCAAACAAGCGTCGCGCCATCAGCGGGTATCCCTCTCGACCGACTTCCTCGATCTCGGCATGGTTCACCAGGAAGTCGCCGATCTTGATGCGCAGGGCGCGCTCGCGGAAGTCGGACTCGGTCTCCGGCTGCATCATGACCATCGAGCGGAGAGTAGCCTCGTCCACGCCATGCTCCTGCGAGTAGATGGTCATGTAGCGGGCCATGTCCTCGTCGTCCACTTCGAGTTCGGCCTCGCGGGCCAGAGCGCCGAGGAGGTAGTGCTCGCGCAGGCGGCGCACCGTCTCCGATAGCACCGCGTCCTGCACGCCGCTCTCCTGGCTGGTGATAATCTCCTTGACCTTGTCCATGCTCATCCCGTCCGACAGCATCTCCCGGGCATACTGCTGCATCTCGGAGGTCGCCATGCGGTTGACCATGTCGGGCGGCAGGTCCAGCTTGGTGCGGCTATTCACCAGCGCCAGGGCCAGTTCCCGCACCTGCGTCTCGGCGGACTCCGCCAGCTCCGAGGCGAGGCGCTCGGTGACGAAGGTGCGCAGCTCGTCCACCGTGTTCAGTTTCTCGTCTACCGAGTGAGCGAACTCGTCGGTCAGCTCGGGCAGAATATTCTCAGCCAGCGACTTGATCTCGACCTTGACAGTCGCCTCGCCGCCAGCCAGTTCCTCGTCGGCCTGCTGACCCTGGAGCGGGACCTTGACCTCGAGGATCGTGTCCACGGGAGCGCCGACCAGCGCCTTCTCGACGGGAGCGTCGCTGTCCTCGCGGGCCGTCAACTCGGCGTCGGACTCTTCGAGGACTTCCTCGGTGTCGCCCTTGGTGACGATCACGTGGGCGGAGACCAAGTCGCCGGCGGCGACCGTGGTCCGCTCGACCGGCTGGCGCTTGGCGTTGGCCTCGCGCAACTGCTCTATAGCCTCGTCCACGTCCTCGGGAGTTACTTCGGCAGAAGGTTTCACTAACTTGAGATTCTTGAACTCAGGAAGCTCCGGGCGGGGCTGCACGGTCCAGGTAACAGTCATCTGCAGGTCCTGGCCGCGCTGGAAACCGTCCCACTCGTCAATATTGGGCATCTCCGGCTCGCCCAGGGGCTCGATGTCGAGGTCCTCCAGGGCCGGGGCGTAGGTCTTCTCCAGGAACTCCTGCCACGCCAGGCGGCGCTGCATGTCGGCGTCAAAGCGGCGCTCGAGGATGGCGCGAGGGGCCTTGCCGGGGCGGAAGCCCGGCACGCGCGCCTCCGCCTGCAGTTGCGAGAAGGCGCGGTCGAAGGACTTGTCGACTTCGGCGGCGTCCGCCTCGACGCGAATCAGCAGCCGGCTGCCCGGCAGGTTCTCGGTCTCGATCTTGATGGCCATATACAGTCTCCCAGGTGGTAGATAACGGGTGCGGATTCCGTTTTGACGCGGGGGCGCGGCGGCTAACCCGAGGCGGCGAGCCGGGGCCCCATACAAATTGGCGTCGTCCCGGGCGGGCGGACGACGCTGCTGAAGGCTAAGGTTGGGCCCACCAGCGCGAACCGGCGAGGGGGCAAGTGAAGCGGGATGTGGAGGCCTGGTGGGCGCGGGGAGACTCGAACTCCCACGGGAGTTACCCACATGGTCCTAAGCCATGCATGTCTGCCAATTCCATCACGCGCCCTGCCCCGCAGGGGGCCAAACGACGAGAAAAGGGGTGGTAGGCCGTACAGGGCTCGAACCTGTGACCCGCGGATTAAGAGTCCGCTGCTCTACCAGCTGAGCTAACGACCCACCCAAGATTTTGGACGACAGTCACTCCGAGAAGTTCCTCAGTGCTGCCGCTAGTCGCGGGGTTGCCTCCCGCTAGGCGGAGACTGGTCTCCGCGCTTGATCCGAGTGGCGCGCCTGAAGGGATTCGAACCCCCGACCCTCGGATCCGAAGTCCGATGCTCTAATCCACTGAGCTACAGGCGCGCTCGAGAGCCGGCCCGACCGGACTGCCCCGGTCCGCGGCCAAAAGATGGGGTGAGCGATGGGACTTGAACCCACAACCACCGGAGCCACAGTCCGGTGCTCTGCCAATTGAGCTACGCCCACCGTGCCACTCGCTGCGAAACGCCGCATAATATACTCGCGACGCGTCAGATTGTCAAATACTCAGCCCCGCGGATAGCTGGCGCGCCCGGCCCGATTCGAACGGGCGACCAGCGGCTTAGAAGGCCGCTGCTCTATCCTCTGAGCTACGGGCGCCCCGGGCCGAACAAACCGCTGCGCCGTGCACTGGAGCGGGAGACGAGACTCGAACTCGCGACAGCCAGCTTGGAAGGCTGGCGCTCTACCAACTGAGCTACTCCCGCTCGACTCCTCGCCCAGACTGCGCCTTCCATCAACAACGGACCGTGAACCAGCCCGTCGCCGCGGCCGGTCCGGGCCCTGCAGACGAATCTGGTCGGGGCGGCCGGATTCGAACCGGCGACCTTCGGCTCCCAAAGCCGACGCGCTAACCGGACTGCGCTACGCCCCGGTCTAGCTCGGCGCAGCGACTATTTTACCGACGCAAGCGCTCTGCGTCAAGTCCTGGGGGCATTTGGCGGTTGCTGCCCCCAGGTCCCATGACGTCCGGAGGGGCCGAATACGAGGGAGTTTGCCAGGCAAACTCCACCACGTATCCGACCCACGGTTACCGCTAGCCCGGGGCCGGATGCTTCCGCGCGCCCGGCGCAGACGCCGATCGTGCTCGCATGCGGCCCCTCCCGCGGAAATGATCGTGGTGCGGCCGCCGCGGGCGGAGATTCGGCGCAGACGCCGAACTTCGCCCCTACGGGGAAACGTCCGCGCGCCGTTGTCTCTGCCGTTCTCCCCTCTCCTGCCAGGAGAGGGGCCGGGGGTGAGGCTCCCCTCTCCCCTACTCGTCCAGCTTGCCCTCCGCCAGCCCCACCGGAAGCGGCGCGGGGCGCTCGCAGGTCGATTCCAGCTCGATATGCCGACCCTGGTCGGAGGACTCGTAGAAGGCGTGCATGATGTCCACCACGTGGAAGGCCACGTCGCCGTTGGCCCGGAAAGCCCGGCCGCTGCGCAGGGCGTAGGCCATATCGGCCACGCCGGTGCTCCGCGACAGCTCGGCATAGCCGTGGCTCAGGGGCACGTCTTCCCAGGTACCGCTGCCGGCCATGCTTACTTTCGGCGTTCCGCCGGGGCCGTTGGGATCCGGCACGCTCAGGCTGCCCAGGGTGCCGTGAACCTCCAACTGGGGCAGATGATGCTCCCAGGTGTCGAAACTCATGATGACGGTCGCAATCGCCCCGGAGGCAAAGTCCACCGCGCCGGTCACGTGGGTGGGAACTTCCACCTCGACGACCTCTCCGGCGAAGGGCTGGCTGGTGATGGTGCGCGTCGGGAAGCTGATGCGGGTGGAGCCCGTCACGCGCCGGGCCGGCCCCAGCATGGCGATGAGCGCGGTCAGGTAGTACGGACCCATGTCAAAGAGCGGGCCCGCGCCTTCCTTGTAGTAGAAGGCGGGGTTGGGATGCCAGCCCTCCGGCCCGTGTCCGCTCATGAAGGCCGTCGCGGAGACCGGCTCGCCGATTACGCCGTCGTTGATCAGCTTGATGCAAGTCTGGTGGCCGCCGCCCAGGAAGGTGTCCGGGGCGCAGCCGACCAGCACCTTCTGCTTGCGGGCCAGGGCGAGCAGGTCGCGGCCCTGGTCGCGGGTCAGGGTGAGCGGCTTCTCGCTCCAGACGCTCTTGCCGGCGGAGACGATGGAACGGGAGACCTCATAGTGCGCCGCGGGAATCGTGAGGTTCAGGACGATCTCGATCTCCGGATCGGCCAGGACCTCCTCGACGGTGCAGACGCGCGCCACGTTGAACTCCTGGGCCTTCTCCGCGGCCCGCTCGGGGACCAGGTCGGACAGGGCCGCGATCTCCAGAATCTCGAACTCCGGGCACTGCTTCAGATAAGCGCCGCTGATGGCGCCACAGCCGATGACGCCGACTTTCACGGGGGTAGGGGGCATAGGAAACCGACCTTTCTATTCGTTGGGGATTTTGCCGCAGGTGAACCTCGTCCGCCTCACAGGCGGGGATCACCCGCGCTGGGCATAGTGGCAGCCGCAGTAGCGCTGCCGGTACAGACCAAGTTGCTTGCTCAATTCTACACTGCGCGCGAAACCGCCTGCCTGACTGAAGTCTTCGTCGAGAAATTGCAGCCCCTCCGGGCAGAGTTGCTCGGCCACCTGGGCCAGGGTCGCGGCGTCCTTGTGGGGACTGGCGGAAAGCGTGCTGGCCAGATAGGCGCAGCCCCTCTCCCCCGCCTCGCGAGCGGCGCGGGCCAGTCGCTGGCGGAAACACTGCCGGCAGCGCAGCCCGCCCTCCGGCTCGCCCTCGTAGCCCGCTACCGCGGCTTGCCAGGCGTCGCGCTCGGCCGGCAACTCGATCAGCGGCAGGCCGAAATGCGCCGCCAATTGGCGACAGGCAGCCAGGCGCAATTCATACTCGGCTTCCGGCTCGATATTGGGGTTGTACCAGAGCAACTCCACCGTAAAGCGGGGCAGCAGGCGCTCCACGGCCACGGTCCCGCAAGGACCGCAGCAGACGTGCAAGAGCAGCCGAGGCAAAGGGCTGGCGGAAACCTCCATGGCGCTCAGGCTATCCGGGCCTCGGTATCCGGGTCGAAGAAGTGCAGCCGGTCCAGATCTACCACCAGCTCGAGCTGCTCGCCGGCGCTGGGGACCAGGGAGCCCTCCACGCGGACGACCAGTTGGTCCTGGCCGATGCGCAGGTGGACGATGGTCTCGGCGCCCAGCGGCTCGACGAATTCCACCGTGCCGGTCAGGCGATTGCCCTCACCGGGCGCGACCGGAGCGGAGTTGCGGGTGTCGAAGATGTCGGTCGGCCGCAGGCCCAGGATGACCGGACAACCGGCGTAGGGCTGCAGGGCGCCGCGCTTTTGCGGAGGGACGGCCAGCCGGAAGCCGCCCGCGTCCACGGACATATCTTCAGCGGAACCCAGCACCTCGGCCTCCACGAAGTTCATCCCCGGGCTGCCGATAAAGCCGGCCACAAAGCGGCTGGCGGGGTGGTTGTACAGCCCCAGCGGAGTATCCACCTGCTGGACCTCGCCGTCGCGCATGACCGCAATCCGGTCGCCCATGGTCATCGCCTCCACCTGATCGTGGGTCACGTAGATGGTGGTGATGCCCAAGCGCGCGTGGAGCTTGACCAGTTCCGCGCGGGTCTGCAGCCGGAGCTTGGCGTCGAGGTTGGAGAGCGGCTCGTCCATGAGGAAGGCCACCGGCTCGCGCACGATGGCCCGCGCCAGGGCCACCCGCTGGCGCTGGCCGCCGGACAGCTCGGCCGGGCGGCGGCTGAGCAGACTCTCAATGCCCAGCATCTCGGCGGCCTCATGCACCCGGCGCTGAATCTCCTCCGGCGCGATCTTGCGCATGCGCATGCCGAAAGCGATATTGTCCTCGGCGGTCATGTGCGGATACAGCGCGTAGTTCTGGAAGACCATGGCCAGGTTGCGGTCTTTGGGCTCCACGTTGTTGACCAGGCGGTTGCCGATCCAGACCTCGCCCTCGCTGGGCTCCTCGAGCCCGGAGAGCAGGCGCAACACGGTGGTCTTGCCGCAACCGGAGGGGCCGACCAGGACCATGAACTCCCGGTCCTTGACCTCCAGGTTGACGTCCTTCACGGCGGTCGTCCCGTCAAAACGTTTCGTGAGATGAACCAGTCGGATTTCTGCCATGAGCGTACCGAGGCCCCACGATCTCGCTACTCCGAGATCTGGTAGTTGGGCGCCTCCTCGGTGATAATAACGTCGTGCGGATGGCTCTCGCGCAGACCCGCCGGCGAAATGCGGTAGAACTTCGGATTCGGCCGGTTGCGCAGTTCCTCGATGTTGGTCACGCCGCAGTAGCCCATGCCGGAGCGCAAGCCGCCCAGCATCTGGTGCACCACGGTGCGCAGGGGCCCCTTGTAGGGCACGCGGCCCTCCAGGCCCTCGGGAACCAGCTTATCGGTGTCCACTTCCTGCTGCCCGTAGCGATCCCGCGTGGAGCAGGAGCCCTCCATGACCGCCAGCGAGCCCATGCCCCGGTACTCCTTGTAGGTGCGCCCGCGATAGAGAACCGTATCGCCGGGGCTTTCCTCGGTACCGGCCAGGAGGTTGCCGATCATCACACAGTGTGCCCCGGCGGCGATGGCCTTGGTGATGTCGCCGGAATACTTGATGCCGCCGTCCGCGATCACCGGCACGTCAAAGGGCGCGCAGACCTCGGCGCAGTCCATAATGGCGGTGATCTGCGGCGCGCCGGCGCCGGCGACCACCCGGGTGGTGCAGATCGAGCCAGGGCCCATGCCCACCTTAACCGCGTCCGCGCCGGCCTCACAGAGGGCAGCGGCTCCCTCGGCGGTACCGACGTTGCCGGCGATGACGTCAATATCCGGGAAGCGCTCCTTGAGCACGCCAATCTGCCGGAGGACGCCGGCGGAGTGCCCGTGGGCGGTGTCCACCACCAGGGCGTCCACGCCCCGCTCGACCAGCGCGAGGGCCCGCTCCATGCTATCCGGGCCGACGCCGACCGCCGCGGCGACCCGCAGGCGGCCCAGGCTGTCTTTGCAGGCGTGGGGGAAGGTGGCGACCTTCTCGATGTCCTTGGTGGTAATCAGCCCACGCAGCTTCATGTCGCCGTCCACCACGGGCAGTTTCTCGATGCGGTGCTCGTGGAGGAGGAGCTTGGCTTCTTCGAGAGTGGTGCCTTCGGGGGCGGTCACGAGGTTCTTCGAGGTCATCGCGGCGGAGACGGGCTTGTCCAGTTCGGTCTCAAAACGCAGGTCGCGGTTGGTGAGGATGCCGACCAGCCGCCGGTCCTCGGTGGTGATGGGCAGGCCGGAGATATGGTAGCGGCTCATCATCGCCAGGGCCTCGCGGACGCTGCGGTCCGGCCCCAGGGTCACCGGGTCCACGATCATCCCGCTTTCCGAACGCTTGACCCGGTCCACTTCCAGCGCCTGCTGCTCGGGCGTCATGTTCTTGTGGATGACGCCGATGCCCCCCTCGCGGGCGACGGCGATAGCCAACCGCCCCTCGGTCACCATGTCCATGGCGGCGCTGGCGATGGGCACATTGAGCATGATGTTGCGGCTCAGCCGCGTCTGCACGTTGACCTGCGTGGGGAGCAGATCGGAGCGCGCGGGAATCAGCAGCACATCGTCGAACGATAATCCTTCCCGAAGGGCGGGATTGGACATCAGTTGGGTGGCCTCCTCGATACGCGATAGCGAACGGCTAGCTGAACTCCAGCGCCTGCCACATCTGCGCCTCGAAATCCTGGGGGCGCAGCAGGAAGGCGAATAACTCGGGATGCTCGCGGCAGACGGTATACATCGGCACGCCCGGCTCCAGGCCCAGTTCGGGGACCGCCCGGGGCGTGGCGTGACGCAGGGCCGGCACCGGCTCGGGGTAGGCCGGGTTGCGCACCCACTGCGTCTCGCCCTGCTCCTCGAAGAGCCAGTAAGCAAAGCCGCGGCACTGCTCAGTGGAGCCGTAGAAGGAGTTGAAATCGGCGCAGACCCAGTTGCACATGACCAGCGGCTCGTCCAGGGTGTTGATGGTCACATGGCCATAGCCGGGGGGCATCATGGCCTTCTCCCCCGCCTTCACGCGCAGGGTGAAAATGTCCTCCACCTGCACCTCGCCGGGACCGGCCTCGTAGTCGGCGACCTTCTGCAGCAGGTAAAGCGCCTCGCCGTAGAGCACCTCGTAGATCTCCGGGTACGCGGGGCCGCCTCGGTACACCGGCGGGTGGTAGTGGCCGGAGGTCTTCATCGGCTCGCGGCCCAGCTTGCAGGGTACGAACGTGCTGATGTCGTAACGCAGCCGGTGGGTCTGCAGCAGGCGCTCGTCGCCCTTGAGGCCCAGGTTGCGGTACATCCAGTAGATGATCTCCGGACCCTCGCAGTCCGGGTCGGCGAGAATCGGGCGCAGGGCGTCCAGTTCGCGCGTCGCGTACAGGGGATCGCGCACGCCGGCGCCGGGGCTGAAGGCGTTGGTTTGCTCGTCAAATTTGAGTGGTAGTCCGGCGACACTGGTGAGATCAATCATGAATACTCCCTCAGAGGAACGCCGATCGGCGTCGGCGACGAATTCCGACTATTCTACCGCATTGAGCGCCTGCAAGGCAATAGCGGCGGCGCCGACCACTCCGGCCTGATAGCCGAGCAGCGCGGGAACCACGGCGGTGCCTGCCGCAACGGGAGGCGTGGCGCAGGCCGCGAAGCTCTGCCGCGCGGCCTCCAGGTACGGGGGATTGCCCTCCGACACCCCGCCGCCGACCACAACTAGCGCCGGGTCCAGCACATTAGCGGCCGCGGCCAGCGCGACTCCGAGATACCGCCCCGCGGTCTGGAGAATCGCCAGCGCGGCCGCGTCGCCGGCTGAGGCAGCGGTGGCGACGCTGCGACCGGTCAGGTCCTCCGCGGCGGTCGCGGCCAGCGAGGAACCGGCCAACCGGCCCTCGTCCGCGGCTTGCCGCGCCGCTGCGCCCAGCGCGTCGCCGCTGGCCCAGGCTTCCAGGCAGCCGAGTTTCCCGCAGGTGCAGACCGGGCCGAAATCGAGCGTCACGACGACATGGCCGATCTCGCCCGCGTTGCTGTGGGCGCCGTGGTGGATATGGCCGCCGATGATCACCGCGCCGCCGATGCCGGTGCCCACGTTCACGTACAGCAGGCTATCCACCCCGCGCCCCGCGCCGAACAGCGCCTCGCCCAGGCCCCCGGCGTTGGCGTCATTGTCCAGGTACGCCGGCAAGCCGCTCGCCGCGCCCAGCACCTCCGCCAGGGCCACGCCCTCCCAGCCGGAGGTATGATGCGAGCGCCGAATGAGGCCGGTGCTCAGGTCCACCGGCCCGCCAAAGCCAATGCCAATCGCGGCGGCTTCGGGGGCCTGCTCCCGCGCGCGAGCGACCATCGCCTGCAGCGCCGCCAGACCCGCTGCGGCGCCTTCGGCCCGGGGGTTAGCCTGCTCCCAGTGCGCCAGCGTCTCGCCGCGACCGTTCACGACCGCCGCGGTCAGCCGCGTATTGCCGACATCCAAGCCGATTACGCAAGTGGGGTTAGCCATGGGGTCGCCGCTTAGGGCCGCTCGCCCGCCTCGACCATCGTGACCTCGATCAACTCGCAAATCAGGTGCCCCATCGCCAGGTGCGCCTCCTGCACCACGGAGGTCACCGGGTACGGCACGCGCAAGCACAAGTCCACGACCTCCCCCAGCCGGCCGCCGCTGGCGCCGGTCATGCCCAGGGTGAAAATGCCGTTAGCGCGCGCCTGCTCAGCGGCCCGGATCAGGTTCTCGGAATTGCCGCTGGTACTCAGGCAAACCAGCATATCGCCGGGCACGAGCAGCCCCTCCACCTGGCGGCGGAAGACTTCGTCGTAGCCGTAATCGTTGCCGATGGCCGTGAGAATCGTGGTGTCGGCGTTGAAAGCAATACCGGCATAGGCGGGACGCTCGCGCCGGAAGCGGCCGATCAGCTCGCCCGCGAGGTGCTGGGCCTGCGAGGCGCTGCCGCCGTTGCCGCACAGGGCGATCTTGCCGCCCCGCTGCAGGCAGGCAATAGCCTCGGCCGCCGCCGTCGCGATCTGCGGGGTCATCTCCTCGGCCACGCGCTCTAACAGTGCGGCCGAATCACGCAAGCCCTGACGAATGATCTCTTCCATGGGGACAACTCCGTTCGTGGGTGGCGAGGCCTGAGCCTCGCCGATGGGGATATGGTGGCCGCGAGCGGTGCGGGGCCTCTACTGGTCGTCGCCGTACAGGGCGAATTCCTCGCTGATCCAGAAATGCCCCTGTTCGTTGACGGCCACGCCCATGCCGAAACTGGCCACGCCGTCCAGCAGGATATTGGCGCGGTGCCCGGGGCTGTTCATGAAGTCCTGGTGGGTCTGCGCCACCGCCTCGGGCGTCAGGCAGTAGGTCGTGCCCCAGCGCCGGGCGATGTTCTCGGCGATGCACCGGGGCATAAAGTGAAAGACCTCGCGGAAGCGGTCCAGCGGCGCGCGCACCGCGGGGGTCGGCGAGTAGTGGTCAAAATAGGCCAGGTCGCGCATCTCCAGGCTGTGTTCGCGGGCGGCCAGCGATAGCAGCGGCTCGGGGCGCAGAATGGGGAGCTGGTTCTGCTGGCGGGTCTGGTTGACCAGCCACATGCTGAGCGCCTCGGCGGCCAGCACCTTCTCAATCGCCACGGGGGGATTCACGCGCCCGCTGGGGCTGAAGCCGTAGTTGAGACGCTGCACCAGCGTGTACTCGGCGATCGCCTTCTCCTGGTCGCCCTGCCGCTGGTAGGTTACCGCCATCCACTGGTGCGGGACAATCCAGTGCGGCTGGAGAGTCGAGGCTTTCGTCAGCTTGGCGGTAGCGCTGTCCAGGTGGCCGCAACTCAGTTCCAGCCGGGCCGCCTGCACCTCGGACTTGGCGAGTTGCACCGGCGACAGGTCCTCCGCACGCGCGGTCGCGCCGGCCAGCAGCAAGCTGCCGACCAGCAATATCAACCAGGTTCGCGCCCGCCAAGTACGTTCCGACTTCACCGGTGCGGCTCCCCCTCGGCTGTTATCCACGATCATCTCCGGCAATCGAGTCGGCGGCCAGCAAGGCCGCCCCTCGGGCTACGATTAGTTGCGGCTGCTCGGGCACCGCCACCGGCTCACCCAGCGCTCGCTCCAGGGCCTCCTGCACCGCTCGGCTGCGGGCCACCCCGCCCACCAGGACAAAGGGCCCTCGGTAGTCCAGCCGCCCGGCCAGGGACAGCACCTGCTGCGCCACGGCCTCACACAGGCCGCGCGCGATCTGGTCCCGGGCCACGCCCGCGGCCAGCAGTCCGACAATCTCGCTCTCGGCAAACACCGCACAGAGACTGGACAGGCGCACCGCCGCGGAGGCCCCCAGCGCCGACTCCGACAACTCGGACGCCGCCAGCCCCAGCCGCTGGCCGGCCATCTCCAGAAAGCGCCCCGTGCCGGCGGCGCAGCGGTCATTCACCGCGAAGTCCGCCAGCGCGCCCGCGTCGTCCAGGACCAGCGCCTTGGTGTCCTGGCCGCCCAGGTCAAAAACCGTGCGCGCGGTGGGAGCTACGGCCCGCACCCCGCGGGCCAGGCAAGTTATCTCCGTCAGCACGACGCCGGACCCGTGCCACAGGCCGCGCCCGTAGCCGGTCACGACCAGCGCCTCCAGCGAGTCTTCCGTCGCGCCGGCCTCGGCCAGCGCCGCCTGCAGGACGACACGCCCCGACTCCGCCGGCTCCCAACCGGTCGGCTGCAGGGCGGTCCCTGCTAGTTGCGCGGCGCGGTAGTCCCACACTACGGCTTTGGCGGCCACGCTGCCGATGTCCAGACCGGCCACGAGGCCGCTACTACCCACCATCATTTTTCCCCATCTCGCGCCCGCGCAAACCCCTACTTACCTCAGGAAACGCGCCCATAGATAGAGGCTGCTCAGCAGCAGGCTGCCTATCGTCACCGGCGCCCCGTACTTGAGGAACCGCCAGAAGTTGATCCGGTATCCGGCCCGGGCCGCCATGTCGGCCACGACGACGTTGGTCGCGGAGGCGATCAGCGTTAGATTGGCGCCCAGGCCGCAACCGAGCGACAGCGCCCACCACAGCGGCTCGCCGCTGGCCGGAGCGCCGCCCGCCGTCACCCCCGCGTTGATCTGCTGCACCATTGGGATGACCGCGGCGGCGTACGGAATTTGATCAATGATACCACAGGCCGCGCCGGAGAACCAGAGCAAACCCAGGGTCAGGTGCGGCACGCTCCCCCCCGCGGCGGCCGTGACCGCCCGCCCCAGGGAAGAGATCACCCCGGTGTTAACCAACGCCCCGACCATGATGAACAGACCGATGAAGAACAGCAGCGTCGGCCACTCCACCTCGCGCAGGACATCCTCGACGTCCTCGCGGTCCAGCAACAGCAGGGCCGCCGCGCCGGCCAGGGCGATGGTCGCCGGGGGCAGGCCCAGTTGCCCCTGCAGGAGGAACCCCAACAGCGTGAGCGAGAAGACGACGAGGCAGCGCCGCAGCAGGGGCCGGTCGGTCAGCGACTCGTTAGCGTCCACCGCCATGATCCGCCGGCGGTCTTCCGGCGACACGCACCAGCGCCGCCGCATGAAGACGCATACCGCGATCAGGTAGAGCAGCAGGCACAGCGCCGCAATCGGGGCATCCACCCGCAGGAAATCCAGGAAGGTAAAGCCGGTGGCGGAGCCGATCATGATATTGGGGGGATGGCCGATCAGGGTCGCGGCGCCGCCGAAATTGGCGGCCAGGATGACGCCGATCAGGAAGGGGATGGGGTCCAGCCGCATCCTCTCGCAGAGCAGCAGCACCACCGGAGCAATCGCCAGCACCGTTGTGACATTGTCCAGCAGCGCCGACAGCACCGCGGTCACCAGGGCCAGCAACACCAGTACGCCCAACGGACTGCCGTGGACCGCCTGGGCTGCGCGCACCGCCAGCCAGCCGAAGACGCCGGTGCGGCCGGCGATGACCACGATGATCATCATGCCCAGCAGCAGAAAGATGGTGTTCCAGTCCACGCCCCCGCCGCTCTCGCCCCCGCCGAGCGCCACCTGCTGGCCCACCAGGCCGAGCAGGAGCACCGCGGCCGCTCCCGCCAGGGCCGCCTTGGTTTTGTCCACGCGGTCCAGGGCGATTAGCAGGAAAACCAGGAGAAAAATGCCCGCCGCCAGCGCAGCGCTCAGGGTGATGCTCACCGGTCACCTCAGAAATCATTCGTCTGTACGGAGGCCACCCCCTGCGCGGATAGTTCCGGCTCCGTGCCCGGTACTCCTCCCCGCCGCGCCCCGCAGGGAACCAGGAGCGCTCGAGATTTGTCATTCCCTCGTGGGGCGAGTTTGCCCCACCTGTATACTCCCAGGAGGTTTCCATGCTATTTCGTACCCACGGTATCGCTCTGCTACTTTTCGCCGTTGTCGGGGCATCAGTAGCTTCGGCCTCGGCGTTGTCCGCCGCGCAGACTCTGACCTTCACCCCGCAGGACACGGTGACGCGCAGCCTACAGGTGGCCATCACCGCGGTGCTGCTCAATGACGCTCCCACCGGCATGACCGGTGGCGCCAGCGCCCAGTGCAAGCTTTCCCCCCGGGTTCTGGCCGATCCCGGCGTGGGCACGGCGCTCCGCCTGGAGCTGTCCAAGCTGGATCAGCAGATGGCCGGGCGCCGCTTGAATGTGAAGGTGCCGCCGCCCGCGCTCCTGCAAGTGGACCGGCGGGGCCGACTGCTGGAACTGCCGGGGATGGACACGAGCGGGCAGCCCGTGGGAGAGATACTCTCGCAGGGGGGTGTGCCGCTGCAGACGCTGGCGGTGCTCTGCGCCTTGCCGCAACTACCGGACGGCGACGTGGATCCCGGCGACACCTGGAAGCGCACCGACAGCTATGACCTCCCCGGTCTGGGCCTTGCCAAGGTGACCGTGGAAAGCACCTTTGTGGGGATCAAGGAGGGTGTAGCCGTGCTCAAGACGCACCTGGTGGCCCAAGTCCCCGACTTCCAGGCCGACAACCCGCTGGGGCCGGGGCAGAAGATCACGGTCTCCAACCTGGTGCTGGACTTGGCCGATCTGACGCAGCTCTACGACCTGACAGCTTGCTCAGTGACGAGCGCGACCGGGACGATCAAAGCCTCTATGGACGCAACCACCGCTGATATCGTGCTCCCGGTCAAGGTGCAGGCGTTGCTCAAGTACGGAGAGTAGCTCGCCGGCGGCGGGGCATGGTAACACTTTAGCGCGGAATCCCTGAGGAGTTCCGCGCTAACAATTTGGGAGGGCGAGGCGCCGGCCCTGCTACCCGCTCGGGGCAGCGGCGGGGGCCGGAGTCGCGGGCTGGGCCGTCTTGGCGCTCGGGCCGTTCTTCGGCGTCGCGGCCTCCGCCGGAGTGACCGCCTGCTGGGGGGCCGGGTCCACCGCAGTCGCGGCCGCGGAGCCCGCCTCGTTGGCGGGAGCCGCCACGGGGGCCCGCGGAGCCAGCGGACCGACCGCCGCGGCGGAAGTCTCCGTAGGCGCGGCTTTCCCGCTGGTCACCAGGAAGTACAGGGCGAACATCACGGCGATCAGCAGGATCAACACAATGATAACCACGGCGGGGCTAACCTCTTGATTCATCGTGTACCTCGTTGTCGATGCAGGCGATTGCGCCACCTTTAACGGACCAGTATCGTATTTCTCCCCCCGTCGGCCCCATTCCTTCCCGCTTAGAAAAATCGCACTAGGCCTCAGCGCGATCTCTCGCGGCCCCGTCTATGACTGAACGGACTCGGCCTGCGTCAGATCGATAACGCGGTCGGCTTGCTCCAGACAGGCGCGCGAGCAGGTGAACAGCAGCACCTGGTGGTCATGGGCGTACTCGGCCAGCAGGGCCATCGCCTCCGCGCGCCGGCGGTCGTCGAAGTTCACCAGCGGATCGTCCAAGAGCACCGGCGGACCCTCATGCGGCCAGAGCAGACTCACCAGCGAGAGCCGTGCCGCGAGGTAGAGCTGCTCGCGCGTGGCCAGGCTCAGGTCGCTGTCCAGGTCCGCCCCCTCCCCCTTGGCGGCGGAGTAAGCCACCGGCTCCAGAGTCTCGCGGTTCACCGTCACGCGCCCGTACCGGCCCAGGGTCAGCCGGTGCAGCAGCTCCCCGATCGCCGGCTCCAATACGTCCGTCGCGGCCAGCAGGGTCTCCTTGCGCGCCAGCCCCAGAGTCTCCCGAGTGATCGTGTAGACCTGTTCGCGGCGGTGCAGGCGGTCCCGGCGCTCCGTTGCCTGGCCGATTTGCTCCTGGACGGCCGCGAGGTCTTCCTCATCGCAAGCAGAGCTGCGCAGCAGCGCCTCGCTCTCCGCTAGTTGCTGGGTAATCTCCTTGCTTCGCGCCTGACGCCGCTCTAGCTCGGTGGTGACCCGGGCCAGGCTCTCGGGACTGAGTCCCGCGCCGGCCAGTTGCATGCTCTCCAGCCGCTCGTCCAGCGTGGCGCGCTCGCCGGCCAGGGCGCGCAGGCGCGCCTCGGACTGGGCCTCACTCTCGGGGAGCGTGCCCTCCAACTCCTCGCGCGTGGTCCTGATTTCGTGCTCCAGCCGCTCGCGCCGCTGGGCGGCCTCCTGCATATGAGCGGCGTCGCGGAAGGCGCCCCCCAGCAGCGCTTGCAGCCCTTGCTGGAAGCGCTGGCTGTTCTCGCCGGCCGCCTCGCGTTGGCGTTCGTGGCTTTCGCAACGCGTCTCCACCTGCGACAACTCGCGCCCCAGCGCCACAGCCTCCTCGCTGCCCTCCCCCACCTTCTCACTCAGCTCCGGGATGGAGCGCACCTGCGCCTCCCCGAGCAAGTTCTGCAGCTTCACGCGCGTGTTCCAGTGGTCGGACTCGGCTTTGGTCAGGGTTCTGGCCGTCTCCTCGACATGCAGGAGCAACCGTTCCCACGACGCCGCTGGGCGCAAGGTGAATCCCCAGAACAGGAGCCCCGCGCCCAGGAGACTCGCGACAAAAAAGGCGGGATGCGACAGCGCGCCGGTGATCAGTCCGACCACCACGAACAGCGCGCCCATGCCCTGCGAGGCCAGGCGGAGCCCCCGGCGCTCCTTTTCCCCTTGCAGGGTGCGCTGCGCCTCCTCGGCTTGCTCCTTGGCCTGCTCCACCGCCGCGGCCAGGCGGCCCACCTCTTCCTGCAGGGCGATGGACTCCGTGAGCATCTTCTGATAAGGGGTGTGCGTGTCGGCGTCCGCGGCCCGTTCCTGGATCTCGCTCCGCTCCGCTACCGCTTCCTGCAGACGTTGCTCGGCCTCCGCCTGCTGTTCGTGGGCCTGCTGCACGGCCTGCTCCAGCCGCCAGGCCTCCAGGGCCTGCTCCATGGTAACCGCCGGCAGGGCGTCCCGGTCCTGCTCGGCGCGCTCGATCTGCATGTTGAGCACCCGGGCCCGGTCGGCCCGGCGCTGCAACTCCATAGCTTGTTCGCGCAGCAGCTCACGCTGCTGCTCCAGGGCCCGCCGCTGCTGGGTCTGGGCGACCAGCTTCTCCAGCTCCGCGATCTCCGCGTTGAGCTGCTCCTGCTCCTCCCGGTGGCTTTCCGCCAGTCGCCGCGCCTGCTGCAGACGGGCCAGCATCTCGCGCAGTTCCGTCTCCCGCGTCTGCAACTGGGCCAGGGTCTGCTCCGCGAGGTCCATCTCCCCAGGGGCCCGCGAGACATCGGCGGCCCCGCCCCGCTGCAGCTCCCCCAGCGCCGCGTCGAGCTGCGCCAGCACCTGGGCCACCGACACCTCGTCGGCCGCTCCGGAGATGGAATCCTGCAGCAACTCCCCGAGTCGCCGGCCCTCCTGAATGCTCATGATTTCCTGCTGGCGCAAGCCCGCGGTCGCCTGGTAGATGGCCGGGGACTCAGTGCCGATCAGTAGGGCCAGCCGCTGCTGCACCTCACCGAGGTCCTCCCACTGCTGATTGCTGTCGAGGTCGCGCAGCACGCTCACCTGCGCCTGAAAATCCTTGGTCAGGCGGTAGTGGCGGCCCTCGGCGTCGAACACCATGCCCAGCTCGTACATCCGGTCCGCGCCCCAGCGCCGCCAGCGCGCAGTGGCGGTCTTGGTCGAGTTCGGCTTCTCAAACAGCAGCATGAACAGGCCGGCCAGCAGCGTGGACTTGCCGATCTCGTTGGGTCCCCAGACGCAGTTGAGTCCGGGGTCCAGCGAGACGGTGGCGTCCTCCAGCCGGCCGAAGTTCCGCAGGGTGATCTCGCGTACGACCATGCTAGAGCGCCTCCTTTCTCTCCAGCAAGGCCAGCCCCAGTTGCAGCGCCTGCCGTTCTAACTGGGTCTGCTCGGCGGCACCGGAGGCCGCGGCGCGCTGCAGGCGGTCCTCCATCAGTCGCACGAAGCGCCCCACTACCAACTCCTCGGGGTAGCGGCTCTCAGTGATCTCCGCTGCCGCCAGCTCGCCCTCGTCGGTGATCCGCACGCGGAAAAAGTCACTGCTCAGGAGGTCCTCCAACTCCCCGGCGTCGTAGCGGAAGCTGGGATCGGCGAGTCCGGCCAGGGTCACGTCCAGAATCAGCTCCGCCTCGGCCCGGCGCCGCAGATCCTCTGCCAACTGGTACTGGGTATCAAAGTCCGCCAGATTGACCTCTAGCTGTTCCCGGCGCAACCGGCCCAGCGGCAGTCGCTCATAGCGCGCCAGGCCGCCTTGGGACAGCTCCACGCGCACCGCCTGGCCGCGCTCGGCCTGATCCAGGGCGGTGATCTCGGGAGCCCCGCTGTACAGGGCGGTCACGCCGCCGGTAGAATAGTCGCCAAAGCGGTGCCAGTGACCCAGCGCCAGGTAGTCCATACGGGTGTCGGCGATGTCGCGAGGGGTGAGCACGGGTTCGGCGCTGCTCATGAGGTTGCCCAGTTGCAGAGGCGCGTGAATGGCGCCCACATTAAAGGACACCCCGTCCTCAGCCGCCAGGCGCAGGCAGCCGGGTCCGCCGTGAACCAGTACCTCGCCGCCGGCTAGCGCCACCGGGGCACCCCGCGGGTCCGCCAGGATATGCACGTTCTCCGGCAGCCCTTCCGCCAGCCACTCGGCGTAGATGCCCTCCTCGCGCAGGCGGTCGTGCGAGCCGGGCAGGAGCACTACCTCCACGGGGTGGTCAACGCGCCCCAGGCGGAGAAAGTGGCCCAGAACCGACTCGACGGTGCGGCGGCCCGGCTGTGGGCTATCGAAGAGGTCGCCCGCCACGAGCAGCAGGTCAGTAGGCTGCTCCAGGCAGCAATCCACCACGCGCTCGAAAGCCTCGCGCAGGAGCCGCCGGTGGTCGCTGCCGCGGCCGGCAAAGGACTCCCCCGACAGGCCCAGATGTACATCGGCGGTGTGGATGAGGGTGAAACGGTCCATGGCAGGACTGACCTCGCGTTCCTGGTGACGGAAAATAGTGGCAGTTAGAGAGCTTTCCCTACCTGGGGGGGAGAGACCTCCTGCCCCCCGCGGCGTACGATTAGTGTCCCCCAATGAGAACTTTGTTCCGGCTCAGGCGTCTACCCTGTATCGTCGAACAAGAGGCACTCCAAGGGAGGTAGTAGACATGACCGGAAGCAGAACCACGCTAGTGCGCGCCGCTTTGCTCGTCGTCGGCTGTGCGGCGGCGTTCGCGCTGGGCGCTGCCCTGCGCAACAGCGCCGGCCTCGGGCCGGTGCCGGCCTGGGCCGCCGATGCGGCTAGCACTTACGAAGGGCCGTGGGCCATGGCCGAACGGGTGATGGTCAACTCGGAGGAGCAGGGCTCCGTGCAGTTGGGCAGCACGAAACTCCTGCAGATTCAGACCACCGCCAGTGGCCTGACGGGCTATGAGCGGGCGCTGATCGTCGCCAAGCGGCTGAATGACTCGTTGTCGGCCGGCCTGCGCCCCGACCAGGTAAGATCCGCCACCGTCAGTGGCATGCCGGTGGTAATGGCCGGGAATATCAGCCTGATTACGGTGACCTCGATGGAGGCCGACCGGCAGCACCAGACCACCCAGCAGCTCGCGAATAGCTGGGCCGCCACGATCGCCGGCAGCCTCGGCGGCGCCGCTGCTCCCGCTCCGACTACCAATACGCCCGTGACCCCGGCAAGCACGGACACCACCGGGCCCGCCGCCGTCCCCGCCACCGTTACGGCGGCTGACACCTGGACTCCCCCGGAGCCCTACAAAGACAAGCTGGTGCCGATCCTCAGCGTCCTCAGTGGCGTCGAGATCGGTGTGGCGCGCATCAACGGGCCCTCCTCGAAAGTGGACCAGACCCAGGGCGTGGCCCAGCTTGAGCTGAAATTCAAGGACGCGCTGAACATCAACGTCTATGTGCCGATCTCCACGAAGACCCCCTCCGGCGCCAAGCTGGACCGCGTGCAGGGCGTGGGCGTCACCGGAGTGGCCGACTACCGGCTCTAAGGAAAGGAAGGAACGAACATGAACTCACGCAACTCCTGGCACAAAACAGCAGCTCTCCTGATCACGGTCGCCTTCCTGGCCGGCCTGGTCTTCACTACCACCCCGCCGACGCAAGCCTTTAGCTTGGGCGGGGGCATCATGGATCTGGTCAAGATCTTCGGCATTGGCTGGGTGGTCAGCCAGTACAGCGGCCAGATCGACCGCTTCATCAACAGCGCCCTCAGCCAGCACGACGCGGCCATTGAGGGGCAAACCAAGGTCGTACCCATCATCAAGATCGGCGGCGGCACGACCGTCGGCGCCGCGCAGGTGATGGGCCCGGCCGAGCAGGTGGCCAAGGTCAAGGTCGTCGCCCAGCTCGACTGGACGCCCGGCCGGTTCCGCGGTCGGATCCTGCTCCCGGTGACCACCGGCAGCAACCTGACCAAGGACATTGGCGGCGTGGCTGGAGTAGGGGTCTCGGCCGTTGTGGCCTTCCCCATCTAGCGACCATCCCCCCCGGAGACGCCAAAGCGGGACCTCGCCTGACGAGGTCCCGCTTTTCTTTGTGGCTCGTTCAGGGAATTACCGTCCCTTCTGCTGTAGGGCGGGGGCTTGTACCCCGCCGTCGCTAGCCAAACGTTAGTCCGGCGGGGTACGAGC
>DASXVN010000038.1:0-3669 GCA_036504235.1 Armatimonadota bacterium | reverse complement strand
CGCGGGCGGAAGCATAAAGAAACTGACCGGCGCATCCTCGTGATCGCCAAGCATAAAGCACCTCCGGAGTGAAGTGCCTTCAGTCTAGCAGATTCGCCAAGATTTGAGGAGTACCAGGACGGACTTTTTTAACAGAACCCTTACCACCGCCGCCCGCGGCTAGCGCTCACCTACCATCGGTGCGGCGAGGCCCAGGTCAGCGGCGGAGGCATGGTCAATCCCCAAACCACTCCAGATACAAGACCGGCGACCGCCCTTGATCGAAGGCGATCAACATTTCCAGGCCGCCCCCAGCATCGGGCTCATGCGCGTGCTGGAAGCGGGGTTCCAGGGACGCCGTCGTCCACCCATACTCAATCGCTACGAACCGTTTGCTGCTCCCGGGCCTCCACCACCATCCGAGAAGCCCGCTATCGTCGTCCATTCCTATTATATGCTCCCGCGATGGCACCCAGTCATGCACCGGCAGCGAGGCCTGGAAATCATCTACCTGGTCGGGCCTCAAGCGTATCTTGGCGCTGAGGCTTGAGTCCATCCAGTGAGCGTATGAGGAAAACAGCAGTCGCGAACCGGGCGGGAACGTGATCCCCGTCATCTCCGTTATCTGGCCCAGGGTTGGAAAGGGCATGAACAGGCTGTTGACCAGCGCCCAGAACCCCACGATCAGACCCATGAAGATCAGTGCCGGCCAGTTCCGACGTACCCAGGAGCGCTTCGGCATAGCAGCCTCATCACCCTTCCCCGCCCTAGCGAGCGGCCTTCTCGGCGTATTCCTGCAGCAGCCGCAGGTACAAGCGGTAGTCCTCCAGCGACACCGCCGGGGGGGTCTGGTGGTCGCAGGCGGGGATGAAGCCGCCGCTGCGCATCACCGGGAGCAGGCGCTCGAACTCCTGGCGCATCCGGGTCTCGCCCAGGTGCATGACGGTCTTATCGAAGGCGCCGATCATGACCAAGTCCGGGTAGTCGCGGCGGAGTTGGTTCACGTCCACGCCGGCCATGCGCTCCAGCGGCAAGAAGCCCCGCACGCCGACCCGGCGCATCCAGGGGACCAGCTCCGAGATGTCGCCGTCGGTGTCCACCAGGGGGACGATGCCCCGCTCCACCAGCGCCGGGACCAGGCGGCGGTAGTAGGGGGCCAGGAACTCGTCAAAGAGCCGCTCGGAGATCATGGGGCCGTGGTTGTAGGACATGTCCTCGGCGATGGTCATGAAGTCCGGCGTGAGGTATTCGCAGTATTGGTCCAGGATGCGGAGGTTGTACGCGAGCAGGTCTTCGTTCATCTGGTGCATGACTTCGGGGTGGTCGTGGAAGGCGAACAGGTGTGGCTCGATGCCGAACATACCGCGCGGGAACCAGAAGAAACCGTTGAGGGTAATCCAGACGACCAGGTCGCCGGCTTGCTGCGCCGCGGCCCAGGCGGTCGCCTGTTCGCGGTCGAAGGGCACCGGGTCCGGGAACAGGTAGGGGCGCACCAGGTCGTAGCCGTCCCCGTTCAGAATCCACTGGCGGCGGTCCGGCGGCGGGGGCGGAGTGTCGGGCTGCGCCGCCGCAAACCAGTTCTGCTGCAGCTCGTCGAGGCCAAACCAGCGGCGGATCTCAAAGGCGTCCGTCATCTCCGCGGGCAGGCCCTCGCCATACCAGCGGGTAAGAGTCTTATCCCACCAGCCGGCCCACTCGATGATCGGCAGCCGGTCCACCGGCTGGAAGCTCATGACGGCCTGAAAACGCTCGCGATTGGTCATGCCGGCGACTTCGCCTGCGGGAGTCAGCTTACCTGCCGGGGGCCTTCCCGGAGGGGCCGATTACCCCTGCCGGATCGCGTCGAGCACTTCCTGGGCGTGCCCCTCGGGGTCCACTTTGGGCCAGACGCCGGTGACGCGGCCGTCCTTGCCAATCACGTAGGTCACGCGCAGGTTCCCGAGGTACTTCTTCCCCATGAAGGTCTTCTCACCAAAGGCCCCGTATGAGGTCGCTACCTTCCCGCCCTCATCATAGAGCAGGGGGAAGTTCAGGCCATGCTTCTTGGTGAACTTCTCGTGCGAAGTCAAGTCATCGGGGCTGACTCCCAGAATAGCCGCGCCGGCGTCGGCGAAGTCCTGCTCCAGGTCGCGGAAGGAGCAAGCTTCGATGGTGCAGCCCGGAGTCATGTCCTTGGGGTAGAAGTACAGCACTACCGTCTGCTTGCCCCGGAAATCGCTGAGGCCGATCTCCCCCCCGGTGCTGGCGGGCAGACGGAAATCAGGTGCTTCGGCGCCAATTGCTAGGGTCTCCGGCTTGCGCATGGTCGTTACCTCCAGAAGAAGCCCCTGTCACCAACCTGCGGTGGCGAGCGCTTATTCTCACCTGACCTCGCGGCCGGTGCGGAGGTTCACAATCCCGGCGCGGAGAAGAAGAGTGGAAGTCATCAGGCGCGAGCCGGCTGCTTCCCGGCGCTCTTCCCGCCCCTAAACGGAGGTCCACCCCATGTCCGACCGCTACCGGCAGTCCTATCGCGGCTACCTGATTGACCACCACTCCCCCGACCCGCCGGTGGTGACCTTTGACCGCCTGGATATCGCCGACTATGAGAAATGCTTCCAGTTGGCGCACGTGGATCAGGTGCTCCAGTACTGCAAGGACCACTGGGGCAACTGCTACTACCCCAGCGAGGTGGGCCGGCCCCATCCGGCGCTGGCGGGGCGCGATTTCGTCGGCGAAATCCAGGAACTGTGCGGGCGCCAGGGGTATGAGTTCATGGCCTACTACAGCGTGGGCTTTGACACCGGCGCGGTCCGCGCGCATCCCGACTGGGCGCTGCGCGACGAGGCGGGCAACATGGTGCGCACTAAGGCCGATGGTCGCGCCGGGTGGCCCGACAAGTGGCATTGGGCCTGCGGCAGCACCATGTACGCCGAGTTCGCCTGCGACCACCTGCGCGAGATTGTGGATCGCTACCACCCGGATAGCGTCTTTCTGGACATCTTCGGCCAGCCGGTCTGCTGGTGCCCCGCCTGCGAGAACGTCTTCCTGGAGACCTACGGACGGCCGCTGCCCCGGGGCGCCGAGAAGGACACCGAGTGGCGGCTGCTGCTCGACTGGCAACGGGCGCTGCACCTGGACTTCCTCCAGGACCTGGTGGAGGCGGTCAAGACCACCGACCCGGCGGTCGCGGTGACCGTAAACGGTGGGCACAGCTACCACTTCCCCGAGGTGCTGGAGTTGCTCGACTTCACCTATGCCGAGCCGTGGGCCGGGAACTTCGTCTCCGCCGGCTTTGCCCGCGGCACTGGCGTCTCGCCGCAGATCGGGCCGGGCGGCCTCTCGCAGGTCTACAACACCCACAAGCCCTCCGTGTACCTCGTGGAGCAAGCCAACATCGTGGCCCAGGGCTGCCGCGCGTTCATGTTCTCCGGCTCCCAGCGGACCGACGGCTCGCTGGATGAGCTGGAGTTCCGCAATATCGGCCAGGCCTACGCGGAGATCGAGAAGTTCCAGCCCCTGCTGACCGACCGGGAGGCAATCGCCTCAGTGGGCGTGCTGTTCAGCCCCGAGACGCTGATCCTGGACAACCCCGGCCAGGGCTGGGCCGACAACTTCGCGCCGCCCATGGAGAACGCCTATCGCGAGCAGTTCAGCGGGGCGATCAACGACCTGGCGCACTCGAAGTACCCCTATGAGGTGGTCCCGGTC
>DASXVN010000037.1:0-30188 GCA_036504235.1 Armatimonadota bacterium | reverse complement strand
CCCCCCCGCCCTACAAAAGGCTGACGTCCTCGCCGCTACTTCCCGCACTGCCGCATGCGCGCGTACTCGGCCCAGAAGGGGCCCGCGTCGAAGTATTCCGCCTCGGGCAGGTCGCTGAGGTAGATATCCCCGCCCTCCCGCCTGGCTATCCGGGCGGCGAGGGCGATTTTTATGCACTCCAGCTGGGCCTCCAGGGGCCAGGGCGGCGTGCCCTCGCGGATCGCGGCGACGAACTTCTCGATCAGCGCCTGGTAGATGCGGCTGGGGTCCAGCGTGGCCTCGTGCAGGCCGCTGGCCGAGTTGAGCAGCAGCCGCCAGGTGCGGTGCGGCGAGCCGAGTTGGTAGAAGACCGCCGGGCCCTCGGTGTACTGGCACAGGAAGACGTCGGTATCGCCCTGCGCGCCGACGTGCCGCACGAACCGCGCGCCCGGCCCCAGGTAGCCCTGGAACATCTCCACCGTGTGGATGCCGTAGCTGAAGAAGTCCCCGGGGCCCTGCGCCCAGACCGTGATCACCTCGCCGATTTCCTCGCGCCGCGCGATCAGCTCCTGGACCTCGTAGGCATAGCGGCAGGAGGAGCCGGTCATCACCAGGCTCCCGTGGCGCGCCTGCAGGTAGAGCAACTCGTTCAGCTCGCGCAGGTTGCCCACGGCGGGCTTGTCGATGAACACGGGCTTGCCGCGCTCCAGATAGGGCCGGGCGTGGGGCAGGTGAAAGCCCCAGTTGGCGCTCCACACGATCCCCGCGTCGGTCAGCTCGGCGACCTCCTCGGCGTCCGCGCAGACGTGCGGAATGCCGAATTTCTCCGCATATTCCTTGACGAAATCGGGCGGGCGACAGCCCCCGGTGTCAGCGACCGCGGTAACCTCCACCCCCTCCATCTCCCGCAATAGCGGCAGCCACGCCTCGCAGTGGGAGGTGCACAGGTCAATCAGGCCGAGCTTGATCATGACGGTCAACTCCTGGCGGACGATTGGCAGAGACTTGCGAACCTGCACTTCCGCCCCTACGGGAGAGCGGCGGCTAGGGATTGGCGGTGGCAGTGAGCAGATTGCGCAGGACCGCAGCCGGGAGGCCCGGGGCGGCGCTGTAGACGATGATCGCGCCGTGGTCGCGGCGCACGCCGAGCGCGCCCCAGCCACTGTCGGCCACGGTGCCCGCCGCTTCCGCGCCGCCGATCAGCACCAGGCGCGGCTGCACGGGGTCCTGCGGGCCGAACACCAGCGGCTCGGTCTGGTCGGGCGTCAGCAGCGGGTCGCCGGCGGGCAGAGTTACCCGCAGACTACCCCCGGAAGTGTAGAGGGTGGTCTTGATTCCGGTCAGCCGGAAGATGGCGCTGGGGTCAATATAGCCGCCGTCCAGCGCGGCCGGCGCGTACAGCCACACCGTCGCCGTCCCCGGCCGATGCAGGTGATTCTCCAGCGCGGCGCGCACCCGGTCGGGCAGGTAGTAGGTGGCGGCCATCACGTACAGCCGGCGGTTGTCGGGCGCCGCCGGCAGGTCGCCGAGCAGCCACCCCTCCCAGGGAATCTCGCTGGCGGTCAGTTGCGCGGCCTGCTCCTGGAGCGTGGTCCGCTCCAGGTCCGCGCCGGGACCGAGATGCGCCAGGCTGGCCTCGTCCACCACGTAGACCGCGGGGGCCAGGACGCCCGGCTCCGGGGCGGGGGCGGGGGCCACGCCCGCCGCCGGCTGCTCCAGCCAGACTTTGCCGTGTTGCCGCACCGAGCCGGCCAGTCCGGTGACCGCAACGGGCGCCTCCGGCGGGCCGGTCAGGAAGTCCAGGTCAGGGCCGGCCAGCAGCTTGCTCAGGCCCAGCCCGCCGCTCAGGGAGGGCGCCCACTCGTCTGTCGGCCACCAGAGCAGCCCGCCGTAGCAGGCTCCCCACTGGCGACCCGTGCTGGCAGCGCGGCCTGCTTTCACCAGGCTGAGAATCGTGTCGGCGGTGGAGTCACCCAGAAAGCGCTGGTAGTCGGCGAGATGCTCCTGGCCGGAGGGGTCGTAGAGGCTCGGCCCGGCGGCCCCCAGCAGCGCCGACGCGGCGGGCGGCTTGATCTGCGCCCACTGGGTCAGGATGTAGCCGGCCTTGACCTCCGGCGAGTTGGGCCAGGGCTGCCGGGGCTGCCCCCAGGCGACGCGTAGCGCGGCCAGGTCGCCATACTTGTGCTGCAGCCAGGCCCGGTAGGCGGTCTGCAGCGCGGGCGAGTTCTCCAGGCAGGCGGCGGTCTGGTTCCAGGGCGCCCAGCGCCCGCCGCGGCCCGACTGCAACTCGTAGGCGAAAACGTGCGCGCCCCCGGGCAGCGCCTCCACATGCTTGACCAGCCGTTGCAGCGCGTCGCGGGCGGCCGCTTGCCACATCGGCGAGTACCAGGAGGCGTGGGTGAGCTTGCGCTCCGCCTCCAACTCCGGCCCCGTAGTCGGCGCGGGAGCGAGCTGATCGGGATGCGCGGCGTCCCACCAGGGGGGGCTGTCCAGCTCCACTTGCACGAGGATCTGCGCCGTGGGGTCAGCGGTCAGCAACGCCGCCAACCGGGCGTCCAGGTCGCTATAGTCCCACTGGTCGGGAGCGAGCCAGACGTCCGCGCTGCGCCCGTATGGCGAGAAGGCGGCGGCTGCCGGCAGGCGGTGGAGCGCTTCCGGAGCCGGGAGGAGGTCCGGGCGCAAGAGCGGTTCCGGCTGCTGCTGCGCTAACGCCGCGGGGGGCAGTTCAGGTCGGGGCGGGGCAGCCGCCGAGGGCGCGTAGTCTGCCTTCAGAACATCGACCACATACTTCTGTCCCGGTTTGAGTTCGACCAAGAGAATCCCCAAGTGGAGGGGTTGGCGTTTGGGAGAAACAGACAGGGTGACTGGCTCCCCGCGCGGGAGATACTGCGGTGAGGTGCGCTGCACCCAATCGCCGCCGAACGCCTCCAGTCCTACCGTAGCGGGGTCGCCACTCGCGAGCGAAAGCGTCAGGGCGAAGTCGCTGGCTGCCGGCGGCGGCCCCGGGATCATCAGCTCGGCATGGTCCTGCTTCGGCGTAAACACCCAGCGCAGGCCGCCGTTTTTGGGCAGGACGGTGACATGGTAGGCGGTATATTGCTCGGCCAGCGCGCCGGGCAGCAGGCCGGCGGCGGCACGCCACGGCTGGTCCAGCGGTAAGCTCACGCGCTCCGCGGCGAGCGCCAGCGTGGGCGCGAGTAGCAGCAGCAAGACGGGAAGCAAACGACGGGGTCGGCTCACAAGAGGCTCCTTCAGGGGCGGGGCGGCAGCCAGGTGGTCTTGTCCCAGGAGAGAATATCGGTGTCCTGAAGCTGGCCGCCCTCGCGGCCCTCCGCGCCCAGGCTCCACAAATCATAGGGCCGAGCCGGGTTGCCCGCGCCGGGGGCCACGTAGCGGAAATCGCGCCCCCAGGCATCGCGCAGCGCCGTGGCGTCCTTGAGGTACGGTCCGCGCCAGTTGACCGGGCGGCGCTCGGTGGGCTCCTCCAGCAAGGCGCGTAGGCCTAGCTTGGAGCCGGGGAACACGCCGCCGTTGTCCACCGCGTACTTGGTCAGCGCCTCGATCACGGTCTCCATGCGCTTGACCGTCACGGCGTGGGCATCCGCGGCGCTCTCCGAGGCCAGCAGAAAGCGGCCGCCGACCACCAGCGCCGCCACGACCGCCACCAGGGCGAGGATCTCCCAGGCGGCGGCTGCGATGCGCGGGCCAACATGGGGCGAAATCGGCTTCATCGACAAGATTATAGGCCCAACTGGCGGCGGACACAAGCGCCCCGGGGAGGCCTTACCAGCGCAGCTCAAACTCCAAGCAGACGCGGTCTACCGGCGCGACGGTGTCGTAGCGCACGTGGTCGAAGCGGCCGAAGCCGCTGGCGCTGGAGTAGGAGAAGACCACCGGCGTTTCGGCTACCGTCGCGGTCAGCGCCACCTCCGGCTCGCGCGGGGTGAGGTGCAACGCCGGGTCCGGGCCGAAGCTCCCGGTGAGGCCCGCCAGCGCCACACCTCGGTCGCGGCGGCCCTGGAACAGCCAGCTCAGCGGGCGCGGCGCGTCCAGGGTCACGGTGTCGCGCAGCACCAGCCGGCGCTCCGGGTAGAGCAGGAACTCCCGCGTGTAGGCGGCGACTCCGGCCTCCGCCGGATAAGCCGGCGCCAGGTTCAGCCGGATCAGGCCGGTCTGGGTGGCTTCCTCCCAGCGCACGGATTCGATCTGCTCGCCGGGCCAGCGGTAGGACGGTATGGACATGGGATAGCCGATATCGCCAACCTGCCCGCGCCCGTCCACCAACAGCACGCTGCGCAGGCGGGAGTGCAGTCGGTAGCCGCTATCGGGGGCGAGCAGCCGCGGGGTGTCGCCGACGAAGACGTCGAAATGGCCGCTGGCGGGCACGGAGTTGAGCCGGTCGCAGGGGCCAGGGGCCAGCGGATAGGCCGACCAGCCGGTCCAGGGGGCGCAGCGGACGGCCAGCGCCACCTCATGCTCGTCGTCACGCCAGTGGGCCAGGCCGGAGTCGGCGAAGTGCGTCAGCGCGCGCGGCGGGCGAGTCATCGCCGCCGGGCGCGGCTCGTAGGTCATCAGCCCCCAGATCGCGTTCAGATAGTGGGCATTACAGGCCGAGGGGTGGGTGAACGCTAGGTCTAGCTCCAGCACGCGCTCCTGCAGGTACGCGGCCCGAGGGTCGTCCCACTTCTGCGCCGCGCGGTTGAGGAACGCCGCTCCGCCCAGCAGCGGCAGCCGGTCGCCCAGGCCGCTGATCAGCATCCCGTGCTCGTCCGCGGACAGCACCGCCGCCGTGTAGTCCACGAGGAGCGGGAAAGTGGGGTGGTCGAGAAGGTCCTCCCCGCCCAGCGCCAGCAGCGTCTCGCGGTAGTGCATGGTGTAGTCGAGATAAAGGTACAGGCTCTGGTAGGAGCTGAGCGGCAGCGCTCCGTCCAGCGGCTGGGCGTCGAGCGACCGCTGCAGGCGCGGGAGAGTCCAGCGCGCCCAGAGTTCGGCCTCGGGGAGAATCCCCAGCAGATGCAGGGCTGCGGCGCCGAAGGGGAACAGGGCGCGCCGCCCGTGGTCCTGAAGCACCGAGCCGCCCCAGTAGTCGCGGTTGAGCAGCGCTAGCTCGAAGAAGGCTTGCCCATGGTAGCGCAGCTTGTCCAGCACCCGCGCGCGCCGCTCGGGACCCAGCTCCGCGGCCAGCGCGTGGTAGGCCCAGGCCAGCCCCAGCATCGCGCTCCCGGCGCCCATGTCGCCGTCGTGCGCGTAGCCCTCCGGGTCCGGGTTGCCCCAGGACTCCCGTGCCACGTACTCCTCCACCAGCGCCAGGGCCGCCGCGATCATGTCGGGCCGGTCCTCCAGGTAGTGGCCGGCCAGCAGCAGGCAGATCAGGAGGGAGTCGTGGTCGCCGAGGCGGTTTTGCAGCACCTCGTCATCCCCGCCCTGCCCGGCGGTCAGCACCCAGTCGCAGGCTTTCCGCAGCGGCTCGCGGTACAGCGCGTGGGTGTCGGCCAGGGCCGCGCGGAGTCTCGCCCAGTACTCCGGCCGGGACCACTGCGCGGCGGGGGAGTCGGTGGCGGGGTCGCCCAGCGGGGGCAAGGCGGGCAGCAGCGTGTCCTGGGGGTCGGACTCCAGCACCGCGGACTGCCAGCGGAGGGTGAACTCGCGCTGGGGGGTAATCTCCAGGGCGCCGGGGCCGCCGGGCCAGTAGAAAGCAAAGCTCCCCCGGAAGCGCCGGGCCGCGAGGTCCTCCAGCGAGACGCGCTGGAAGAACCACAGGCCGACCCGCCGGCCGTTCAGGCTGACCCAGTAGGCGGGCACCAGCGGGCGATTTTCGTTATTGATGGAGAAATCCCACGGCCCGGTGCGCTGGTCCACGTTGTGGAATTTGTTGAGCACCTCATAGAGGCTGTCCCAGTCAAAGTCGCGCGCGTCCGCGACCACTGAGAACTGGTAGAGCCCGGCGGGGAGGTCGAGCGCGAGGGAGCCGCCGCCGGCGGCGGTGGGGGTGAAGGCAAGCGAGTGCGTCCGGGCGCCGGAAACCGACACGGTCACGGTCGGGAGCATAGGGAGTTCACCTGGCAGAAGATTGCGAGCACGAGGCGAGGCGCGGGTGTGCGCCTCGCCGCCGGGCCGTTCGCCCTCTACCCGTAAAACTCCTTGACGCTCTCGGCGACGAAGCGAATCTGCGCCTCGCTCAGGTACGGATGGCACGGGAGAATCAGGATCTCCTGCGAAGCTTTATCGGTCTCCGGCAGGTTGAGCTCGTTGAGCCCGTACGGCGCGCAGGCCGGCTGATGGTGGGCCGGGTGCACGTAGTGCTGGGCGGTCGCGATGCAGCGGTCGGCCAGGAAGGCCGCCAGCTCGTCGCGGCGCGGGGCGCGGGTGTTGAACATGTACCAGCAGTGCTCGAACCCGGGGTCCTCCTGGGGCAGGGTCAGCGGCGTGTCCGCCAGGAGTTGGTGGTACATGGCGGCCTGCTCGCGGCGGATCGCCATGGACGCGGGCAGCCGGTCCAGCTTGATCCGGAGGATCGCCGCCTGAATCTCATCCAGGCGGCTGTTGTAGCCCAGCAGGGCGTGCTCGTACTTGCCGGCGTAGCCGTGGTTGCGCAGCAGCCGCAACTGGTCGGCCACCGCGTCATCGTTGGTGGTGAGCAGCCCCGCCTCGCCGTAGCCCCCCAGGTTCTTGCTCATGTAGCAGCTAAAAGCGCCGATCAGTCCCAGCGTGCCGGTCTTCTGGCCGTTCCAGGACGCGCCGTGCGCCTGGCAGGCGTCCTCCAGGATGACCAGTCCGTGCTCCTCGGCGATCTCCCGCAGGGGACCCATGTCCGCCGGGTAACCGTAGATATGCACCGGCATAATCGCCTTGGTGCGCGGCGTGATCGCCGCCCGCACCTGCTCGGGGTCCATGCTGAAATGGCGCGGCTCGATGTCCACCAGCACCGGGGTGGCCCCAGTGTGGACGATGGCGGCGATCGTAGCGATGAAGGTCCACGAGACGGTGATGACCTCATCGCCGGGGCCCACGCCGGCCGCCTTGAGCGCGAAGAAGCAGGCGTCCGTGCCGCTGCCGCAGCCGATGGCGTGCTTGACGCCGCAGAATTCGGCGAATTCGCTCTCCAGCGCCTGCACATTCGGCCCCAGGAAGAGCTGCATGCTGGTCAGGGCCTCGTCAATGGCCTCGAGCATTTCGACGCGCAGGTCCAGGTATTCGGCTTTCAGGTCCATCAAGGGAACTTGCACGATAGGGGGATTCCTTAATGTGGCGGCGAGGAAGAAGCGGAGGCGCGCCACCGGGATTGTTTTCTCGATTAGTTTAGAACCCGCACGGGCGGAAAAGTTGCGAAATAGGCGGGCGGTCGCCTCTCCGTCGGTGCGCCGCCGCTAACGGCCCTACCCCCTAACCCCCTCCCTAAAGGGAGGGGGAATCTCCCCGCTGTCGTCTTGGTCTTGGGCGTCAGCCGTTCTCCCCTCTCCCCAGTCTGCGCGGGGAGAGGGGCCGGGGGTGAGGCCGGCCTGGCGGGCAGGGGAGGAAATCTAGCAAGGAACGTGACGTCAGCGACGGCGGGGGACCCTTCGACAGGCTCAGGACATCTTGCGTAGCCCCCGCCCTACAAAGCGCGAACGGCACACCGGCGAGACCCTTCGACAGGCTCAGGGCAGGCAGCCGGTGCCACTGACGGCTACGGGATCGTCGGGTTCCACACTCGCGAGGAGTTCAGGTCCGCCGGTTTCATCGGCTTGGCGTGGCCATCGAGCCAGCCGGTTACCGTGTACTTCCCGTGCCGTGTTTCCACGCGGGAGACGCGGTTGGCGGTGTAGCTGGAGCCCATCGCCGCCGCGGTGCTCTTCATGTCGAAGAAAAGCAGCAGATCCGCCGTCCGCGGAATCGCTGACATGGCGTAGGAGAGATTGCTTATTCCGTAGCCGGTCTGGAAGGTCAGATCGTAGTTGATCCCGTAGCTGTGCGGCAGGTCCGCGCTGTTGGCCACCGTCTGCGGTGCCTCGTCGAGGGGGCAGATGAGGATCTGCTTGCTCTTGAGGTACGGCTGCAGGGCCACGCACCAGGTCGTACCCAACTTGCCTCCACCGGGCGCCCGGGCCGGGACCAGCCGCCGGTTGTTGTCGCTGGCGTACAGACTGGAAGCCTCCAGGAGTTGCTTGACTTGCGAGAGGCAGGCCACCTTGTGCCCATTGGCGCGCACCGAGGAGAAGACCGGCAGCAGCATTGCCGCGAGTACCACGATGATGCCCAGCACCACGACGATCTCCATCAACGTAAAGCCTGACGAAGCGGACCTGTCCATGATGCCGGGGCAATTCGCCCTGCCCCCGCGGGGGTCCTCTTTGCCCCGGAGCGAACCTGGCGCGCCCCCGGTAGGTCCGTAGAGGCGAGACATGGTGAAAACGACGACGAGGGCGAAGAGTGCGGCCCCCAAACCGGCGCTGCCGGCTCCCCTTCCCGAGCGGCTGGAGCCGATGTATGCGCGGCTGGTCGCGAGCCTGCCCGCCTCCCCGCAGGACTGGGGCTTCGAGTTCAAGTGGGATGGCGAGCGCCTGCTGGCCTTTGGGGACGGCCACCGGCTGCGCCTGCAGACCCGCAATCTACGGGACGCCACGGACCAGTATCCCGAGCTGGCCGCTCTGGGGGAGGCCCTGGGGCCGCACCGGGCGCTGCTGGATGGCGAGCTAGTGGCGAGGGACGAGCACGGGCTGATCAGCTTCAACCGCCTCGCCCACCGCATGCACCGTTCCCGGGGACTGGCGGAGGCGCAGGCCCGGGTGCCGCTGGTCTACCTGATCTTTGATTTGCTGTACTGGGACGGGGAGTCCCTGCTGGAGACCCCCTACCGCGAGCGCCGGGCGCGGCTGGAGGAACTGGCCCTGGAGGGTCCCAGTTGGAGCACGCCGCCGTCCTACGCCGGGGAGGGGCAGGCGGTTCTGGAGGCCGCGCGCGCCCAGCACCTGGAGGGCGTCGTGGCCAAGCGCCTGGACAGCCCCTACCAGCCGGGCCAGCGCACCGGCCTGTGGCGGAAGCTCAAGCTGGTGGCGCGCCAGGAGTTCGTGGTCGGCGGGTGGACGCCCCTGCGGGGCACCGAGTACGACCGCGTCGGGGCGCTGCTGGTCGGCTACCACGAGCCCGGCGGGCTGCGGTTCGCCGGGGCGGTGGGGAGTGGTTTCACCGACGAGGACCGCCGCGAACTGGCCACGGAACTGGCGTCTCGCGCGCAGGAGGCCAGCCCCTTTGCGGACCTCTCGGCCCGCCGCGGGGCGCGCTGGGCGCGGCCGGAGTTGGTCGTGGAGGTGGAGTTGCGCGGCTGGACGGAGGCCGAGCACCTGCGCCAGGCCGCCTTCAAGGGGCGGCGTGAGGACAAGGACCCGCGCCAGGTGGTGCGGGAGGAGCCGACGTAAAGAAGGAGGCGGAACGCGATGCCCCGAGCCCTCTGGACGGGATCGCTGGTCTTTGGCCTGGTGAATGTGCCGGTGCGGCTGGCCCCGGCGGTGCGCACGCGGGAGTTGCGCTTCCACATGTTGCGCCGTGAGGACGGCTGCCGCCTGCGTCGCCGCATGGTCTGCGGCGAGGACGAGCAGGAGGTCAGCACGGACGACACCGTGCGCGGCTACGAGATCGCGCCCGACCAGTACCTGACCGTCGAGTCCGGCGAGCTGGAGGCCCTCGCGCCCGAGACCAGCCACGCGCTGGAGATCACCGATTTTGTCAGCCTGGACGAGATTGACCCGGTCTACTACAGCCACACCTACTACCTGCTGCCCGAGGAGGGCGCGGCCCAGCCCTATACGCTGCTGTGGTCGGCCATGCAGGAAGCGCGGAAGGTGGCGATCGGGCGGCTACTGATGCGCGACCGGGAGTATCTGGTCGCCGTCCGCCCGCTGGCGACCGGCCTGGCGGTGCAGGTCATGCACTACGCCGAGGAGGTCCTGCCGCTGGCGGAGGCCGTCACGCCGAACGTCGAGATTACCGACAAGGAGCGCAAGCTGGCCCAGCAGCTTCTGGAGGCCCTGACCGCCGAGTTTGACCCGACGCAGTATCACGACCGTTATCGCGAGAGCGTGGAGCAACTCCTCGCCGCCAAGGCGATGGGCCGGCCGCTGCCCGCCCCGGCGGCCCCGGTGGAGGAGGGGGTCATTGACCTGAGGGCCGCGCTGGAAAAGAGCGTGGCCCAGGCCCGGCAGCACCACCGTCGCCGCAGCGCTTGAGACCCGATTCTAAGGAGGCCCAATCATGAAAGACCGCATTGAGGATGATTTCACCGCCGGCAAAGAGGGGCGCTATGAGCGCGAGGATCCCAGCGGCGGCACCAGCGACTCCATGGACAAGCCGCACGCGGAGGACATAGAAGAAGAGGAGTTCCTCGACCAGGATGAGGAGGATTTCGCTGAGATAGATGAGACTCAGGACCTCGGCCCCGACGCCGAGGAAGAAGCGGAACTCGACGAACTGGTCCGCGAAGCCGGCGAGGATAACGAGGAGGACCACGAACTCCACGGCCTGAGCGATTTCGC
Source organism: Armatimonadota bacterium (assembly GCA_036504235.1). GTDB lineage: Bacteria > Armatimonadota > Zipacnadia > Zipacnadales > Zipacnadaceae > Zipacnadum. The sequence continues at coordinate 19,701 of DASXVN010000037.1, read as the reverse complement.
CTACACCGACGACGAATCCGAGCAGCCGGCTTTCGAGGCGGAAGACGATGCCCTGGCCAAGTCCGTCGAGCGGGAGCTGCTCGGCGAGGACGAGTAGAGCCGCGACTATCCCGGCCCGCGCAGGGTCAGCAGGGTGATCTCCCGGGGGCAGCGGAAGCGCACCGGGAGGCCCTCGCCGACCCCGCGGGTCACGTACATTTGCGTCCCGTTCTCTCGGTCCAGCCCGGCGGCGCGGCGCTCCGGGTGGCGATAGGGACCCCACCTCACGGGTATTCCCGGCAGCCGGACCTGCCCCCCGTGCGTGTGCCCGGCCACGATCAGGTCCGCGCGCGGCGCTAACGGGTCGTCCACGATATCCGGCGAGTGCGCCAGCAGCAGGCAGCAAGCGCCCGGCGGAACGCCGCGCAGCGCCGCGCCCAGGTCCTGCCGGCCCGTGCGGGGATCATCCACGCCCACCAGCCAGAGCCCGGCGCCTCCCACCGGTCGCGCCGCGTTGTTCAGCAGCGTGATCCCCGCCGCGGCGTACAGTTGCGCCCAGCCTGCCGAGGACAGCGGGCCCGGCTCGTTGCCGGCCTGATCCCACCAACCTCGGCGATGCTCGTGATTCCCCAGGCACGCGTAGACCCCTCGCGGCGCGCGCAGTCCCGCCAGCGCGGGCACGAACTCCGGCCCGCTCTCGGACCAGTGCACCATGTCCCCTAGCAGCAGAATCAGGTCGGGCCGCAGCGCGTTGACCTGCGCCACCAGCGGCGCGACGGCGTTCACGCGCCGCCAGGGGAAGCCCCCGTGGAAGTCGGCGATCACCGCCACGCGCAGACCTTCCTCGGCGGCGGGGAGGTGGGGGAGAGTGACCGTCACGGATTCCACTTGCGGCGGCCCGGGCCACAGCAGCGCCCCCAGCAGGACCAGCGCCAGCAGCGTCGCCAGACTAGCCCGCAGCCACGTCTTCCGGCGAGGGGTGTTCATGGCCGGGGCCTAGCGCAGACGCCGAAGGCGCATTCCGTGGCGTTCGCGGCGATCGCCAGGGCCAGTAGCACGAAGATCACCGTTTGCGCGAGTTGCATCGGCGGGAGGGGCCCGGTCAGGAGGATCGCGACGAGCAGCATGGCGTAGGCATAGGCCAGCGCCCCGGCCAGCTTGCTCAGGTGGGTAGCGATCACCCGGAAGTGGCGGGCCGCCAGCGTGGAGAGTTGCAGCAGGAAAGTGACCAGCTTGAGCCCGCAGATGATTAGGAACTGGTAGGCGGGGATGAGCCCGGAGGCGTAGGCGGCGACGAATAGGCCAAAGATCACCGTGAAATCCACGAGCGTGTCAATGGTCTGGCCCTGCGGACCGGCCGTCCCCAGCCGCCGCGCCAGCCACCCATCGACCAGATCGGTGCCCCAGACCACGAGCATCAGCACGGCCGCCGCTACGCCCTCCCGCCGGGTCAGGGCCACGATCAGGGGGGGCAGCAGGACGAGCCGCGAGACGGTGAGCACATTCGCGGGGTTGAGCAGTTGCCTCAGTTCCAGATCCGACGCATTCTTCTGCATATTCACGCTGCGCTGCCCGGGGGTTCTCGCTCCTCTAGAGACGTCGCTCCCTGTCCCGAGGTTTGCTCGGGCGCCAGCCCTCCTGGGGGCGCCGACTATTGCGAACCTGGGCGTCCATCCCTGCGTCACAGCCAGCGACGGCAGTCTTAGCTCGTAGTCTGAGGAGGAATCTGCAATGTCCCAACGTTCTCGGATAATGCCGGTAGGTCTGGTCGTGGGGCTAGCCCTGCTGGGAGTAGGTTGGTTGGCCCTGGGCGCGCCGGGGCTAGGCTCGGCAGCAGCGACCGCGGTTCTGGCCGCGCCGACCGTGACGGCGCCGGTGGGTGGCGACAGCGTGGTGCTCGCCCAGCGTGACCGAGGCGAGGGCGGCGGCCGTGAGGGTGGCGGCGGCGGTCGCATGGGCGGCGGCGAACGTGGTGGCCCCCGCATGGGCGGGGGTGGCGAGGGTGGCGGGCAGTTCGGCGGCGGTCGCGAGGGCGGCCCCGGCGTGTTCCGCGGGAGTCAAGACGGCGGGGAGCGCTTCAACCGCGGCTTCTTCCCCGGCGATCGCGAGGGCCGCGGCGAGGGAGAGCGCCAGGAGTTCTTCCGCGGTGGCTTTGGCGGCTTTCCCGGGGTTGAGCCGTTCTTCTTTGGCGGGTACTGCGGCTTCCCGGGATTCGGGGGGTACGACTGCTACTATCCCTTCTACTACGACTACCCCTTTGGCTACCCGTACAGCAGCAACAATTATTACTACAACTACAACGGCGGGTATAACAGTGGCCGGCCCTCCATCACCTCGGTGCGCGTGACCGTCGGCGGGGTGGAACGCGGCCAGGTGCGGATCAATGGGCGCGTTGCCCTGGAGATCGATACCTGGTGGGCGGACCGCAGTCCCGTGCGCCGCGCGGATGACGCCGCCCGGGCCCTGCGCGACGTGCGCGTGGATTCCGGCGGCTACTGCACGCTGAGCGGCTACGGCGGCTACAGCCGGCCGGGGGGCTACGGCGGCTACGGTGGCTATGGCGGCTACGGCGGGAACACGGTCTACGATATCAGCGTGGACTACCGCGGCAACCAATACGTGGTCGTCGCCTGTGGCGCCTCGGTAGTAGTAGCCAACCAGGAGGAGGCCGACCAACGGCAAATGACCCCCCAGCGCCTGGCCGATCTCTGGGCCCAGGACCTCAACGACGCCCTGCGCAGCGCGATCAACGGCAGCAGCGGCTACTAGCCGCCGCGGGTCAGACCAGAGCCGGGGGGCCTGCTACAGGCTCCCCGGCTTTTCCGTGCGCGCTCCGCGGGGCGAGGCGCGGACCACCCTTGTCGTTACCCCCTCTCCTGCCAGGAGAGGGGGCAGGGGGTGAGGCCCGGCAACCGCGCCCTTCCGCCCCTACGCACAAAAAAGCGGCGACCACTCTCGTGGCCGCCGCTTCGGTAACTACTTGGTCGCCTCGGCTGCTCTAGCTGCCCGGGACGATGCGCCCTTGGCCGGTGTAGGTCCGGTCGGGATTCGCCTGGCGGAACTGCGCGATTGCCGCGCCCAGGCCCTGGGTGCCGCGCCGGACGATGCTTTCCTTGTCGAATATCTGGAAGTACCCGGAGCCGCCTTGGGCCAGGAACAGCGGCATGACGACCTCGTAGGTCTGGTCGGGCTCAATCGGCCCCTGCGCCCCGGTCAGCGCCACGATCCGCTGGTCGCGCGGTTGGGCGGCGTTGTAGGTGAGGGTGAGGCCGGATACCTGCAGGAACGCGGTGTTCGGCAGCGGCGCCCGGCTCAGGCTGCGCTCCAGGGCCCGGCGGAGCTGCGCTCCGGTCAGGCTCGAGACCGCCCAACTCTCGTCCGGGGTCTGCAGCAACGAGGAGAACTGCGCGAGGCTAGCGCCCGGCGCGGGGATGGTCCCCGGCTTGAAAGAAACCGCCGGCACCAGGGCCACCGTCGTGTTGGCGCTGGCGCACAACGCGTCAGCCGCCAGATCGCCGAAAGAGGTCTCGATCCGGTCGCCCCCCAGCGTCGTGAACACCTCGCCGGTTCCCTGCGCCCAGCCCATGCTCATCACGGCGCCCAGCACCAGCACAGTTAAGATTATCCGCACGTACGTCTTCATTTCTCTCCCTTGCCTTCTCCCGCTGACTTGAGCAAATACGCTCGCATGAAGCGGTCCAAATCTCCGTCCAGGACCGCGGTAACGTTGCTGGTTTCCTCGCCGGTGCGCATGTCCTTAACCATGGTATACGGCTGCATGACGTAGGACCTGATCTGGTTGGCGAAAGAAATCTCGCCCTTTTCGCCGCGCAGGTCGGCCAGTTCTTGCTTCTGGGCCTCGCGGTCGCGCACGGCCAGACGCGCCTGGAGCACTTGCATCGCCGCTCGGCGGTTGGCGTGCTGGGAGCGGTCTCCCTGCGACTGCACCGAGATCCCCGTCGGCAGATGGGTGAGGCGCACTGCCGAATCGGTCTTATTGACGTGCTGGCCGCCGGCGCCGCTGGAGCGGTAGGTCTCCATCCGCAGTTCTTCGGCGGGGATGGGCACCTCTTCCGTCTCCGGCACCTCGGGCAGCACGTCCACCGAGGCGAAGCTGGTATGCCGCCGCTTGTCGGAATCAAAGGGCGACAACCGCACCAGGCGGTGGACTCCGGCTTCAGTTTTCAAATAGCCGTACGCGTACTTGCCGGCTACCCTTATAGTAACATTTCGCACGCCGACTTGTTCGCCCGGGACCGAGGAAATCAGCTCCACCGTATAGCCCTGATGCTGCGACCACATCTCGTACATGCGCAGCAGCATGGCCGCCCAGTCGCAGGCCTCAGTGCCCCCCGCGCCGGCGGTGATAGTGACGATGGCGTTGGACGGGTCGTACTTGTCGCTCAGCACCGTCGCCAGGCGCAGCTTGTCAAACTGCCGCTCGGCCTCCGCCAGGGACGACAGCAATTCCGCTTCCATCTCCGGCTCTTCGCCGCCCCCGGCCAACTCGGCCATCACCGGGAGGTCTTCCATCAGTTTGCCCAGTGCGTGCCACGGCTCGAGATATTCCCGGGCGCTGGAGATGCGCTGCATGAGCGCCTGCGCCACTTCCAGGTTATCCCACAGCCCGTCCGCCTCGCTCTGGTGAATTAGCTCGGCTAGTTCCTGCTCGCGGGTAGCCAGGTCAAAGACGATCCCGCACTTCGGCAAAGCTGCGGAGCAGCGCAGTAACTTCATGTAGCGTTTCGGGAGCAACCATCGGACCAAACCCTTTCCTCAGCTAGGACGAGCCCGCGCCCCACATCGTTCGCGTCGCCCTCGGCAAGACTGTTCGAAATAGAATACCACACCGGCGAATCAGGCGCAAATCCGCGCTAGCCAGGGCCCGGCGACCCGCCGCGGCGCCCGGCCTCCCCGCCGGGAGGAGGAACCCGCCGGGGGGCTCAGGCGTCTGACAACAAGCCGCCGCGCGGCGGCCAATTCTGGAGATGAGGATGAAAACCGCACTTATGAAGAAGATCGCTTTGCTGGTTTCTCTTTTGCTGGTCGGGGGCGTCGGGGCCAACTTGCGCGCCTCCGCCCAGTGCCCGTACAACGGGGGCTTTGAGCAGATTGACAAGGGGCGGCCGGTCGGCTGGAACCCTACCAGCGGCTGGTTTAGCCTCGGCACCGGGGCCGTCGAGGGGCACCGTGCGCTGCTGTTGGCCGGTACTTGTTCCACGACGAGCGACCGGATTGTGAGCCAGGGCTACCGCCTGGTGACGCCGGGGGAGACGCTCTCCCTGCACCTGCAATACGCCAGCCCGACTGGCGGCGTGGTGGCGGGGCTGCTGCCCTGCGACGCTCTCGGTAAGCCCCTGGCGGATCAGGGCCAGACGGTGGAGCTGCCCTTTGTGGCCACCTGGACCACCTTTGACCATGACTTCGTCCTGGCGCCGGAAGCCTGCCCGGCGGGAACGGCGGCGGTGCGCCTTTACTTCGGCGTCCTCAAGGACGGCTCTGAGGGGCGCTTTGACGCCGTGACGCTACGCAGCACCGCGGCGGCCTCCTCGGGTGACCTCGCCAAGGCCACCAACTACGATCCGCTCAAGCGGCCCAATCTGCTCCAGAACCCGGGCTTCAAGCCCAGTGCCGGCGGCTATGCCGGCTGGTGTGCCTTGGCCGCCGAGGGCTTCGCCCCGGCTGCGTCCGTGGAGGACGGCGCCCCGGCGGGCCTGAGCTTCGCGCCGGCCGAGTTGCCCGCCGCGTGGATGTCCGCGCCGGTAAACCTCAACGCGGCGCTGCCTTATGAGATCGCGGTGCAGGTCGCACCCGGGGAGGGCGCGGCGCAGGTTACCGCCCTGGCCCGGATTCGCGACCCTCGCGACCCCGCCGTGGTCTGGTATCAGGCCGAGGCCTCGCCGACCGGCGACGGCGCCGCTCCCGTGGTGGTGCAGATGCCGCGGCTCTTTGCCCAGACCAGTCCCGGTCTGGTGGAAGTCGGCCTGCGGCTGGCGCCGGGGGCGACCGCTCCCGTCCAGGTGCAGTCCGCTTCGCTGCGCCCCGAGCCGCTGCAACTTGCCGTGCGCCCGGTGGCCATGGCCGGCGACTTCTGCCAGCCTAAGGACGTCACGCTGTTCGTTTCGGTGGTCAACAGCACCAGCAAGAGCCTGGCGCCGATGGCGTATCTGAAGGTGTTCGACGCCGGCGGACAGACGGTCTCCTACGAGGCCCGCCCCATCCGCCTGGGCCCGCTGAGCGCCGCCTACTTCCCGATCAAGCCGACGACGATCAAGGGCGCCGGCGAGTACACGCTGCTGGTGCGCGTGGTGCAGAACGGTCTGGACCTGGGCAGCACGACCTACCCCTTCCGCGTCACGGGAGGGTAGGAAAGGGCGAGCATCATCAGGCAAAATAGAACAGGGCCACCTCACCGCGGTGAGGTGGCCCTATCTTTTGGTGAGACCTGGTTGGCCCCGGTGCGGCGCCGGCATCTGGGAGGAGAATCCCGAGACGCCGCACCCAACGCGGTCTCCGGCTAAGGCTTTGGTTAGGATGAAGCTGCGGCTAGAAGCGGCGCTGCATGCAGATCGTGTCGGCGCGCACGATTCGCCCGCCATCGGCAAAGATGCTCACCAGGGCGTCGTGGTAGATCATGCCGCCATTGATGCGCACTTCGACCGTGGTACTGTTAGCGTCGCGCGCCACCGGTACTTGGGCCCGGAAGTTCCCCTGCGCCGTACTCTTGCCGACCCAGCGTTCTCCGGGCTGGTCACCGTTGCGCACGGTGATCTCCATGTCCCAAGGCTGTGAGTAGACGCCCAGCGCGTCCTTCCACTCGGAGGGCGAAATACGCCCCGTTACCAGCATCATCTCTCGGTCGTCGGCCCGCAGATCGCGGTTGACGGTGCCGAGAATCATGGTGGCTACCAGGGCCACCAGCAGTCCGGCCAGCAGTTTTGTTTTCACCCGTACATTCCCCCCGATTCTCTACGCTTCTGCTCAGAAGTCTACCCGGAAAGCCGCTTTATTAAACCTTGAGCTTGCGCTGCCGCTAACTTGAGCATAAGCTGATATATCGTTGATGTACTCCTTTTCGGCTTGCTTGTCAAGATCTTAAGTAGAAACACCACTCAGCCGCAGCGACGTTTTTCCTCCCCGTCCGAGCGAAATACGAGCTTACTGCGCTAAAGGTTGACTAAATCCTGACGAAAAACTATAATCCCTCCTCAAGTGAGGTACCGTCCCGACGAAGACGGCCCACGCTTGGAGGGGGAGCCAGACTTCCTGCCTGTCTGCTGCTTACGACGCCACCCGGGTCAGGAATCGGAACATGTAAAAGGGAGGGCGCATGCTATGCGTTCGCGTGCCTGGCTCGTTGCCGTGTGTTTCCTGCTGTTTGTCGTTCCTCTGGTAACCGCCTCGGCGGGTGGGGGCAAACCCGCTCCCGGGTCGCACCCCGTACCGCTTACCGGGGAGGGCACCGGCGCCGCCATGCCGGGTGTCACCTCCAGTCCCTGCGACATCGTGCCCCTGGACCACTGGGCCTACGATGCGGTCACCCGGATGCTCGATACCGGCATCATCATCGGCTATCCCGATGACAGCAAACGCTGGTGCCGCCCTCTGACCCGCTACGAATTTGCCATGGCCATCACGCGGATCCTCGACGAGCTGCGCAAGCGGAACGTCTTTCTGCCCGGCGAAGCCGGCCCGGCCGGCCCCGCCGGTCCCGTCGGCGCGGTGGGCGCAGCCGGTCCGGTCGGCCCCGTGGGACCAACCGGTGCGGCCGGAGTGGCGGGCGGCGCGGGCGCCCCGGGCGTCGTGGACTACGAGCAGGTACGCGTCCTGGCCCAGAAGCTCACCGAGGAGTTCGGCTCCGAGTTGAGCACCATGCGCACGGACGTGAACACCCTCTCGCTCGCGGTCAAAGACCTGACCCGCCGCACGGATCTGCTCCCCAGAAAACGCTACGACCTGGCTGGCCTCATCGAATATAAGGGCGGTTACGCGGGCAGCCGCTTGTCCAACCGCGCCCTGTTCGACAGCTTGCAGGTGCAGGTTGGTATGGACTATAGCGACGGCGAGCACGACCGCGGTCGCGTCATGTTGCGGTTCAAGGACCAGCCGGTGCCCCTATCCGTGCTGGGGCCGGAGGTCGGCGAGTTGCCGCGCTTCCGCAACGATCCCGGCATGTTCGAGAATGGCTACGGCAACGACCAGCTCTGGCTTTCTGAGGCGTGGTACGAGCACGAGTTCTCGCCCGGCCGCTACTGGCGGCTGGGGCGGCAGTTCGAACAGTACGGCCTCGGCCTGGTCAACAATAACTCCCGTCGCGCCCAGCAGGGCCTCCGGCTGCACGCCGATAGCTGGCTGTGCCGCGACTTCTCCTGGGACGCCTTCCTAGGCGGGTCGGAGTACGATTGGCAGCTCAAGCAAGTGGACCCGCTTACCGGCCAGTTCAACGGCCGGTTCCTCGACTTCGGCGACGACTATGCCTTCCTGCGTGTCGCCTACAACCGTCCCAGCTTCACCTGGGGCTTCAACTGGCTTCCCGACGGCGCCGGCGGCGAGAATGTCATGGGCACCGACCTCGCCTGGCGCTTCAGCAAGGATGACCGCTACGTGCGCTACGAGTACGGGCGGATGTATCACCACGTCAATCGCCCGCGTTTCCGGAACAAGAACATTCCCGATGCGCACATGGCGCTGGTGGATTTCGTGAAGAAGCCCCGCTTCTGGTTCCAGGGCTGCTGGTCCAGCGTGGACGCCGAGTATGACGTGCAGTACTCCAATCTCCACCCCTTCTACGAGCCGCTGTCGCCGCGGCTGGTCCCCGACATGCTGGAGTGGGAGCGCTGGCTCTACAATCCGCCCGCGCTGACCAACCTGAACTTCCTGGGATTCAACCTGTATAGCCAGATCGGGAGCTGCCCGGTCCGCGCCACCTACTACAACGTGGGGCACCGCAGCAACTTCTGGCTGGACTCCCCGGTCAAGTCGCTGGCCTTCGATAACCTCTGGGCGGTGTGGCTGTACCTGCCCACCACCAAGACGAACACGGTCTACCTCGTCTACGGTCAGCAATTGCGTTCTGGAGACCCCATCCCCGACGCCACCACGCCCGTGGGTGACCAGCAGATCCTGATGCTGGGTACCGAGACCAACTTCTAGCCGCACCTTTGCCGCACACTGAAGCCCCGGCAGGATCACCTGCCGGGGTTTTTCTTTGCGCCGCGGCAGGAGTGTCGCCGCCGGCGGAGGAAAGTCCCCCCGCACTTCGCCACCATTATCCCGTTCCCGGAGGTCGCACGCATGGAAGGCCGTCTCACCGTCTGGACCGACCACGAGCTGAGCGTCATCAACCCGAACCTCTACGGTAATTTCGCCGAACACATCGGCCGCTGCGTCTACGGCGGCCTGTGGGTGGGCGAGAAGAGCACCACACCTAACGAAGAGGGCCTGCGCTCCGACGTGGTGGGGGCGCTGCGGCAGTTGCGGCTGCCGGTGCTGCGCTGGCCCGGGGGCTGCTTTGCCGACGACTACCACTGGGAGTGGGGCGTCGGGCCGGAGCGAGAGTCCCGGCGCAACCTGTGGTGGGGCGGCGCGGACAGTAACGCCTTCGGCACCGACGAGTTCCTGCGCCTCTGCCGGCAGGTCGGCTGCGCTCCCTACATCAGCGCCAATGTCGGCTCGGGCACCGTGGAAGAAGCCGGTAACTGGATGGAGTACTGCAACTGCTCCCAGGACAGCCGCTACGCTCACCGCCGCCGGCAGAATGGCCACGCGGAGCCCTACGGCGTCCGCTATTGGGGCATCGGCAACGAGAATTGGGGCTGCGGCGGGCAGATGGCGCCGCAGCAGTACGCCTACGAGTGCCGCAAGTACGCCTGCTTCATGCGCAAGCTGGGGCCCGAGGTGGAGGGCGGCGTCTACCTGATCGCCGCCGGTCACGAGGACCTCAACTGGCTCGCCGGGGTGCTGCAGCATTTGGAGTATCCGGCGGGGCTGATTGACGCCATTTCCATCCATATGTACCGCAGCGGCCACCCCGCCGTCGGGCCGGGCGCCGAGACCCGCGACGCGACCCCGGAGCATTACTATCGGCTGCTGGGCGAGGTCGTGGACATGGAAGACAAGGTGCGCAAGAGCGCCGACCTGACCGACTACTACTCGACCCGCCAGCACAAGCTGGAACTGGTGGTGGACGAGTGGGGGACCTGGTACAGCGACGCCGACGCGGGGTACTGCCAGCAGAGCCCGCTCAAGGACGGGTTGTTCACCGCCGCCGCTCTGCACATGTTCCAGCGCTACGCCGGGGCGGTGAGCATGACCAACATGGCGCAGGTGGCCAACCTCCTGCAGTCGCTGGTCCTGACCCGCGGCTCGGAGATGGTGCTCACGCCCACCTATCACGCCTACGAGATGATGAAGGACCACATGGGCGCCACGCTGCTGGCCAGTCGCGCCAGTTCGGCCGGTCTCGCCGACGACAAGGGCCGCGAGTACGACGCGCTCAGCGTCTCGGCCTCGCGCAGCGCCGCCGGCCGGATCACGCTCAGCGTGGTCAACCAGAGCCTCGACCAGGACTGCCGCACCGAGATCAACCTCTCCGGCCTGACCGAGGTAAGCGGAGTGACGGCCCGCGTGCTGACCTCCGCTAGCCAGACCGACGTGAACGATTTCGAGGAGGGCGAGCGGGTCGCGCCCCAGGCCACGCCGGTGGCCGCGACCGGGCCGGTCTTCACCCACACCTTCCCGGCCAAATCGCTGACGGTGCTGGAGGTTTCCCCGTAGGGGCGCGTTTCAGGCGCGTAGCGACTGATGTAGGGCGGGGGCTACGTCCCCCGCCGGCCGTTGTCGTTCGGTCCGCGACGGCGGGGGACGTAGCCCTCGCCCTACAAAAGGAGGAACACGTTCATGGCTTTTGGACTGATTCACTACAACGCGCCTGGCGATAACCTGGTGGATTTCCTGGACTTTGTCGCCGAGGCCGGTTTTGAGTGCGTAGAGATCGCCTGCGCGGACGTCTGGCCGCAGGACGAGACCGCCCCGGAGGCGCGGGCCGCGCAGGTCGCGCAGATGCTCGCCGACCGCGGTCTGGCCGCTTCGGCGCTGGCCGCCGGGAACAACTTCTGCGTGGACCAGGAGGAGGCGATCCAGGCCCAGGTCGCGCGGATGAAGCGCGTCTGCGGGCTGGCGGACATCCTGGGCACCAAGATCCTGCGCACCGACGGCGGCTGGCCCGGCGAGGACCCGCGCCCGGTGAGCGAGTGGGTGCCGTGGATGGTCGAGTGCTTCCGCCGCTGCCTGGAGTTCGTCGAGCCGGCGGGAATCAAGCTGGCGGTGGACAACCACGGCCTGACCACCAACGAGTGGCCCGTCCAGCTCGAGATATTTGAGCAGGTCGGCTCGCCCGCGCTGGGGGCCAACCTCGACACCATGAACTACCGCTGGTTCGGCCACAGCGTGGAGAAGCTGCACGAAATCTACGCGGCGATCGCGCCGTACGTCATGCACACGCATTTCAAGGACGGCACCGGCAGCCGGGCCGACTACCAGGGCACGGTCCTGGGTGAGGGTGAAATCCCGCTGGAGTTCGCGATCAAGTGCCTGAAAGACGCCAACTACGCCGGCCCTTGGATTGTGGAATATGAGGGCCCCCGTGACGATGGGACGGGCTATCGGAAGGGCTTGGAGTGGCTGCGGGCGCACGTGTGAGGCAAGGGCCGTTGCCGTAATGTAGGGCGGGGGTTACATCCCCCGCCGGCCGTTTGCCTTTGCCCTTGGAGGGGCCGCACGAGCGAAGCGAGGCCGGCCCGGCCGTTCGCTGCCCCCAGTGAACCGCGGGGGTGGCCCTCAGTCTGCCGAACGGGCGTGTGTCGCGGCGCAGACGCCGCGAAACGCGCCCCTACAATAGAGACAGGAGACACCCGATGCGCCTGACCGTTGACCCTGACCGTTGTACCCTGTGCGGCGCTTGCTTGCTTACTTGCCCGGCGGATATGGTCCGCGAGAAGGACGGGCGGATCAAGATCGGGCGCGTCATGTGCCTGGAGTGCGGGCACTGCGTCGCGCTTTGTCCCGAGGGGGCCATCGTGGTGGATGAAGGGCCCGACTTCGCTGAAGCTACGTCGGGCAAGCCGGAGGAAGGGAGCGCCACCGGCCCGCCGCCGGTCTCGCCGGAGGCCTTCCGCGAGCTGGTCCGCCAGCGCCGCTCCGTCCGTCAGTATGAGGCGCGGCCGGTCCCGCGGGAGCTGCTCGAGCAGATGCTGGACAACGGGCGGTGGGCGCCTACCGCCGCTAACTGCCAGTGCCAGGCTTTCACCGTGCTCACGGATCCGGCCCGGCGCGACTGGCTGAGCGCGCAGGTGGTGGAGTTCTACCGCGCCTACCAGGAGGCCCTGCAGGACCGCGAGCATGCCGCCGAGCGCCTGGCCGCCCTGGGGCTGGAGGCAGGCTTCGCCTTGCATCCGCATATGCGGGTGGCGGTGCCCTCCTTCCTCAAGAACACCGACGCGGGGCGCGACCGGCTGTTTTTTGCCGCGCCGGCGGTGATTATCGTCCACGCCGACGAGGGCGAGGTGCTGCCCGCCTCCGCCGCGGCTTTCGCCACGCTGACCCTGGCGCTCTCCGCCGAGACGCTGGGCCTGGGGACCTGCATCACCGCCTACGCCTCGGAGGCTCTGCGCGCCCGCCCGGATCTGCGCGCGGCGCTGGAGGTACCGGAGACCCACCAGGTCCACTACGTGCTGACCGTCGGCTATCCGGCGGAGCACTGGCAACAAGTCCCCCCCCGCCGCGCGGCACAGGTGCGGTGGTGGGAGTAGCAGTCCGCCTGCGCCAATCGCCATTCATCCCGCTCGTCAGGAGTTTCCTATGACCTCACGTGAGATTGTTCGCCGGGTGCTGGAACGAGACTGCCCGCCCCGGATGGGGCTGAGTTTCAGCGACTATCAGGGGCAGCCCCGGATCAAGGATACCGCCGGCGCCGGGTACGCGCCTGATCCCGCTTTCGCCGACGTCACCTGGCAGGACGATGGCCAGGGCGGCGAGACGCTGACCGACGAGTGGGGGCTGCTCTGGCGCCGCATCACGGGGCGCTCCTCCCGGGGCGAGGTGATTGGCGCGCCGCTGGAGACCTGGGCCGACCTCGACAGCTACCGGCTGCCGACCCTCGACGACCCGGCCCGCTACGAGCCGGCGGCCCGCGCTCGCGAGGAGCACCCCGACCAGTACCTGCTGGGCGGGATCGTCGGCTGCTCCTTCAACCAGGCGCGCTACCTGCGACGGATGGACCAGTACCTTCTGGACTGCGCCGCCGAGCCCGAGCAGGTGCGCCGGCTCAACCGGATGGTCAACGATATCGCGGTCGCGCAGGTGGATATCTACGCCGACCTGGGCGCCGACGGCGTGTTCTTCTGCGAGGACTGGGGTATCGAGGACCGCCTCCTGGTCAGCCCGCGGATGTGGGAGAGCCTCTTCCGGCCGGACTTCGAGCGGCTGATCGGCCGGGCCCACGAGCGGGGCCTGACCGTGTGGATGCACTGCTGCGGCTACATTCGCGACATCATCCCCTCCCTGGCCGACCTGGGCATGGATGTCCTCCAGCTCGACCAGCCGGAACTGTCCGGCCTGGCGTTCCTGGCCGACTACGGTGACCGGCTCAGCTACTGGTGCCCGGTGGATATCCAGAAGGTGCTGCCCCGCGGCAACCAGGCGGAAATTGAGAGCCGGGCGCGGGAGATGTTCCGCGTGCTGGGCGCCGGCGGCGGCTTCCTGGGCATGGACTACGGCGACGACCGCTCCATCGGCACCCAGCCTCTGTGGCAGCACTGGGTGTATGAGGTCTGGCGGCGCGAAGGCGTCTACCGCTAGCCTCCCTCCCGGCGACGTTTCACACTGGCGCTGCAACTGCTTCGCGTCTCCCCCGCGCAGAACTTTCTCCCTGGCCCGCTCGTCTCCTTATTAGTATATTTGTCGGTACTAGTGATGTCATTAGCAAAACACGTGAGGAATCCCCCTGGAGACCGTCACTATGGTCTCCGGGAGGTCGGATACTGGAATTGTTTGTGGTGGAGCGTCTGCAGGTGCTGTCCTGGCGTACCCGGGGAAAGCCAGGGACGGGCACTGGGGCGCGTGGAGGTGAACTACAATGACCAGTTTCTTCCCGAGCCGAGCCCGAGGCGGAGCCATCTACGCCATGACGGCCATCGCGTTGCTGGGGCTGGTCGGTGCCGTGGCCCTCACGGCGGACATCGGCCGAGTCATCATCTCGGGGCAGTACACGCAGAATGCGGTCGATGCCGCGGCCTGCGCCGCGGCTCACGCGGACATGAGTACCGACACGGCCGGCGCGCTGCAACGGGCTAACGCGATCGTCAGCGCCCAAGCCGCGAGCGGCTATCCCGGATTGACCCTGGACGCGGGCCAGGCCACCTTCTACAAGGCGGGAGACACGGTGCCGGGCTACCGGCTCCTGACCGGCTACGATGAAGCGGTGACGCTGACCGTCCAGGACCCGGTGCGATTCCTCTTTGCCCCCATCCTGGGCCTGTACTCGACCACCGTCACGCGCCGCGCCACCGTGGCCCGGCTGTTTGCGGCCAACTCGGGGATGGCGCCCATGTGGATCGGGATCGGAACGCCTTGCCAGTACGGCATCGCCCAGGACCTCCATCAGGCCGATAATGCGGGCGCCGACAAGCGCGTGCCCGGCAACTTCGGCTGGCTCGACCCTCCCGGGGGGGTGGACTGGAACGAACTGCTGTGCGGCTACAACGTGCCGCTGGCTGATATCCTGGCCAGCTTCGTCAAGGTGGGGGATATCCTCAGCGGCCTGCCCGGACAGAAGGTGGGGCAGTGGACGAAGGACTTGGGGACCGGCGGGAACGGGAGACTGGCGCGCGCCACGTGGTCGCCGTGGAACACCGGCACCTTCGCCAACCACCGCGACGACGATCCCCGCATCCTGGTCGTGCCGATGGTGGAGTACGTCAGCGGCAATGGGTCTAATGCCGGGTGGAAGATTGACGACTTCGGCGTATTCTGGCTGGAGGAGGTGGGCAAGCACGGCAGTGATAAGTACGTCACCGGACGGTTCATTGACTACTGCTCCTCCAGTGGCGCCGACGGCTACCAGGACTACCTGGGGAGTTGGTCAACACGGATAGTGCGCTAGCGAGGTTAGTCCCGGCCCCTTCCCGAGGCGGATCGCTTCGGCCCGCCTCGGAACGCTCGCCTATCGTTTCATTGCCCGCTTACGATAATCAGCGGCGCCTGGGCGATCTGGGAAAAAAACTTCCAGCCCCTCCCGACCCCCCAGGCCTGGCCGCCGCTTATCAAATACCAGCGGGTATCCCGCAATTTAATCGGCCTCTTGGCCGCGCGCCGGGCCCGCGGCGCTTGCCCCGCGTCCCCACCGGACGCCCCGCACTCCTCAAAGAGTTTTGACTGCCTCTTGCGTGGGTATATACGTTAAGCATATAATTCCTTTAGAAAAGTTTGAGAAGCTCCCCCCCGGGACCACTCCAGCTAGGGTAGCGGGTGGCGACCGACAGGTTGTCGAGGGACTAGTCTGTTGGAGGCAGGAGCCGCAGGCGCCGGAGGGCAAGTTGAGGGCGCGACGCGGCCTTCCGAAGGGGTGAAAGAGCAATGGCGAAGTATCTTGCAGGGAAGAAGCGATGCGGGGCCATCTCGGCCCTTGTGGCCATGGCCATGATCGCCTTGGTGGGTTGCCTGGCTATGAGCGTGGACGTGGGACGGCTGGTGCTGGCCAAACAGCAGTTGCAGAATGCGGCGGACGCGGCCGCCATGGCCGGCGTTCTGGCCCTGCGCAGCGGGATGACGCAAAGCAATGGCACCAACGCTGCCCTGGCCGCCGCGAATGCCAACACCTGCCTGGGCTCGGCCATCAAGGTGAACACCGCGACGGACGTCGTCGTCGGGGCCTGGGACAAGACCACCAGTCGTGTCATCCCCTGGGTGACGGCCGCGGACGGCAATGCGTCGGTGCCGGGCGGTATTCTCGCTGTAAGGGTGACACTGCGCCGCACGGCCGCCTCGCCCGGCGGCGCCATTCCCACCGTCTTTGCGCGCATCGTCGGCATCAACAATATGGAGACCACGGTGGTGTCCACGGCCGGCCTGGGCATCCAGGCGATCAAGCGCGCGCCGGTCGAGATGGCGCTGGTCCTCGACTACTCCGGGTCCTTCGCTTCCGAGTTCAACTACGCCCGCGACGCCCTGCGCGATTTCGCCACGGCCGTCAAGCCGGTAGCGATTGCCGGCGACACGGTGGGCAAGGGCGACAAGTTCAGTTGGACCGGCTTCGGCGACTACGCTATTAACTCCACTAACTACCCCACGGCAGGGTTCACCTACAAAACGACCACGTGGCACGTGAGCAACGTCTCCTACAACTTCCCGTTGGCGCTGACGCGCATGGACACGACCACCGACCAGACCACCGTCTACAACAAATTCGGCTCCAGCAGCAAGGTCTTCTGCTTCGCCGCCGGCGCGGACACTTCGCGCTTGGTCTACCAGGGGCGGACCTACTCCAGTTCGACCAATACTCCGGCGGGGCTGCGGGCGGCGGCCGCCTCGCTCAAGGACACCAATGGCGTCTGGCTCAATCCCACCGCGCGTCACGTGGTCCTGCTGGTGACGGACGGTATGCCTTTCTTCCATGACGCGAACGGTGTCAAGGACGCCACGGCCTCTAAGGCGGCTACCGTCGTGGCGGCGGATGAGCTGGCCGCTCAGGGAATCGTCATCTACACGGTGACGCTGTGCCAGGACAGCGGCGGCACCAGCTACGGCTTCAGCGGCTCCGACGCCGACTTCAACTCCAGCCTCGTCCGCAACGGCGGCTATTCCTTCCACAGCGCCGATCCCAACGCCCTGCGCGACATGATCGTCGGCGGGGTCGGCTCCATCGAGTACGGAGCAGCGAAGCTCCTCAAGTAGCCGGCGGGCCGAGAGTCCCACCCCTATAGCAACGGGCGACGCTGATTGGCGTCGCTCGTTTCGTTTAGGGGGAGGCGGGCCTTCTCCGCGTAGGGGCGCGTTTTGCGGAGCGCAGCGCAGCCGCACATGCCCGTGCGCTGACTGATAGGCAACGAGCGGGCGTGTGTGCCGGCGCAGACGCCGACAAACGCGCCCCTACGGGAGACATCCCGTCGCGCCTCTACTCCAGTCGGTACCCCAGGCCCACCGGAGCCAGCGACTCGGTGAGCACGTGGCCGTCGCGGACCGTGAACAGGCTCTCGTGGCGCGCCTGCAACTCGGGACTGGCGTTGGGCAGGAACTGGCGGGCGTTGTACTCGAAGCCCTTCAGGGTGCTGATCCGAGCGGCCAGTCCCGCCTGATGGACCAGCGACAGGCCGGGGTTGGTGAGGTCCTGCAGCGTGTAGGGCATGCCAAACTCGGTGCACATCGCCATATATAAGAGGGAGGCGGAGTGGCCCTTGCAGGTCTTGAGGCCGACGCCGGACCAGCCCAGCTCGCGGGCGAGGCGCAGCTTATCCACGTCGGTAATCCCCTCGTCGGCGATCACCGGCTTGTGCCTGGTGACCTCCCGCATGTCGAAGCGGTGGCCGCTGAGGTCGCGCTCGGTGGGCTGCTCCACGTAGAGCAGCCGCGCGTAGGCCAGCGGCGAGCGCCGCTGCAGCTTCTCCAGGTACTCCACCACCGTGGCCGGGCTTTCGTTGGTCTCGTTGGAGTCCGTGGACAGGAAGAACTCCCCGCTTTGGCCCAGGCGCTCGTAAGTGGCGACGATCACCTCGGCGACCTCGGCGGTGCGCTCGACGTCCCAGTCAATGTCGTGCCCCCGCAGCTTGATCTTGAAGCAGCACAGCCCGTCGCGCTCGATCCACTCCTCCAGGCTCACCGGCAGGCCGTCCTGCGGGTCCTCGGCGGTGACTTCCGCGCGGCGCAGCTTGTCCACCCCGCCGACCAGATGGAAGATGGGCAGCGCGGTTTGGTTGGAGGAGCGCAGGTAGTCGGAGAGGTGCTTGCCGCGGAACTCCGGCCCGCACCAGACGCTCAGGTCGTGGTCGACGAAGTCCGGCCCGTATCCGTCGTAGCTGGAGATGCCATGCGCGCGCCCGAAAGCATCGTGAAGCGCGGCGTCCGCGGGGGAGGCGCTGACCAGCGCGGCCAGCAGCGGGAAAGGCTCGGCCAGCGAGCGGCGCGCGGTTACCTCGGCGGCCAGGCGCGACAGCTCCGGCTTGAGCCGCAGGTACAGGTCCAGCGGATGCGCCCAGTCGGTCTGCTCGGCCAGCAGCTTGCAGAAGGTCTCCGCCAGGTCGCGCATCGCCAGGTCGCGCAGCTCATGGGGAACGTTGCCCGGGTAGGACCACAGGTCGGAGAGCAGGATATGCCCCCAGCCGTCGGCCACCTGTCCGGCCCGCGTCTCGACGCGCGCCCGGACGGTCAGCCCGGTGATGGCGCTCACGACCCCGGTGCCGAATTTCAGCGGGGTGCGGAACTCCTCCGGCGAGAAGCTCGCCTCGACTTCCTGCACGCGAATATCGGTCTGCATAGCGATCACGTCCTTAGTTGTGGTCCGGGAAAAGCGGCAGCAAGCCGTCATCGGGGGGCGGGGGGACCGGGGGCGGGGGAGGGGCCGGCGGCTCGTCCTCCAGCGACTCCAGAAAACCATGCACCAGCTCCATGAGGCTGCCCTCGGCCTCGGGGTCGTGGGCCAGTTCCGCCGGCGAGAGGCGCGGCAGGTAGCGGTAGATCTCCTCGGTGAGGTCCAGAACCTCGTCGAGGAAGTGCCAGGCGGCCAGGAAAGCGTCCGCGCCGACGCCGAACTGCTCCTGCCACTGAGCGGCGGTGAGCAGCGGGGTCAGACGCCAGGGCCCGGCGAGGTAGCAGACCGCCGCCAGCAGCGAGGGATCGCTGGGGCGCAGGCGCTCGCCGGCCCGGCGGTCGATCTCGCGCCAGGCGGAGATCGCCAGGGCTACCGAGCGCCACCCTTCCGGCAGGGGCTCCAGGGCGGCCGCCAGCTTTTGCTCCGCGAGGCTGCAGGCCTCCAGGGCGCCGGGCAAGAGCGTGGGCTCCGCGTTGCGGGGCAGGCTCTCCAGGAATTCTACGTGCGAGACAGTGCTGCACAGGGCCATGCCACTGGCCAGAATGTTGACCGGGGACCAGGGGTCCTCGCGCTCCAGCGCCACGGTGAAGGGCCGGGGCCCGCACAGGGCGCTCAGCAGCACCCCCTCCACCAGATAGAGCCGCAGGGTCTCGTCCATGCTGACCAGCAGGTAGTCATCAACGGGGAAGCCGCCATCCACGGTTTGCCGCAGCCCCTCGGCGCCGTACAGGTCCTCAGTTATAGCCAAAGCGGAATCGGGCGGCCAGGAGCCGGCCCCGGGCAGGAGCGGACCTTCCAGCAACAAATCAATGACCTGCTCGGCAACTGCCACCGCCTCCGGTGCTTGTCCGGCTGCTTCCATGGGGGGCCTTTCTACTCAGCGAATCGCGTGGGGATAGCTTCCGACGCTAACCTTCCGGGTGAGGGGGCGGGTTTCCTTCCTGGGGAGGACGTAGACGTTGCCGTTATCTCTCTCCCGCGATAGCGGGGGAGAGGGGGGAGTGACGGCAACGGCGGACCCCTCCCCGGCGACGCAGACGCCGCCGCCCTCCCCTAGATAGGGGAGGGCACGGAACTTGGAGTTCAGTTAGTTGTCTTTGTTGTCGCCTTTTCCCCCACCCCTCCCTATTTAGGGAGGGGCG
>DASXVN010000036.1:0-42131 GCA_036504235.1 Armatimonadota bacterium | reverse complement strand
GTCCACCGCCGCGGCTAGCGCTAACCTAGGGCAGCGACGGCGGGGGACGTAGCCCCCGCCCTACAGTACGGCAACGGCAGGCAGCCGGTGCCACTGACGGCAAAGTTTATCCCTCCTCAACGAAAGCAGGAACCATGAACGAGCGACAACGCATCGAGACGGTATTCGCCGGGGGCCGGCCGGACCGGATGGTCTGGTATGGCGATCTGGGCTACTATCATGCCGCGCACGAGACCATCGGCGACTTGCCGGAACGCTGGGCCGGGACCGCGGGCCGCAGCCGCATGCATCAGGAATTGGGCGTGGGCGAGTACGTGCCCGGCTGCTGCGCCTTTGCCCAGGAGGAGGGCCCGGAAGTCAGCGTGGAGGACACCCGGCAGGACGGTGTGCTGGTCCGCCGCTGGGTGACCCCGGTCGGCACGCTTACCGAGCGCTCGGAGTACAGCCCCATGTCCTACTCCTGGGGCCACCGCGAGTACCCGGTCAAGACGCCCGCCGATCTGGCTATCGTCCGGTTCATCGTCAGCCAACGCCGCTACACGCCTATCCCGGAGACCGTGGCGCAAATGGACCGCGACCTCGCCGCCCATGGCCTGCCGGTCATCGCGGTCGGGGCCTCGCCTATGGCCGATCTGTACAAGCACTGGGTCGGCGTGGTGCAACTGAGCTATCTGCTCGCGGACGCTCGGGCCGAGGTGGAGGAGACCCTGGCCGTTTCCGCCGCGGCCCAGGAGCCGATGTGGCGGATCACCGCCGAGTCCCCCTGCCGCTACGTGATGCTCACCGACAACATGACCGCGGAGGGCGCGGGTGGCTTGTTTGAGCGCTACTACCGCGACTTCTTGACGGAGAAGCTGGCCGCCTTCCACGCGGCGGGGCAGAAGGTCATCTGCCATGTGGACGGCACCCTGCGCGGCCTGGTGGAGCGGCTGCCCGGCATCGGCGTGGACTGCCTGGACGCGGTCACGCCCAAGCCGGTGGGTGATGTCGGCATGGACGAGATTCGCGATCTGGTCGGCCCGGACATTCTGATCCTGGGCGGCCTGCCCGGGGCCATGTTTGCCCCGCCCTTCACCCCCGAGATGATCGAGCGCCACGTCCGGGAGATTATTCGCCTGCACAAAGACAGCGGCACCTTCATGTTCGGCGTAGCCGACCAGGTGCCGCCCAACGGCAACCTGGAGCTGGTCCGTCTGGTGACTCGGCTGGTGGAAGAGGCAGGCTACTACTAGGCTGCCGCCGTTTCTCGTAGGGGCGGAAGTTCGGCGTCTCCGCCGAATCTCCGCCCGCGGCTGCCGCTGAAATGGCATCAAAATACTTGTTTGTGGCCGGCGCGGGCGGAGATTGTGGCGGACGCAGACGTCCGCCCCGCAGACCCGCAACTTCCGCCCCTACGCTGACCGCGCGTTCTTGTGGGGCGGGCGTCGGTGTCTGCGTCCGAACCTCTCCCCGACTGGTATAGGAGAAGAATCGTCATGGCTCGCGAAGCCGACGGAGACTGTCAAGTGAGCCGAAACCCCTGGCGGGTCCTGGGGCTCTCGTTCTGCCTACTGGCGGCCGTCTACCTCTTCACCGGCAAGGGGTTCAGCGACCTGCAGGATGCTGAGACGTACTACCTGACCACGCAGAGCCTCGTGGAGAACGGCACGGTGGCGCTGCCGACCGAGGGCGCCCTGGTGCCGGCCGCCTTGGATGCGGTCCATGCCGCTCCCGGGTCGGACGGCCGTTTGTACCCCGTTTTCGGCCTTGGCTACCCGATCTTCCAGATCCCCGCGTATCTGCTCGGGAAAGCCGGCGGCTCCTTGGCACGGCGGGCGGGCCTGCCCAGTTCGCTGGTCAATATGCTCCCGCGCGCGGTGATCAACCTCTCCCTGGCGCTCCAGACCGCGGCCACGGCGACGGTCCTGTGCGCCCTGCTCGGACTGCTCACCGGCCGGCCGCGGCTCGCGGCCGCCACCGCCCTGCTCTATGGCCTGGGCAGCGCCGCCTGGCCGTACAGCAAGGCCGGCTTCTACGAGCCCTTCCTCGCCCTGTGCCTGCTCGTCTGTTTTCTCTGTCTGGTCGTCTACGCCTGGCGCCGGCCGCACGGCCTGTGGCTAGTGGCGGCCGGCTGCGCCCTGGGGTGGGGCGCGGCCACCAAGCCCAGTATCCTGCTGGCGGCGCCCTTCCTGCTGGCCTACGTGCTGCACCGCCGCCTGCGTCCGACCCCGGAGCAAGTAGGCTTCCGCGCGCCGCTCTGGCGAGAGGCCGGCTGGTTCCTGCTGGGGCTGCTCCCCTGGGTGGCCGTCATGTTGGTCTATAACCATGCCCGCAGCGGCTCGTACCTGAACCCCGGCTTTCTCCGGCGGGACTATGCCCCCAACTTCAGCCCCGGTTTCTACCTTCCGCAGCTTTACGCGTACCTGATCGGCCCGGGCCGGGGCGCCCTTACCTACTGCCCCCTGATTTTGCTGTCCCTGATCGGTTGGCGCGCCGCCGTCCGCCGCCACCCGGCGGAGATGTGGACCGCGGTGCTCATCTTCGCGGCCTACCTGCTGTACCACGCGGCCGCCGGACCGGATGTGTTCTCCTGGGGGCCGCGCTATTTACTACCGGGTCTGGCCGTCGTCATGCTCCCTGCTCCCTGGGGAATCGAGCGATTGCGGCGCAGCCGCCCCGGCCGAGTCGGGCTCGCCCTCCTCGTCGCGGTGGGGGGGCTCATTCAGGTGCTGGCGGTGGTGGCGCCCTATCCCACCTGGATGGGCGAGGTCATGGCCGAAACCGGTTCTTCGCAGGCCGTGATCTACCAGTGGCGCTACTTTCCCCCGGCGGGCCAGCTCCGGGTGCTGGCCGAGGTGGAAACCACCCCCCTGCAACCGGCGAGCGGCGGGGGCTTTGTCTCCGCGGACTACAAGGCGCACCTGCGGCACAGCCTGGACTTCTGGTGGTTCTACGCCTGGCGAATGAACCTCCCCCTGCGGCTGGTGCTGCCCGGTATGGCGCTGCTGCTCGCGGCGGTGGCGGCCTGCGGCCTGGCCCTGAGCCGGGCCTTGCGCACGAAGACTAGCCCCAGGAAGTGCTCTGATGAGTGACCCGCGCTGGACCCCTAACTGGACGGAAGGCTGGGACCCCGAGGTGGGTCTGTGGTGGGAGGAAGGCCCCGGTCATACCGTTGCCGTGCGCGGCCGGACGCGCCTGCATACCGGCCGCGAGTCCTCGCTGCGCCTGGTGCAGGCCGCGCAGTTGGGGCAGCTCGACCAGCTCGAGGTCGGCCGGGTGCTGGCCGCCTTGCGGGCGCTGCAGGTCACCGCTCCTGGCCCGCACCGCGGCTGCTTCCGCTGGTACTGGGAGGAGACCGCGCCGCAGGACACCAACGCCGCCTTTTTCACCATCCTCAACCTGCTCGCCCTGCACCTCGGCTACCGCGAGGCCCTGGACGAGCCGAGCGGCCGGCTGGTGGATGCCATGTTCGCCGAGGCGCGGGTCTGGTTCACCGCCGCGGTGGCCGAGGCCAGCATGTTCTACCCCAACAAGTACCTCGGCGACCTGGTCTGCGCCTGGCTGCTGCTGGAGATAACCGGCGGCGAGGACGAGGGCGGCGCGTTAGCGGCAGCGATGCTCGACGCGGCGCGTTACTGGCAGGAAACCGGCTGGGGTTGGGGCGAGCATCTGAGCGACGGTTACGGGACCGTCTGCCTGCGCGAGCTGTCGCTCCTGCTGCTCTTCGCCCAGCGGCTCCCGGCGGCGGTGCGGGAGACCTACCGCTCCCTGCTCGCCGAGTTGCTGGCGATTGAGGACGCTTTCGCCGCCGGTCCCCGGGTGCCGGCTCTGCGCTCCTACGCCTTCTCCGCCAGCCCTACCCACAGCAACTACCGCGACCGCGTCCGGCCCCTGGCGACGGGTGAGGCTCCGGAACTGGAGCACCTCTTCGCGGCCCACGGCTGGCACGAGCTGGTCGGCCCGCGCGCGGCGGCCTCGGTGGAGATCACCATACCCTGCTTTGACGACACCCGCGCGGTGGCCCAGTGCCGGCCGGATATTCGCCTGGGCAGCGTCACCCGCTTCCCCCTGATGCCGGTGGCCGAGCACGACACCTGGGGGCTGGCCTGGCAGTCCTTCCCCGTGTGCCTGTGGCGACCGGAGGGCGACTGGGGCTTCCTGCAGTGGGAGGTCCAGGCCGGGGACCGCGTCGGCGCGCACCCGGCGACCGGCAGCTTCCACACCAGCTACGGCAACGCCGCCCTGGCCACCGGAATCCAGCCGCCGGTCTTTGGGCGCACCTGGACGATTCAGCACGGCGGCAATCTCGTGGCCCTGCGCCTCCTGCCCGCCATCCAGAGCGACTGGGACCGCGTCTGCGACCGCTTCCGGCTGCTGGAGGGCCACGCGGAGCCCGTGGAGAGCGCGACCGGTCCGGGGCGGCAGCTTACCCTGGCCTACCCGGAGCGGACCGTGGCGGTGGCCTGCCTGCCGCTGGGGGGAGCGCCGGAAATTGCGCTGCACCGC
Source organism: Armatimonadota bacterium (assembly GCA_036504235.1). Taxonomy (GTDB): domain Bacteria; phylum Armatimonadota; class Zipacnadia; order Zipacnadales; family Zipacnadaceae; genus Zipacnadum. Next base: position 37,646 of record DASXVN010000036.1, on the reverse strand, counting down.
GCCGAGGACCGCTGGGACTGGGACCTGACCTACGCGGGAGCCGCCCTGGCCGAGCGCCGGGCGGTGGTGACCCTCTGGGGCCTCAGCCTGGACGGTCTCGGCGAGCCGCCGCTGCTGGCCCCGGACCGGGCGCCGCTGGCCGTCCCCCGCGACCCCGAGGAGCAGGCCTGGCAGGTGACGTGGAGCTGGCCGGGGCGGACCTGGCGGCTGCGCGTTGACCCTCTGGCCCCCGAGCCGCTGACGGAGTGGTGACCACTATCTGAGGAGGAGTGATCTCGTCATGAAACGTTGGGTTACTTTCGCTCTGCTGCTGACTCTCGTCCTGTCGGCTCGCCCGGGATTGGCCTGGGGAGTCAAGGGGCACACCTGGATCACGGAAAACGCGGTGGCCCTGCTGCCGGCCGGGCCCTTGCAGACCTATGTGGACCTGAACGCGCGGGAGATCGTGGAGGATGCTCTGGCGCCTGACCTGCAGTGGAAGGACGGGACCGTGGGGATCCTGGAGGGGCCCAATCACTACCTCGACCTGGAGGCCGTCACGCCGCAGCTCAATCCCGCGGACCTGCCCCGGTACCGGGAGGAGGCGGCCCGGCTCTTCACCACGCGTGGTCTGGCCTACAACCAGTCCGGCTTCCTGCCCTGGCGGATCGTGGAGATGTACCAGGGGCTGGTCAACGCGTTCCGGGACGATCCGCGCAATATCGCGCTCTACGCGGGAGCGCTGGCCCACTACGTCGGCGACGCCACCCAGCCGCTGCATGTCACGGTGGATTTCGACGGCCGCGCGGGGCAGCGGGTGGGCGGCCGCAAGTACCTGCAGGGGATTCACTCCGACTACGAGACCGGCTTCCTGGGGGGCGCGAACCTCGAGTTTCAGCAGTCCTCGCTGGCCCTGGCGACGGCGCCGCAGCCGGTGGCGGACCCCTGCGCCGCCGCGGTCGCCACGATCTTCGAGTCGCATAAGTTGGTGGACCCGCTTTATGCGATCGTGGGGGCGGCGCAGGGCCCGGATCGGTATCAGCAGTGGGCGCCGGAGTTGGCCCAGCTCACCCGTACGCAGCTAGCCAAAGCCGGCAGTCTGCTCGCCAGCCTGTGGCTCACGGCTTGGCAGGAGGCGGGGAGTCCGGCTCTGACTCCGGCGGCGGGTCGCTCCTGACCTGCGCGCGCGCCTCGGCCACGACCTCCGGGGGGATCATCCGCAGCGCCAGGTAGACCAGGCCCGGCACGATCACCAGGTCGTCCAGCGCCCCCAGCACCGGGATGAAATCCGGGATGAGGTCCACCGGCGACAGGAGATAGGCCAGCGCCAGGCCCAGCACGCCGCGCGCCAGCCACGGCGTGCGGCGATCCGCCAGCACTCGCTGGTAGACCGCCAACTCCTCCCGCACCCGCTTCGCGGCGGCCCGCAGTTGCTCCCCTCGCGTCGGCTTCTGTTCCTTGGTCATTCTCCCACCATGGTAGTCCCCGTCCGCGCTTTGGTCAACGTGCTCGCGATTTCCCGGGGCGTCGCCGGGACGTCCGCAATTCTGCTCAAGTATTCCGCAAGTATCGCGACAGTGTGCGTCAACTCTGTTGTAGTAGGCGAACTTGCGGTGTAATCTGTCGTCCAACAGAAGGGGTAGCGCGTTTCCCCCCATTCGCGCTCCCCTTCTAGTTTCATCCGGGTCGCTCGGCGGTGGGGTAGGGTTTTGAGGAGCGTGATTCGGATGTTGACGCATTTTCGTCGGTTCCTTGGCGATGAAGAGGGAGTAGCCACAGTGGAGTACGCTCTACTGCTGGCGATTATGGTGGTTGCCACGGCCGCGGCTTGGGCCGGGCTCGCGGCGAAGATCAGGTCCACCATTCAAGTCTCAGTGACTCGCGTGAGCACCCCGCTGGGGTAGGCCGGCGCGAGTCTTACTTTTTACGACCGTACCGCTTGCGGCAGGGCCTCGGTGGCCCTGCCGTTGCTTTCTTCCGGGCCTTTGTGCTATACTAACCCAACTGCCGGAGGGGCCGGGCTGCCCGCGCGGGGCTTGGCGTACCTGCGGCGTATATGTCTTGCCTGTTCGCGGACCCTAAACTCTGCGGGGCGCCTGCTATCGGAGCAGTGCCTGCGCAAGCTGATCGGTGATAGCAGTGAAGAAAGGTACCTACCAGCCCAAACGCAAGTCTCGCCTGCGCAAGCACGGCTTCCGCGCCCGCATGGCGACTAAGTCCGGCCGCCGGATTGTCAACAAGCGCCGCCGCCAGGGCCGCCGCAGCCTGTCCCTCTAGGTTGTCTGCACTGGAGGCCTGACCGCCCGTGCGCGTGTGGCGCCCCTTGCGAAAACAACGCGATTTCGACCGACTCTACCGTGAGGGGAGCCGGGTGCGCGGGCGTTTTCTGACTTTGGTGTGGCGTCCCGCCGCGCCCGACGAGCCCCTGCGGGCCGCCACCATCGCCAGCCGCAAGGTCGGCGGGGCGGTGGTGCGCAACCTCGTCAAGCGGCGCCTGCGCAACCTGTTGGACGCGGTCCCCTGGATCCGTCCCGCCGGCTGCGATCTGGCTTTCATCGCCCATCCCGGAGCCGCCGACGCCAGCTTTGCGGAGTTGCGTGAGCAAGTAGACCGGGCGGTGCGACGGGCAGGTTTGGTGGGAGAATGAGGCGGCCCAGCCTGGCTGTGGCCGGCGTCGCAGCCCTGATTCGCCTCTACCAGCGGACGCTCTCGCGGCTCTTGCCCGATTGCTGCCGCTTTACCCCCTCCTGCTCCCAGTACGCCCTTGAAGCCCTCCGGGGCCACGGATTCTGGCGCGGTGGCTGGCTGGCGCTCCGGCGCTTGGCCCGCTGCCATCCCTTTCACCCCGGGGGCTACGACCCGGTGCCGCCCGCTCGCGCGGAGGGCTCCCCGGAGCCGCCAGGCCGCGGGACGCCTATCTAGGAAGCTGAGGATAGTTAACTTGAGACTACGCTCTTTGCCCTTGGTCCTATCCCTGTTGGTGCTGGCAGCCGGCGCGCTGACCGTGAGCGCGGCTCCTCTGCCGGGGCAGCAGGGCCTCCCTCTGGAACTCACCATCCAGGACCAGCCCTCCCTCAACGATCAGGTGAAGACCCTCCAGGATATGATGGTCTGGGTGCAGGCCTCCCAGCCCCAGGCCGGCGGGATCATGGACAAGCTCAAGGGCTTGGTCGGCGGCGGCGGCTCCAAGGCTCCGCTGATCAACCTCTCCACGCTGGCTGACGCCGGGCAGAAGCCGCAGGCTCTCCAGCAGATGAACGGCAAGCTCATCGCTGTGCAGGGCCTGCTGCAACTCGGCAAGGACCCCAGTACCGGGATTTTGGCCAGTGATGTAGCCGGGCAGGTTAGCTGTCGCCTCTCCCTGGGCGCCGCCATGGCCAAAGAAGGCCTCCCCGCCAAGCTCGACTGGCTGCCGGTGCGAGCCGAGGGCTTGGCACAGGTCGAGGCCAATGGCAAGGTCACGGTGACCGTCGCCAAGCTGACGCCGGCGCCGGCGCTGGTTGCCCTGCGCTTGGGCCGCATCTACGAGGTACTCGGCGAGCAGAAGACGGCTGGCGCTTACCAGGCCGCGGTGGACTACTACCGAGCGGCTATGGCCCCGGGCCCCACCGTATACGACTTCTCCCCCTTCGCCGGCACCGAGGCGGGGCATATCGCCGCCGACCCCCAGAAACTCAACAATGCCAAAGTCGCCGTGGGCCTGTACAACGCCGCCTGGACCGCGTACAACAAGCAGGTAAACGGCCAGCCGTTGTACTTCACCTGGGAGCGCTCCCCCGACGGGGGCGACTGGAAACGGCTCGCGGTAGGCGACGCCATTGCCGGTCCGCTCAAGCTGCTCGTGCAGGACGGCTTCTGGTACAAGCTGGTTGATTCCTTCGTCATGCTCTGCGGCGGCAGCGCGGCCTGGGGCCTGCTGCTCCTGGCCGTCGCCACCCGCGTGCTGGTCTACCCGCTGACCAAAAAGCAACTCGCCTCGGCTCGCGACATGCAGCGCCTGCAGCCGATGATGAAGTCGCTGCAGGAGAAGCACAAGGGCGACAAGCAGAAGTTCCAGGAGGAATTCTGGAAGCTTTGCCAGGAACACGGCGTCAACCCCTTGGGCGGCTGTTTGCCCATGGTGGTGCAGATGCCGCTGCTCTACTTCGTATACATGGGCGTGCGCGCCTACATGCCCAATCTGGGCGGGCAGAGCTTCCTGTGGGTGCACAGCCTGGCCCAGCCCGACATCGCCCTGCTCATCATCTACACGGTCAGCCAGGTAGCTTTTGGCAAGGTCACGCAGCAGCAGAATCCCAGCGCGGCCATGGACCCGCAGCAGAAGCAGCAGCAGCAGATGATGACCTACATGATGCCGGTGATGTTCTTCTTCCTGTTCCAGAGCTTCCCGGCCGCCTTTATGCTGTACTGGCTGGGCACCAATGTGGCCTACCTCGGCCAGACCTTGTGGTACAATCACACCGCCACGCCGCTGGACGTCATGCCCACCAAGGGCTCGGGCCAGGGCAGTTGGCTCTCGCGCTTGACCGGCTCGCTCAGCAAGCCCGAGGACGGCGCCGGCAGCGACTCGTCCAGCTATGAAGAGCGCAAAGCGGCCGCGGAAGGCAAGCTGACCAACAAAGCCGACGCGGACAAGAAACGCAAGAAGAAGCGCTGGAACCGTACTCGTCCCGGCAGTTAACACGTCTTTCGCACACCCAAGGCCTTCGGGCCTTTATGAGAGGACACTCTCCGCGACCCGCGGTCAGGAGAGTGTAGTGATCCAATATGAGCAACGCTAGCGTGGAAGTTACCGCCAAAACCCTGGAAGAGGCGCAGAGTCTCGCCGCTGAGCAACTGGGAGTGGAGGTGGCGGAAGTCGAGTACGAAGTGACCTCCGAGCCCAAGAAGCTCCTGGGCGTGCTCGGCTCCGGCCAGTACACCCTCCGCGCCTGGATCGCCGGCTCTCCGCCGGAGGCCGCCGAGGCTGTTGCCGCCCCCGCCGCACCGGAGGCCGAGGCCGCTGACGCGGGCGTCCCGCCCACCGCTGAGGAAGTCGCCGACCGCGCCGGCATGGTCGCCGGCCACATCCTCGAGTTGATGGGCGTCAACGCCGAGATCACCATCGACTCCTCCTCGCGGGAGGGCATCCGCATTCACATCGCCAGCCCCGAGTCCGAGGCCCTGCTGATTGGCCGCCACGGCGAGACACTCGACGCCCTGCAGTTCCTGGTGGGCATCGGCGCCAACCAGGGCGAGCATGGCGGCTACCGCGTCACCCTCGATGTGGGCGACTACCGCGAGCGCCAGGAAGAGAAGCTGCGTCAGATGGCTATCGAGATGGCCGACGAGGCCGTGGCCAACGGCGAAGAGGCCGTGCTTAGCCTCAGTGCCTACGAGCGCCGTATCGTCCACATGACGCTCAAGGACCGCCCGGACGTAGAGACCTACTCCGAGGGCGAAGGCGAGCAGCGGCAACTGGTCATCAGCCCGCTAGTGGCCCCGCCCGCGGCCGAAGCCGAAGCCGAAGCCGAAGCCGAGGAGTAGCCGGTCATGCCCGTTTTGTGCAAGCTTCACACCCTGGAAGAGGCGGTGGCGGCGGTCGCGCAGATGCGTGAGGATCAGCGGCGGGTGGTCATGACCAACGGCTGCTTCGACCTGCTGCATCCCGGCCACATCGTGCACTTGCAGCAGGCCCGCGACCTCGGTGACGCGCTGATCGTCGCGATCAACAGCGACCGCAGCGTCCGGAAACTCAAGGGCCCGGGCCGGCCGGTCTACGAGGAGATGCAGCGTGCCCTGGCGCTGTCCGCGCTCGAGTGCGTAGACGTAGTCACCGTTTTTGACGAGGTGTCGCCGCTGGAGATCATGCAGTTGCTGGCCCCGGATGTCTACGTCAAGGGCGGCGACTACACCCTGGAGACGCTCAACCAGGAGGAGCGGCACGTCCTGGAGTCGGCGGGCTGCGAGATTCACATTCTGCCCCAGGTCGAGAACTTCTCCACCACCAACCTCATCCGACGAGTGCAGTTTCGAGAGTAAGCGGAGGCCTCCCGTGGCTTCAGTTTCGTCTCCCGAACGGGCCGCACGTGTCGCTTCCGGACCAGGCCGGGTCCTGGCCACTCTGGCGCTGCTGCTGGCTGTGGGCGTGGGCCTCGCGGTGGCCCGGCAGCACTCCTTCCTCCTGTTTCATACCCTCGCCGAGCTGTTCAGCATCATCGTGGCCGGCGGCATCTTCATGCTGGCCTGGAACTCCCGGCGCTATGTGGAGAACGACTACCTGCTCTGGGTAGGCATCTCCTATCTCTTCATCGGGAGCCTCGATCTGGTCCATACCCTGGTCTTCCGAGGCATGGACATCTTGCCCGGCTATACCACCAACACCCCCACCCAGCTCTGGATAGCGGCCCGCGGGCTGGAGGCCCTCACCATGCTCCTCGCCCCCGTCTTCGTGACGCGTCGCCTCCACCCGCGCCTGGCTTTCGGCGGCTTCCTCGCGGCGACCGCCGTGGTGCTGCTCTCGATCTTCTCCTGGGGAAGCTTCCCGACCTGTTACGACAACGCCGCCGGGGTGGTTACGCCTTTTAAGACCGGCGCCGAACACGCGATCTGCTGGATTCTGGTGGCGGCGATCGTGCTGCTCTGGCGGAAACGCCGTAGCTTCAGCCGCGCGGTTCTGTACCCCGTCCTGGGCTCGATGGCCGTAACCATCGCGGCCGAGATGATCTTCGCCCATTATCGCGACCCCTTTGGGTTCCAGAACATGGCGGGGCATTATTTCAAGATCGTCGCTTTCTACCTGATCTACCGCGCCATCATCGTCGTCGGCCTGACTCGCCCCTACGATTTGCTCCTCCGCGACTTGGCTCAGCGGGAGGAGGCTTTGCGCGAGAGCGAAGAGCGCTACCGCTCGCTAGTCGAGGTGTCTCCCGACGCCATCGTGGTCCATCGGGAGGGCTGTTACGTCTACGCCAACCCGGCGGCGGCCCGCCTGTTCGGCGCGGCGCGCCCGGAAGAGGTGATCGGCCGGCGGGTCCTGGACTGCATCCACCCCGAGTTTCAGGAATTGGTCGCCAGTCGCATGGCGGCTCTGGAGGTCGGGGCCGAGCGCACCCCCCTGGCCGACGTCCGGCTGCTCCGCTTCGATGGCAGCTCCGTGGAAGTGGAGAGCGCCGCCGGCCGCACTACCTTCCAGGGCGAGCCCGCCACCCAGGTGGTCATGCGCGATGTCAGCGCCCGCAAGCAGGCGGAACGGGAGTTGCGCACGCTGAACGAGACCCTGGAGCAGCGCGTGACCGAACGCACGGCGGTCGCCGAGCAGCGGACGCGGCAGTTGCAGGTGCTGGCCCGCCAGCTCACCGAGGCCGAGCAGCACGAGCGCCGGCGCCTGGCGGTGATCCTGCACGATCATCTCCAGCAACTCTTGGCCGCCGCCCGCCTTTATGTGGGCATGGCGCGCGCCAGCCTGGAGGACACTGCCGACCGACAGGCCCTACAGCAAGCCGAGGACCTGCTGGCCGAGTCGCTGCAGACCACGCGCTCGCTCAGCGTGGAGCTGAGCCCGCCGATTCTGCACGATGCCGGCCTGGCCCCGGCCCTGCAGTGGCTCGCCGACCACATGTACACCCGTTACGAGCTGACCGTTCGCGTGGAGGCCGATCCGGAGGCCGAGCCGCTCGATCCCGAGGTGCGCAGCTTGCTCTTCCAGGCGGTGCGGGAGCTGTTATTCAACGTGGTCAAGCACGCGCAGGTGCATCAGGCCACCGTGCTGATGCAGCGTCGGGACGAGCGCCTGGTGCAAGTCATAGTCACGGACGCCGGCATCGGCTTCGAGGCAAGTCACCCGCCGGTCGGGAAGACGACGGTCGGCGGCTTCGGCCTGCGCCATCTGCGGGGCCGCATGGAGGTGCTGGGCGGTCGCCTGGAGATGCACAGCGCCCCCGGACAGGGCAGCCGCTTTGTGCTGATCGCCGGGCTGGAGTCGGCCCCGGAAGGCTCGGCCTCCGCGGTGGGGTGAGGGAGGCGGGGGCGGGCCGTTTGCCGTTTCTCCCGGAGGGGCCGCACGAGCGCAGCGAGGCCGGCCCGGCCGTTCACCGGCCCACCCCGCCCTCGGCGTACCTCGGGCACCCCTCCCATAATGGGAGGGGCCTTTCGGAGGCTCTGCCGCTAAGACCTGGCGTTATCTCCCCGCCGTTCCCCCCTCTCCTGAGGGCGCTCGTCGGCGAGCGCCACGGAGAGGGGCCGGGGGTGAGGCCCGACGCCGCGCCGGCCCGCTTCCCCGCCCCTCGTCCTTGGTATATTCCCCCCGCTGGTGTATAATTCACCCGCGAGAGACGCCCTGCGCTGCTCGTGATTTCCAAAAAAGTCCCGAGCCAACACCCAGAAAGAGGGAGCTCGGGCTCTGCGGTAGGCGCGGTCGCGGGTTCGTCCCGAGGACCAGCTACACCCAGGAGAGCACCCACTTTGACACTGGGTTCGCGGACTTGAGGAGACACGGTTCCGTGGGGCCCTCTCGTCTCCAGAAGGGGACGCGGTGGGTCCCACCCGCGGTTTTCCGGCCTACCCTATGACCGCCAGCGACCTGTTCAGCCAATCCGCCGACACCGACCACCTCCCGCTGGCGGCGCGCATGCGTCCCCGCTCGCTCGATGATATCCTCGGTCAGGACCATCTGCTCGCCCCCGGTTCCGTCCTGCGCAAGTCCCTGGAGGCCGACCGCCTGCCCAGCATGATCCTCTATGGCCCGGCGGGCAGCGGCAAGACCACGCTGGCGATGGCGCTGGCTCGGGACACCCGCAGCCGCTTTGAGATGCTCTCGGCCGTCACCGCCGGGGTCGCCGACATCCGCCGGGTAGCCCGGGAGGCCGAAGAGCGCCGCCGGCTCAATCAGCAGGGCACCGTTCTGCTGATTGACGAGATTCATCGCCTCAACAAGGGCCAGCAGGATGCCCTGCTGCCGCACGTCGAGCAGGGCACCTTCGTCCTGATCGGCACCACCACCGAGAACCCCTACTTCAGCGTGGTCGGCCCTCTGCTCTCGCGCAGCCGGCTATTCACGCTGCACCCCCTGGAGCCCGAGCACTTGGCCCAGTTGGTCCAGCGGGCGCTCGCCGATCGCGAGCATGGCCTGGGCCGCCGCCCCATCACCGTGACCCCGGAGGCGCTGGAGCACTTGGTCAACCGGGCCGCCGGCGACGCGCGGACGGCGCTCAACGTGCTGGAGTTGGCGGCGCAGACCGTCCCGCCTGACGAGCAGGGCGTGATCAGTCTCACCCTGCCCGCGCTGGAGGAAGCCCTGCAGCAGCCGGTGCTGCACTACGACCGGGCCTCCACCGAGCATTACGACACGATTTCCGCCTTCATCAAGTCCCTGCGCGGGTCGGACCCCGACGCGGCGATCTACTGGCTGGCGAAAATGCTGGAAGCCGGCGAGGAACCCCGGTTTATCGCGCGGCGGCTGATCATCCAGGCCGCCGAGGACGTCGGGCTCGCCGACCCCACGGCGCTCAGGGTTGCCGTGGCCGCCGCCGATGCGGTAGAATACGTAGGTCTGCCCGAGGCGCAGATTCCGCTCGCTATGGCCACCTTGCACCTGGCCACGGCCCCTAAGAGCAATTCGTCGGTGCAGGCGATTAACGCCGCCCGCGCCTATATCCAGGCGCACGGCGCCGAGGCCGTGCCGCCGCATCTGGCCGGCGGTCCGCGACCCGAGCAGTCGGCGCGCGCCTATCTCTACCCGCACAGCTACCCCGGAGGCTGGGTGGCTCAGGACTACCTGCCGCCGACGGTGGCGGGCGAAGTGTTTTTCCAGCCGGGAGGCAATCCGCGCGAGCAGCGGATCGCCGAGTATTTGCGTCACTTGCGCCGGGCCGAAGCGACACCCGCGGCTCCGGTAAGGGAGGAAAGCGATGAAGGTCAGCGCTCGCAATGAAGAGTGGCTCGTGGTGGTCGAGGTGGCCGGGGAACTCGACGCCGCCACCGCCCCCGCCCTGCGCGCCATCTTGGACGAGCAGATCCACCAGGGGGCCCGCTGGCTCCTGGTGGATCTGCAAGCCGTGGATCTGATTGCCAGCGTGGGCGTCGGCGAGTTGATCCGCTCCGTCAATGAGCTGAACTCGCTGGGCGGGGATCTGGCCGTCATCTGTCGCCGGCCCAACGTCCTGCGGGTTTTCGAGATTTCCGGCACCGGGGAGCTGCTCCACGTGCGGCAGGCCGAGGCGGAGGCCCGCGCTGCCCTGGAGCAGGCGCGCCAGCGTCAGCAGAGCCAGTGCGCCCGGGCAGGGGGGGAGGATCATGGTCAAGCCTAACGAGGATCAGGTGCTGGTGACCATCCCTTGCCACCCGCGCTATCTCAGCGTGGCCCGGCTGCTCGTGGGTGGCATCGGGGCCCAGGCCGGGCTGAGTATTGACGATGTGGATGATATGAAGGTGGCGGTCTCCGAGGCCATCACCAACGTGATGGACCACGCCTATGGGGGAGAGCTGACCGGTTCGGTCGTCCTGCGCTACCGGCCCGCCCCGGGCGAGCTGACCGTCGAGGTGGAAGACACCGGCGCGGGCTTTGACCCGGCCAAGATCCCCACCCACGCCCCCCCGGCGCCCGGCATCGAGGGCGGTCTGGGTTTGTACCTCGTCAAGGAGTTGTCGGACAGCTTCAAGGTCGAGAGCGCTCCGGGCAGCGGCACCAAGATTACCATCACCAAAAAGCATCATGCCTGACAAACAGACGTCCTCCCCCTGGGAGGACCGCACCACAATTGATCTGTTCCGCGAGCTGCGGAGCACTAACGACCCGGCGTTGCGCGCGCATTTCATCGCGCAGCACGAGGGCCTGGTGCGCCACGTGGCCAAGGACTACCACGACTCCGGCGAGCCCTTTGAGGACATCATGTCCGTGGGGATGCTGGGGCTGATTCATGCCGTCGACCGCTTTGACCCCGAGCGGGGCACCAAGTTCGCTACCTTCGCGGTGCCCACCATCCGGGGCGAGATTCAGCGCTATTTCCGCGACCATACCTGGGGCATCCGCGTCCCCCGCCGGATCCAGGAGCTGAGCCTCAAGGCCCGGGAGATGCGCGATCGGCTGGCGCTGGAACGCGGCCGCCCCCCCACGTATGCCGAGGTGGCCCGGGCGCTCAGCGTCCCCGAGGAAGACCTCGTCGAGGCGCTGGAGGTCGGCCGCCAGTACGACTCCATCAGCCTGGAGGCTATCGTCGCCGACGAGGAGAGCACCGGGCGTTCCAACCTGGATCGCGCCGGGGAAGAGGACGAGCGCCTCACCGACCTGGCCGAGCACGACCAACTGGCCCGCGCCCTGCGCCAGCTTCCGCCGCGCGAGCGCGTGGTGCTGGTGCTGCGCTTCTTCCAGGAGCTATCGCAGCAGGAAGTCGGCCGGCGGCTGGGCGTCTCGCAGATGCACGTCTCGCGTTTGCAGCAGCAGGCTCTCGGCAAGCTCCGCAAGATTCTGGGCCGCGACGAGGACTAGACCATGGCCACTCCCCGCTGGGGCGCGCTGTTCTCCGCTGTCTTTCTAGGGGTCCTCGCCGGGATCGCCGGGTGGTTCCTGCTGGTCAAGCTCTACCCGGTGATCGTCATCGCCCTGACCGGCTTTGCCGTGGCCTACCTCCTGGACCCCGTTTTGCGCAATCTGGAGGCGCGCGGCTGGAAGCGCGGGCAGGGCTTGGCCCTCTTGGGCGTAGTTGTGCTGCTGCTCCTGGGCGTGGTGGGCTTTGTGGTCGTCCCGCAGTTGGTGGGCCAGGTGTCCTCCATCGCCACCAACTGGTCCGACTACAGCCGCCAGATGCAGAGTCTGGTGGAGAGCAATAAGGACAGTCTGTACAGCGTCCTGGCGCGGTTCATGCCCCGCGACCAGATCGCGGCCTATCTCGACAATCTGGTGCAGCAGGCGCAGGCCTGGTTCCAGGCGCAACTCCCGGGGGTCCTTTCCTGGCTCAGCGCCGCCATCCTGCGTTCTGTCGGCGCCATCGGCGTGGCCTTTATCACGCTGCTGATCGCCTTCTATTTCATGCTGATTATCGACCCGTTCCGGCGGCGCTTCCAGGCGCTGTTCTCGGCGCGGGATCGGGATGAGCTGCGCAGTATTGACCGGCAGGTCAGCTACATGCTCGGCCAGTATCTGCGGGGCATGACGCTCACGTGCCTGTGTATCGCCCTGACCAACGCCCTCTTGCTGCAGGTCGTGGACGTGGTGTACGGCGCCAAGTACGCCCTGCTCCTGGGGGTGCTGGCGGGAGTCGGCTATCTGGTGCCCTACGTCGGGATGACCGTGGTCGTGCTGACCGCCGGCACGCTCACTTATCTGACCGCCGCGCCGGACACGGTCTGGGTCGCCACGCTGATCGCCGTGGCCGTCCCTCTGGGGGTGAACCAGGTCTTCGACACGCTGGTCATGCCCCGGATCGTGGGGCGCAAGATCGGCCTGCATCCGCTGGTGATTGTCCTGGCCCTGCTCGCCGGCGCCTCCCTGCTGGGCCTCTGGGGAATGATTCTGGCCACGCCCATCGCGGCGACGATCAAGATCATCCTGTCCCACTGGGTGCCGGTGGTCGCCACCGTGCCGGAGGTGCCGGCGGAGCAGCAGCCGCTCACGCTGGACTTTGACGCTCTGCTCGACAAAACCTGGGGTGCGGTGCGCGCCGCCGGCCACAAGCTGGAAGAGGTAGTCGCGGCGCCCCGGCACGACGCGGAGGCCCCCGAAGAGCCCCCGGCTGCCCCCGCGAAAAAGGCCCGCCCGGCCCCGGAGCCGGATACTAAACCTAAGGAATCACCGAAGCCATGACCACCCAAGAACTGCGCGAGACCTTCCTGAATTTCTTCGCCGAGCGCGGCCACCTCGTGCGCCCCAGCGCGCCCCTGGTCCTGCACGACGATCCCACCAGCTTCTTCACCAGCGCCGGGATGCAGCCCTACATGGCCGCCTTCCGCGGCCTGGAGGAGCCCCCCGCCCCGCGCGTGACCAGCATCCAGAAGTGCACGCGCACCGGCGACCTGGAGGGCGTGGGCGTCTTCAACCGCTACCACACCTTCTTTGAGATGCTGGGCAACTTCTCTTTCGGCGACTACTTCAAGGAAGGCGCCATTGATTTCGCCTGGGAGTTCTTCCACGACGTCCTGCAACTGCCCACCGAGTCGCTGTGGTTCACCGTCTTCACCACCGACGATGAGGCCGAGGAACTCTGGCACAAGCGCATCGGCATCCCCCGGGAGCGGATTCTCCGCTTCGGGCGCGAGGACAACTGGTGGCCCAAGCTGCAGTGGGAGGGCCCCTGCGGCCCCTGCACCGAGATCCACGTGGACCTCGGCCCCGAGTTCGGCTGCGAGGGCGGCTGCGCGATGGGCTGCCCGCACTGCGACCGCTTCCTGGAGGTCTGGAACCTCGTTTTCCAGCAGTACACGGAGGCTCCCGACGGCGGGCTGACCCCGCTCCCCGCGCCCGGCATTGACACCGGCATGGGCCTGGAGCGTCTCGCCCTGGTCGTCCAGAACAAGCGCTACACCATGGAGACCACCGAGCTGGCCCGGATCATGGACGCCTGCCTGGCGGCCATCGCGACGACCAGTTCTCCCAGTGGCACCGGCGTCTCGCCGGTGTCCGGACCTGTCTCCGGTGGCACCGGCGTCTCGCCGGTGGGGCCCGCCGCTACCCAGGGCAAAAACCTCTCGCCGGTGTACGCCTACGGCAGCGACCCCACCCTGGACATCGCGGCCCGGGTCATCACCGACCACCTGCGGGCGAGCACCTTCCTGATGGCCGACGGCGTGGCCCCGTCCAACGAGGGCCCCGGCTACGTCCTGCGGCGCTTCATCCGCCGCGCCTACCGCTTTGGCCGCAATCTGGGCGCCACCGGCCCCTTCCTCTACCAGGCGCTGCCCGCCGTGGTCGAGAACATGGGCGCCGTGTACCCGGAGCTGGGCGCGCGCGCCGACTACGCGGTGAATCTGCTGCGCCGCGAGGAGGAGCGCTTCGCCGACACCCTGGATCAGGGCCTGGCCCTGCTCGAGGAGATGGTCGAGCACCTCTCCGTCCGCCGCGAGGACACCCTCTCCGGCGAGCTGGCTTTCAAGCTCTACGACACCTACGGTTTCCCCCTGGATGTCACCCGCGAACTGGCCGCCGAGAAGGGTCTGAAGGTGGACGAGGACGGCTTTGAGGCCGCCATGCAGGAGCAGCGCCGGCGCTCGCGCGGCAAGGTCATCGGCCTGCAGGCGCACACCCGCGCCGCCGAGTTGCCGCCCAGCGAGTTCGTCGGCTACTACCACGAGACCGCCGAGAGCGCCGTAACCGCGCTCTTGGTCGGGGGCGAGCCGGTGGCGCAAGTCGCGGCTGGCGAGCAGGTCGCCGTCGCCCTGGACCGCACCCCCTTCTACGCCGAAAAGGGCGGCCAGGTCGCCGATCACGGCGTGCTGACCACCGACTCCGCGCAGGTTGTGGTCACCGAGGTCACCGTAGAGGGGGCCTCTTTCCTGCATCACGGCCGCGTCACCGCCGGCACGCTCCGCGTCGGCGAGACGGTCACGGCCACCGTGGACCACGAGCGGCGCAGCGCCATTCGCCGCCACCATACCGCCGTGCATCTGCTGCAGGCGGCCCTGCGCGAGGCGCTGGGCGAGCACGTGGCGCAGGCCGGCTCCTGGGTCGGCCCCGACCGTGCCCGCTTCGACTTCACTCACCATGAGCAGGTCTCCGAGGCCGTGCTCAGCCAGGTGGAGCGCCGCGTCAACGAGTGGATCGTGGCCAACTACGAGGTCACCTGCGACGTCAAGACTCTGGCCGACGCCAAGGCGGAGGGCGCGATGGCCCTGTTCGGCGAGACCTACGGCGAGGAGGTCCGCGTCGTCCGCGCCGGGGAGGTCAGCGCCGAGCTGTGCGGCGGCACTCACGTCTCCCGCACCGGGGACATCGGCGTCATGCGCCTGCTGTCGGAGACCAGCGTCGCCGCCGGCGTCCGCCGCATTGAGATCGTCACCGGCCTCGCGGCCCTGGACGAGTGGCGCGGCGAGACGGCGGTCCTGCGCGAGGTCGGCCACGAGTTAAAGTGCAGCCGCGAGGAGATTGTCGAGCGCGTCGGCGGCCTCCGCCGCCAGATTCGCGACCTAGAAAAGCGCGTCCAGGAGGCCCGCCGGGCCTCGGCAAGCGTTAACCTAGAGGAGATACTCGGCGGCGTGGAGACGGTAGGCGCGACGCCGCTGATTTCCCGCCATCTGCCGGACACCGACAAGGAGACGCTGGGCGCGTTGGCCGATCAGGTCGCCGCCGCTGCGGGCGAGTCCGTAGTGCTGCTGGCCGGGACCGAGAACGACAGCGCCTTCTTCGTCTGCAAAGTGCCCGACGCGCTGGTCAAGCAGGGCGTCAAAGCCGGCGACCTGATCCGCGAAGCCTGCAAAGCCGCAGGCGGCGGCGGCGGCGGCAAGCCCCAGTTCGCCCAAGGCGGCGGCCAAGCCGATCTAGTAGCAGTGGGCCTGCAAGCGGCGAAGCGCTTCCTGGCGGGGTAGTTGTAGGGCGGGGGCTACGTCCCCCGCCGGCCGTTCGCCGTTTCCGAATCCCCTCCCTATTTAGGGAGGGGTGGAGTTTGCGCAGCAAACTCCTGGGGGTGGGTCCGCCGTTAGCGGCCGCCCAACGGCGGACCCCTCCCCGGAGTCTGCTTGCGCAGCCTCCGCCCTCCCCTAAATAGGGGAGGGAGCAGACCTTTGCCTATCGTCTCTTAACAAAACCATGCCTGACCTCACCCTCACAACCGACCGGCTCCTGCTCCGCCCCTTCCACGGGGACGACTTCGCGGCGGTGCACGCCTATGCTTGCGACCCGGAGGTCTGTCGCTACATGACCTGGGGGCCGAATGACGAGGCGGGCACGCGAGGCTTCCTGCAGGCGGTGATCGCCAACGCTCAGGCCGAGCCGCGGACCTACTATGACTGGGCGGTGACCCTTCGCGACGGCGGGCGGCTCCTCGGGGCGTGCGGGCTGTACCGGCGCGGCGAGGCGCAACAGGGTTCGCTGGGTTACTGCTACCACCGCGACTCCTGGGGCCACGGCTACGCCACCGAGGCCGCCGCGGCGATGGTTGGCTTCGGCTTTCGTGAACTCGGCCTGCACCGCATTGAGGCGTGCCACTTCGGCCCCAACCTCGCCTCCGGGCGAGTCATGCAGAAGCTGGGCATGCAACTGGAGGGCAACCTGCGGGAGGCTTTCCAGAAGGATGGCGTGTGGTACGATCTGGCGCACTACGCGATTCTGGACCGCGAGTGGCCCGGCCAGTCCTAACCGACGCACCTACAGACAATCACCGAGAGGCGCCGCGTTGCAGGCCTCGTTTGCGGCTTTGCCGATACATGTACCATGAAAATGACCTTACTCCAACCATGAGAATACTCGGACTCGATCCCGGCACGGCGCGCCTGGGGGTCGCGATTAGCGACGCCACCGGGGGGATGGCCTTGCCGCTGGAGATCATCCAGCGCGACGACCGGGGCGAGGACCTGCGCCGGGTGGCCCGGATCGTCACCGAGCGCGGCGTTGAGCAGATTGTCGTCGGCCTGCCGCTGATGCTCAGTGGCGAGCGCGGCCCGGCCGCCGAGCAGATGGACAAGTTCATCTCCGCCCTAGAAACCACCGTTGGCGTGGAGGTCGTTACCTGGGACGAGCGGCTCTCCACCGCCCAGGTGGACAAGGCCCTCCACCTGGCCGGCGTCTCCTCCCGGGAGCGCCGGGGACGCACCGACGCGGCCGCCGCGGCGGTTATTCTACAGAGCTACCTGGATGCCCATGAGCGCTAAGAGAAGTCCATTGCAGAAGAAAATCGGGCGACGCAAGCTGATCATCGGTCTGGTCGTGGCGGTCGTGGTGCTGGCGGCCGCGGCCGTCGGCCTGCTGCTGGCTTGGCAGCCCGTGACCCTGGAGGGCCCGGCCAAGTCCGCGGTGGTGCAGATCGAGGCCGGGCAGGGCGCGCTCAGCATCGGCGCGACCCTGGAGAAGCAAGGCTACGTGCGCCACGCCTGGGCCTTCGTGCTGCGGGCTTACCTCACCGGTCGGGCCAGCCACCTGCAGGCCGGGTACTATCAACTGAGCACCGACATGGCTACCGGCGAGATTCTGGACACGCTGGCCGCCGGCAAGTCGGCGATGCGGCGGGTGACTTTCCCCGAGGGCCTGACCCGCTACGAGATGTCCACGATTCTGGAGAAGGAGAAGGTCTGCAATCTGCCCGACCTGCTGGGCGCGGCCAGCGACGACGAGGTGCTGAAGGTGCTGGGCACCAACACCCCGCCCCGCTCCGGCACCGCGGAGGGCTACCTGTTCCCGGACACGTACTACTTCACGGTCGACGCGGACCCCACCGAGGTGGTGGACGCCATGCTGACCCAGTTCAAGGACAAATTCTTCACGCCGGACTGGGTGCCGACGGCGCGCGCCAAGCCCTGGGGCGGTCTCGATCAGGTGGTGACCCTGGCCTCGCTGGTGGAGAAGGAAGCCCTCCTGGATAAGGAGCGGCCGCTGATCGCCGGGGTGCTGCTGCACCGCCTGCGCATCAACATGCGCCTGCAATGCGACGCCACGGTGCAGTACGCGCTGGGCCAGCACAAGACCCGGCTCAGCCTGGACGACCTCAAGGTGGACTCGCCCTACAACACCTACAAATACGGCGGCCTGCCCCCCGGGCCGATCTGCAATCCGGGCCTGCCCTCCCTGCAGGCGGCGCTGCATCCGACCGCCACCGATTACCTATTCTACGTGGCCAAGAAGGACGGCAGCCACGTCTTCACCCGCACCTATCCCGAGCACCTGGCGGCCATCAAGGCCCTGCGCGGCGCCCAGTAGCCACGGTTCCCTTACCCTCATGTTTGAGAATTACTGTCCGCATCAAGTCGTGCACCGCATTCAGGAAGTGGACCTGGAAGCCCTCAAGGCCGCCGGGGTCCGCGCCCTGCTCCTGGACCTGGACAACACGCTCACGGCCTGGCGGCAATATGAAATGAGCGCGGAGGTCCGGGACTGGCTGGCCCGCGCCCAGCGCGATTTTCGGCTCTGCCTGGTCTCCAACACCCTGTTCGGCAAGCGGGTCAAACACATTGCCGCCGAGTTGGGCATCCCCTGCGTGCGCGGCGTGGGGTTCTGGGGCAAGCCGTGGCGGCGGCCCTTCCGCTGCGCGGTCTGCGAGACCGGCATCCCCCCCGAGCAGACCGCGATGATCGGCGACCAACTCTTTACCGACATCTGTGGAGCGCGGCGGATGGGCATGCACGCCATCATGGTGCACCCGATCGGGCAACAGGAACTGACCTGGACGCGGTGGAACCGCAAGCTGGCGCGGCGCGTGGAGGCGTATCTGCGCCGCCGGGGCCGCTGGCCCCAGCAGAACTGCGCTTGCCCGCGTCCGGGCGGGGAGTGAGCTATGTTCATTGACGGCGCGACGACCCTCGCGGGCGTGATGGGCTGGCCGGTGGCGCACAGCCTGTCTCCGCCCATGCACAACGCCGCGTTCGAGCATCTCGGGCTCAACTGGGTGTACGTGCCCTGCCCGGTGGCCCCCGAACAGGTGGAAGCGGCGCTGCTCGGCGTCCGCGGGCTGGGTTTCGCGGGGATCAACGTGACCATCCCCCACAAGTCCGCCGTGCTGCCCTACCTGGACGAGGTAAGCCGCGACGCGCAACTGCTGGGCGCGGCCAATACGATCTTGCACCAGGACGGGATTCTGCACGGGGAGAATACCGACATTCAGGGGTTTCTGCGCTCCGTGGAGGAGATCGGCTGGTCGCTGACCGGCCGCTCCGTGGTGGTGCTGGGGGCGGGTGGCTCCGCGCGCGCCGTGTGTCTGGCCGCGATTCGCGCCGGGGCCGAGCAGGTGATCATCCTCAACCGCACCGGCGACCGCGCCGCGCAACTGGCCGATCTGCTCACGCCGGTGGCGGGTGAGACGGTGCTGGGCGCGCTGGCGCTGGACGATCCCCTGGTTCCCGGCGTCGTGGCGGCGGCCCAGGTGGTGGTGGATTGCACCTCGGTGGGGATGTACCCCCACCATGAAGTGGCGCCCGTGGTCCCCGGCGAGTGGCTGCAGGCCGGGCAATTGGTCTGCGATCTGACCTACAACCCCCGCCGCACGGTGCTGCTGCAGGCGGCGGAAGAGGCCGGCGCGGCGACCCTGGAGGGCACGGGCATGCTCGTGCATCAGGGAGCGCTGGCGCTGGAACTATGGACGGGCCGGGAGGCCCCGGTGGAGGTCATGCGCTCGGCGCTGCTGCTGGCCCTGGCGGAGTAAGCGCGTCGGTCTCGGACTGAATGAAAGTTGCCCTCGTACACGATTATCTGATGCAGGGGAGGCGCGGGGCCGAACAGGTCCTGGCCTGTCTGCACGAGTTGTACCCCCAGGCCCCCGTCTACACGTTGCTCTACGACGAGAAGCTTATGCGCTCGATGTGCGCGGGCTGGGACGTGCGCACCTCCTTCCTGCAGCGCCTGCCCCACGCCCAACGCCTGCACAAGCGCCTGCTGCCGCTGATGCCGCAGGCCACCGAGCGGCTCCCCCTGCAGGAGTACGATCTGGTGCTCTCCTCGAGCAGCGCCTGGGTCAAGAGCGTCCGGACGCGCCCCGACGCCACGCACATCTGCTACTGCCACTCCCCGGCCCGCTTCCTGTGGTTCTGGTCCGAGCAGTACCTGGCCACGCTCTCCGCCGGACGAATGACCAAGGCGGCGGCCCGCCGGATGCTCTCCCACCTGCGCCGCTGGGACCGCAGCACCTGCCACCGGCCTAGTCGCTACATCGCCAACTCCCGCCTGGTGCAGCGGCGTATCCGGGAGCATTTTGGGCGCGATTCCGCCCTGATCTACCCGCCGGTAGACTGCGACCGCTTCCTGCCGCGGGGGGAGGACCGCGAGCACTTCGTGGTGGTCAGCGCCCTGAACCCCTACAAGCGCGTGGACCTCGCGGTGGAAGCCTGCACCCGCCGCGGTCTGCCCCTGGTGGTCATCGGGGACGGGCCGGAGCGGGCGCGGCTGCAGGCGCTGGCCGGGCCTAGCGTGAAGCTGCTGGGCTGGCGCGAGGAAGCGGAAGTGGACTACTGGGTGGGGACCTGCCGGGCCTTCCTGATGCCCCAGGAGGAAGACTTTGGAATAGCCACCGTGGAAGCGCAGAGCGCCGGTCGGCCCGTGATTGCCTACGGGGCGGGCGGGGCGCTGGAGACGGTCGCCCCGGGGCGGACCGGCCTGCACTTCGCCGAGCAGACGGTGGAGTGCCTCGGCGAGGCGCTCCGGCATTTTGAGGGGCAGGTCTTTGAGAAGGCCGCCTGCCGCGCCCAGGCGCTACGCTTCAGCAAGCAGCGGTTCATGGCGGAGTTGCGGGAGGAAGTGGACCGGGTGCTGGCGGGGCGGTGAGGGGAGGGGAAGGCCCTCCCGTAGGGGCGGAGCTTGCTCCGCCCGCGCCAAGGCGGAAGGCGGAGGCTCGACGCCAGCTTTACCTCACCCCCCGGCCCCCTCTCCCGCGGGGGACCTTGGGAGAGGGGGGGACGGCAACGGCAGAGGCAACGGCAACGGCCCTACCCCCTATCCCCCTCCCTGAAGGGAGGGGGAAGACGGCAATGGTCGGTTTCCCGTAGGGGCGGCTTTTCGGCGTCCGCGCCGAATCTCCGCCCGCGGCTACCTCTGAGCCACAGTTATCGCCTGACGCGGGCGGAGATTTTCGCGCGGACGCGAAAACTTCCGCCCCTACAGACGGCAACGGCAACGGCAACGGCAAACGGCCGGCGGGGGACGTAGCCCCCGCCCTACAAACGGCTACGGCTACGGCCAATAGGCTAACGGCATCCACCGGCGAGACGCCGGTGCCACTGATCGCAAAGCACTGATCGCGAAGCCCACCCCTCCCGGCGCTTTACCCCGCGTCCAACGCGGAAAGCTCGTGCATGCAGTCCATGAACAGCGCCGAGGCCCAGGCGTGGGGGGCGGCCCAGTAGGCGGCGTCCGGGTAGAGGCCGATCAGCTCCGGGAGCAGGCCGGTGGGGGTGGCGTGGGCCAGGCAGAAGTCCAGCCAGTCCACGGCCCAGCGGCGGTGCTGGGCCGAGCGCTCCGGGTCCTCGCGCTGCTCGGCGCGGGCCAGCTTCAGCGAGACCTGCGCCGCCCACAGCGTGTTGACGCAGCCGATTACCCCGTTGAGATACCCGTCGCCCTCGAAGCGCCGCAGCCCCCAGGTGCTCCCCAGCCCCTGCCCCAGACGCCTGACAATGGTGGCCAGATTGCCGTCCACCTGCGCGCGCTGCTGCGGATCGCTCAAGTCAACCAGGGGGAAAGGCGTCACGAGACCCAGGGTGGCGGTATCCACGGAGAGGTCCACATGGCCGTCGGCGCGCCGGCCGCGCGGGAAGTACTCGCCGGTGTACAGGTCCAGGGTGCGCTGCCGCAACTCCGCGGCGTATTGGGCCAGCAGCGCGGCGCGGGCCGGGTCGCCCTCTCGGGCCTCCACCTCGCCCGCGGCGGCCAGGGCGCAGGCCAGCGCGGCGTTGGTGTAGACGAAAGTGCCGCAGTAGGTCTCCCACAGGTCGCAGGCCTGCAGATTCCAGTTGTCCTCGACTCGGGAGACAATCGCCTGCACCCCCTGGCGGAGGGCGTGGAGCAGTTTGGCGTGGCGCGGGGCCTCCGGCGCCTCGGCCAGGGCGTGGCCGAGGGTCAGGATCGCCGCGCCGCACTGGTCTAGCTGGAGGAAGTCCTCGCGTAGCGCCCAGGAGGCGGCCAGTCGGCCGTCCAGCCAGTACCGCTGCGCCCAGACTCCGTCGCTGAGCTGATGCTCGGCGTACCAGTCGGCCATCCGGTCGAGGTACTCGGGGTAGCCGGCGGCGTGCAGGGTATCCACCACGGCGGAGGCGTCGCGCGGCCAGCAGTAGCCGTAGCCGCCGGAGCGCTCGTAGTTGGGGTCGAACTCCGGCGCGGCCAGCATCCCGTGCGTGCGCCGGTCCACCAGTTGGCGGATGCTGAGCAGCGCTCGGGCGTAGGCGCGTTGGTAGGGCGCGGAGACGTTCAGGCGCGGGGCGCGCGCCAGCCAGGCCGCGTCGTCCTGCTCGGTGTCCTGCCGCAGCGCCGCAAAGCCCCGCTCGCGCAACTCACGCTGGTGGCGGGAGCTGCGCTTGGAGTTCATCTCGCCGCAGAAGAACTGGTCAATGACGCGCTCCGCCCTGGGGGCAAGGTCCAGCCGGTAGCCCAGCGCGAAATCCACCTGGCCGATGTCCTCCGGCTGGCCGTTGAGGTGACCGTCGTACATATCCGACTTGGCCGAAGCGGGGGAGTTCTGGTCCAGCGAGCGGCCGCAGCGCCACATGTCCGGCGGCGTGCCCCCCACCGAGAAGACGATGTCGCGGAAGTATTGCAGCAGGTGCCCCTGGGTCGCGTCCCAGCGCACCGCCTGCTTGCCCTGGACCTCGCCGAGCGCCAGGTAGCAGTAGTGGAAGTACGCGCCGCGCAGGTGGGCGTCGCCGACATTACGCACCCGCACCCGGCGCACCAGGGCGGTGGCCTCCGGTGGACAGAAATCCTCCAGCTCAATCACCAGGGGAGGCGTGGCCAGTTCCAGCTCGGTGCGGAGGATCCCGGTGTCGCCCAGGTAGAATTGGCGGCGGCGGAAGGCGGCGTCGAAAGTCCAGTGGAAGACGCCGTGTCCGGGGTCGCCGACGTAGAGGGCGGGCAGCGACTCGCGCACGTTCTGGGCAAAATCGAGGCGCGGGTAGAAGAAAGTCATCATCTCGCCCGCGCCGCCCAGGGTGGCCAGAATCTTCCCGTTGCCGACGGCTGCCGTTGGTAAATATACCGCCATAGTTGGTGTCTCGCTTAGCTGCGGTCCGCCTGGACGGGGTTGGTTAGCGTCCCCACCAGGTCCAGATGCACCTGCATGACGTCGCCGTCCTGGAGTTTGCGGTCGCGCGCCATCCCCACCCCCGCGGGGGTGCCCATGGCGATCACGTCGCCGGGACGGAGCGTGCAGATACTGGATATATAGGCAACTACCTCGGGAATCTTGAAGATCATCTCGCCGAGGCGGGCCTGCTGCAGGGTTTCGCCGTTGAGGTCGAGGCTCAGCTGCAGCGCGTCCAGGTCGGGCACGTCGCTCAGCGGCACGGCGCAGGGACCCATCGGCGCGCCGGTGTCCGTCCACTTGCCGTTGAGCCAGTCAAACCACTTGTAGGCGGTGGCGAACTCGCCCCGGTCCCACACGCTGAGTTGACGCTCCGAGATATCGTTGAGTGCGGTGATCCCGCCGACGTAGGCCAGCGCCTGCTCCGCCGGGATATAGCGCCCGGACTTACCGATGATCACGGCCAGCTCGGCCTCGTAGTCCAGGAAGGTCGCGGTTTTGGCGAGGATCACCGGGTCGCCGTCGCCGACTACCGTGTCCACCGAGGGCTTCATGAACACGCGGGGCCCGCCGCGCCACTCGCGCTCCATGGCGACGTTGAGGGCGGTGGTGGCGCTCTCCTCGATGTGCGCCAGGTAGTTGCCGGCCAGGGCGAAGAGCTTGCCGGGCTGCGGAAC
Source organism: Armatimonadota bacterium (assembly GCA_036504235.1). Taxonomy (GTDB): domain Bacteria; phylum Armatimonadota; class Zipacnadia; order Zipacnadales; family Zipacnadaceae; genus Zipacnadum. The sequence continues at coordinate 14,158 of DASXVN010000036.1, read as the reverse complement.
GGGGGCGAGCAGGCGGCAGTTTTCGCGCGGCGTGGGGTCCACCGGCACGGAGGCGGCCAGGGCGCGGGCGATATCCAGGAGCAGCGGGTCGCCCAGGGTCTCGGCGACCGAGGCGAAATGGTGCTCGGAGGAGCGGCCGCTGACCTCCAGGGCGACGTTGAGATCGAGCAGGCCGCCCTCAATCCAGAGGCCGACGCGGGGCGCGGCGGTGGGGGCGGGGAGGAAGTTGACGAGGCGCAGGGCCATAGGTCATCACCAAAGTACGCCACCGGGGACGGCGGCGGGAATAGAAGCTGGAGCGAATCCGGAGGCAAAAGCGTAGCACCCGGCGCGAGGGAGTGTCAACCGTCGGCGAGGGGATCGCGGTCGCGCGCGGGGCGGACGGCGGGCGGGAAGGGTAGAGCCTGCTGGCCGGCGTGGGCGCCGGTGAGGGCCTTGCCGTAGGTCCCGCCGCCGCCGGAGGCCAGGGCCAGGCGGCCCTCGCGGGCGAGGACGATGAGCTGGGCGATCTTGCCGCCTACGGTCTGGGCCAATTCGGTCTCACTAGTGTGGTGCAGCACCGCCATCTCGCTGCCGAAGCGGTTGAGCAGCTTGCGCAGGGCTACCGGGCCGACGCCGGGCACGAACTGGAGGGGGACCTGGTACTGGTAGGGGGGGCGGTGCGGGGGGGACACCGGCGAGATGCCGGTGCCACCGGCAGAGTCGGCGATCGCCACGATGCGGTCGAGGACGCCGCGGGTGACGTGCTCGCTACCGCAGGCCTCGCAGACGAGCCGGGGCGGGTCGCTCTGCGCGATATGGCCGCAGTCCTCGCAGCAGGTGCGATGGTACTTGCCCAGGCGCGGGTCCAGGCCGAAGTTGGCCTCCACCCGGCGACCTGCGTGGCGCTCGAGGGCCCAGCGCATCTCCTGGAAACTGGGCGCGGCCAGCCGGATCAGGTTGTACTCGCGCGCGATCTTGGGCAGGGAATGGGCGTCGGAGTTGGTCAGGAAGGTCTTGGCGGCCAGCTCGCCAATCCGGTCGGCCAGGTCGGTGTCCGCCGAGAGGCCGAGTTCAATCGCGGGGATCTGCTCCCAATCCGCGCCGAACAGCGGCGCGATCCGCTCGGCGCAGGCCCCGTAGAGCGACTTGTGGGGGGTGAAACAATGGGCAGGCACGAACAGCCCGCCGCAAGCGGTGACCATCGTGAATAGCTCGTGCGCGGACAGCCCGCAGGCCTGGGAGGAGAGGTCGCGGTTGGTCACGTGCGGCGCGATCGCGGCGGAGAAGGCGGCGAGTTGCGCGAAAGTCGGGAAGTAGCCGACATGATGGGACATGCCGCCGCCGGGCTCGCGGGTCTCGAACTCGGCACCGAGGATAACGGTGAGTCGGTCCTGGTAGCGCAGGCCGCCGCCGGGGTCAGGCGCGAGCTGCCCGGCAGTCAGCATCCCCTCGATGTCGCGCATGACCCGGGGGGAGGCGCAATCCACGATCCCCACCAGGTCCAGGCCCTTGCGCTGCACGCATTCAATCGCGATGTTCTCGAAGGTCAGGTCGCGGGAGGCCGTGATCTTGACCGGCCCCCCGTCGCCGGCGCGGCCGATGTGGATATGTAGATCGCAGGCGAACAGGGACAGGTCGCTCACTCCGGCTCAACCTCCACCAGCGGCACGTCCAGCTCCGCGCCGGTCTCCAGGTCCCACCAGTGGGGGACGCTGTCGAGCAGTGCCGCACAGGTCGGGCGGCGCAGATTCGGCTCGCGGGAGAGCGGGTAGGTGGGGCTGCCGGGGTTGAGGTGTACGGTGCGCCCCGACCGGCGGTACGCGGGAACGTGGGTGTGCCCGGAGAGTACGAAATCCAGCCGCCATTGCTCGCCCCGGGCCAGAAGCTCATCGGGCGTCAGGAGATGCCCGTGGCTGGCCAGCAGGCGCACGCCCTCGATCTGGGCGAACGCATACGGGGCCTGGATCGGGGCGGTGATTACCAACTGGTCCACCTCGGCGTCGGCGTTGCCCCGAGCGATCAGCAGCGGCACCGGGCAGTCATTCAGCCGCGCGGCCAGGGCGGCGGCGTCGTATTCCGGGGCCGGGGCGAACTTGGGGCCGTGGTAGAGCAGGTCGCCGCAGTGGAAGATCAGGTCGGCGTCGTGCAGCACCAGCTCCCAGGCGCGATCCCAGGCGGCTATATTTCCGTGCGTGTCAGCGATTATTCCGATTTTCATAGTGGCTCAACCTCGACGGGGGCAGCAGTCCCGCCCGCCTCGCGGCGGCGGACGTGCTATAATATACACGTTATGCCCGCTTTCCGCTATGAAGCTCGCAACAAGCAGGGCGCGGTCGTGCAGGGCGAGGTGGAAGCCGCCACCCGCGTGGCCGCCACTATGCAACTGCGCGCCGCCGACCTGTGGATCACCAAGCTGGAGCCGGTCGCGACGCGGGTGGTGAATGTCCACGTGCCCGGTCCCCCGCGGGCGCGGGGGCAGGCGTGGTACTCGCTGTTCCCGGTACGCGCCTCGGCGCTGCGCGACTTCTTTGACCAGCTCGGCGAGCTGCTGGAGGCCGGGGTCAACATCTACGAGGCCATGACCGTGTTGCCCGGCCGGGTCCATGGGCGGCTGCGCGGGGTGCTGCGGGAGATCTCCCCGGCCCTGGCGCGGGGCGAGCCGCTGTCGGAGCAACTGGCCCGCTACCCGTACCTGTTCTCGCCGACCACGGTGGGGCTGATGCGGGCGGGCGAGCGCTCCGGGCGGCTGGGGCAGATGGCCCGGATGCTGTCCGAGCAGTACCAACTCGACCACCGGGTCTGGATCGGCCTGCTGCCCACGCGGGCGTACGGGTGGGTCATCATCACCGTCGCCACTCTGACCTTCGGCATACCCAAGGTGCTGCCGAAGGTGATGGAGGCCAGTATGGCGCACCCAGAGGCCAGCTCGGGCTGGGCGCTCCGGCAGATGTGGCTCAACTATGTGCCCATGCTGCTGCATGAGCTCTTGCCCTTTCTGGGGCTGCTGATTGTGCTGGACTGGGTCCTGCGCTACGTCCTACGGCAACCTTGGGCGGCCGGCGTGCGTCAAGACTTCCTGTGGTACGTGCCGGGCGCGTCCGGCTACGTGCGCTCGGCGCTCAACGTGCGGGTGCTGACGGTGATGGAGGTCATGGCGCGGTCGGGGAGTTCCTACTCCGACGCGCTGCAGGCGGCAGCCGGGGCCGCCGGGCCGGGGCGCCTGGGGCGGCAACTGGCCCGGGCCGCCGCGCGCACGCAGGCGGGCGAGCCGCTGGCGGTGGCGCTGCAGGACGTCACGCGGCTGTCCTTCGTGGTGCGCAGCGCGATGCTCACCGCGGAGCAGGCGGGGGCGCAGGAGCAGACCCTGGGCCGCCTGGCGCGGGCCGAAGTGGAGAACATGGCGGCCTCGCCCCGCAAGCTGGCCACGATTGGCTACCTCACCGGCCTACTGGTCTTCGGCATCATCACCGGAGTCGCGGTGGTTCTGGGGTATAGCGGTTATTTTCAAGCGATGTTGGATCTCGGAGAGAAGATGATGCCATGAGAAACCCCGTGATGGTGGTGGCTCTGCTGGCCGCCTTGTTGATCGGTGCGCGGCCCGTCCCGGCCCAGGAGGTCGGGGCGCCGGTCGCGTGGCCGGGCAGCACGCCGGCCACCGGCGGCCTGCAGGCGTCCGGGAGTTTGCCCGGCGCGGCCGGGGACTCGTGGGCGACGCTGACCGGGACGCCTCCGGCGGCGGGGCTGTATCAGCTTTCGCTGGCCGTCCAGGCCACGGCGGGCTCCCCGCGGCTGCTGCTGGCCGTGGCGGCGACCGGGGCGGCTCCCGGCGCGGCGTGGTGGACGTGGACGCTGACCGATCTCCGCGCGCACCGGGCCGACCTGATCCTGTCGCTGCCCGCGGCCGCGCAGCTCTGCGTGGGCGTGGCGGGCGGCACCGGGGCGGTGCAGGTGACCGACCTGCGCCTGCTGCCCCTCGCCAAGGGCCCGGCTTTCACTGACCCCTGGTTGGCGCTGGCCCCTCCGGCCGTCGCGGCGGAGGCGCTGCCGGCGGACTGGCAGCCGACGGGCACACTGGACGCGCAGGTGCGGGAGGTGGGCCAGGGGCGCGAGTTGATCGTGTCCCTCCGGGGACTGACCGTCACCCTGCCGGCCGAGGTGGAGGCGACCGCCGGGGAGCGCCACCCGGTGCTGCTGTACGCGGACAACAAGGGCGAGGTGGACAAGACGCTGACCGTGGCGCTGCGGCTGCCGGCCGGGGGAGCGATGCCCAGCTACAGTATTCCCGTGCGGCCGCGGGGGACGACGGCGATTCTGGCGCCCTGTCCCGCGATCCGCGCCGGGGCGCAGTGGGCGCAGTTCGTCTTTACCGTGGACACGGAGACCAAGTCGGCTCCGGTGCTGCTGAAGGTCGCGCCCGGCTACCCGGCGCTGGCCCTGCCGGGGGCGGCGAGCGACGGCTGGCCGGCGGGTCTGACCTGGGGCGAGGGGCTGGCCGGGCCGGCGCCGCGACTGGCGCGGGTGCCGCTGAGCGAGGCGAGCGCGGCGGCGCAGGCGCCCGCGTGGCCGGCGCTGCTGCAGTTCGTTCCCACGACGCAGGACAGCCCGGCGGCGCTGGCGGCGGCCTATCGCGGAGTGGCGGCGGCCCAAGCGCAGCGGGGCGGGGAGATGGCGTTGGTGACGCCGACCTGGGACCTGCAGGTGACTCCGCAAGGCTTGCAGCCGCCGGAGGCGATGCAGGCGGCCTTTGCCGCGGGGCTCAAGGCGTCCGCGCAGAGCGTGGGCCTGGGCGTGGCGTCACTGCCCGCGCTGGGCGTGCTCACCGAAAAGCTGGATGGCAAGCTGACCGACCGGCAGACCGCATTTTGGAGCGCCTTCTCGCATGCCTATGGTCTCTCGCCGCTGCGCGAGTGGCTGATCCAGCAGAACGCGCTGCGGCCCAAGCTGCTCGATTTGACCTCTCTGGCCCCCGCCGGCGAGCCGCGGCTGGAGCTGCTGACCCTGGCGCGGCTGGTGGTGGAGGAGTGCTGGCAAGGGGCCACGGGGCTGGTGCTGGACCCCCGGCCGGGGGGCCTGCTGCTGACCACCGCCGAGGGGCAGCCGCGGGTGGCGGTCGCCGAGGGCCTGCGGGAGCTGTGGCGGGAGCTGGCCGGGGCCACGCCGCTGCTGGTGCCCAGTGACGAGGGCGGACTGTGCGGGACCAGCGTCGACTCGCCGGTGCGGGTGTGGTCGTTCCTGCGGGGGCAAGAGGGCCTGGTGGTTCTGGCTAACAACACCGCCCTCTCGCAGGAGATACTGGTGGAGCCGCGCGTGAACCCGACGCAACTCCAGGTGCTGCGCCTGAGCGCGTGGGGAGCGCCGGTGGTCCGGCAGATGCAGGGAGTTTTCCGCTTCACCGAGGAGGCGCGCACGCGACATCAGGCGGCGATCTACACGCGCCTGGCGCCGGGGGAAATGGTCGCGTTGTCGCTGTGGCTGGACGTGCCGGCGGACCCCAGTTGGCTGCGGTCGGTGACGCGGATGATCCCGCGCGAGGTGCTCAGTCCCGCCAGCCCGCCGCCCGCGAGTGGCGATCAGCCCTGGATGGAGCGCGGCAAGCCGTTCTAGCGGCCCGGGCCGAGCAGGTCGCGGAGGGCCTCGACGGTACGCGCGGTAGCGTGACCGTCCGGCGGGCCGAGGTGGTACTCCAGAAACTCGGGGCGGCGGCGCGCTAGTTCCGTGCGGAGCGGCCCGCCCGCCAGCGCCTGGCGCAAGACCGGCGCGATTTCCTCGAATTGCGCGACCCCCAACGCGCCGCCGTCCGCCACCAGCGTGAAGCGCGGCGGGTCTGGCGCGAGGTTGATCGAGAGCGCCGGGAGGCCGGCCAGCGCGGCCTCGTAGACCACCGTCGAGTCACGCGTCACCAGGACCTGCGCCCCCGCGAGGGCCGTCCGCAGGTCCAATTCCCCCCCCGCAAAGACCCGCACCGTGTCCGGGAAATCCGCGGCCAGGGGCGCGTAAATCTCCGGCTGGGTCTCGGCGGGATGCTGCTTGATCACCAGGTACGCCTCGCGCGCCGCGCAGGCCTCCGCCACCCCTCGTAGCCACCAGCGCTCCTGCCGGCTCTGCACCCCAGCCTCGTCGGTCTGCGTCGCGGCCAGCACCATCGGCCGCCCCGGCGCCAACCCCGGAACGCCGGCGGAATCGCAGCTCCCCCCGGCCACCAAGTCATCGTACAGACCGTTGCCGGTCACCTGCCACTGCGCGCCCGGCTCCATCTGGTCGGCATACAGGTCCACCGCGTTGCGGCCCCAGGCGAGCAGGTGGCACCAGGGCAGGGCCACGCCGCTGCGGTGGACCGGCCCACGAATGCCATGCTGCGCCCAGGCGGTCGGGATTCCGCGGCGTTGGGCCAGGAAGAGGTAGGGGGCCAGGTAGTCGCCGGCCAGTTGGAGCGAGACCACCAGCCGCGGCTGGAGGGCGTCCATGATCTGCAGCGCCGCCTGTCGCCACCCGGCCAGCACCGGCAGATCGCGGCCCAGGGCCACCGCCAGCCGCGCCTGCGCGACCGGCTCCAGCCAGGCGGGGAATTCCCCGGCGCGGGCCAGGCGGGTGCAGGCCTCTCGCGCGCCGGATCGAGCGGCGCGGCACTGGGCTTGGGCCAGCGCGGTAGCCGCCGCGCCCCCGTATAGCGCCGGCCGGCCGTCAATCACGCGCAGGGAAGTCCGGTGGAGGCGCGCAGTGGAGGCGTCGAAATGGGTGTCCACGGTGGCGCAGCGCAGGCCGGCTGCCTCCAGGCCCCGGGTCAGGCGCTCGATGATCGGCACGACCGCCGCGGCCACGCCGACGAAGAGCACGTCACACGGCTCGGCGAGGAGCTGTTCGGCAGGCAGGGAGGCGCAGTCCCGGCAGTGCGAGACCGGCGCGGGCACCCGGGGAGCGACGATCGGCAGCAGATAGCGGCGGAGGCACTCGCGGCACCCGGGAGAAGCCCCCGGCGAACGGCGGCCCGCCTCGCGTGCGGCCTCGCGGACGGCCTCCGCGGCGCCGGCGCGACCCAGCCACCAGGAGCGCGGGTAAGCGGGCACGAAGCGCGCCGCCGCGCCGGGCGCCTCCGCCAGGGCCTGCCGGACGATCTGCAGATTGATCAGCGCCGGGGCCAGACCGTGGCGGGCGAATTCGTGCTGGTGGCACTCCCAGAGGGAGGGCGTGTCGCCCTGCGGCGCGGTCAGGGACTCCGGTAGGCAAGCGGCCAGAACGCGGGTCAGGGCCAGCGCCTCCTGCGCGGCCGCGCCGGTGCGCCCGCGCACGGCCTGTAGGGCCGGGTGGTCGCTCAGCTCCACCGCCGGCAAGTCGGCGACTAGCAGAATCCCGGGGCCAGGAGGGGCGCCGGGGGCGAGGAAGAGGACCTCAGCGGGGGAGAGGGGGTCAGGGGTCAAGGTTGGTTTTCGTCGCTTTCGTCAGATTCCTCGGCCTCGTCGCCGGGGAAAGGCTTGAAGACCAAGCGGCCGCGCTGCAGGGCGGATTTGCCGAATTTGTTGCGCACGCGGTCCAGCGCCTCATCCACCGGGCGCGTGGGGCGTTCCTCGGCAAAGAGCGAGGGCTGGCGGCTGGTGGTGAAGTTGCTTACGCCCACGCCGAGCAGCCGGAGCTTGCGGCGGGCGGCGAGTTGCGGCTGCAGCAGCCGGCAGGCGCGCTGGTAGATGGCCAGGTCCTCAGCCACCGGTTCGGAAGTGGTCTCCCGGCGGGTGATGGTCTGGAAGTCGGAAAAGCGCAGCTTCAGGGTGACGGTCGTTCCAGCCAGGCCTTTCTTCCGCAGCCGCCCACCGACCTGCTCGCTGAGGCGCAGCAGCGTGGTTTCCAGAAAGTCGCGGTCCAGCGTGTCCTGGGCGAAAGTGGTCTCGGCGCTGACTTGCTTGCGCTCGCCGCCCAGGGAGAGCGGGGTGTCGTCGCGCCCGTGGGCCAGCTCGTGGAGGCGGCGGCCGTACTCGCCGAATTGTTGCTCCAGCAGGTCCGGCGGGTAGGCGGCGAGCTGGTCCACGGTGCGCAGGCCCAGGCGATGGAGCCGCTCGGCGGTGGTTGCGCCCACGCCCCAGAGCGCCTCCAGGGGCAGATCGTGCAGGAAAGCCTCCACCTGATCGGGCAACACCACCACCAGGCCGCCGGGTTTGTGCCGGTCGGAAGCCAGCTTGGCCAGGAAGCGGTTGGGGGCCACGCCGACGGAGGCGGAAAGCTGCAGTTCCTCGCGGATGCGGGTCTGCATGCGCCGCGCTATCTCCGGCGGCGGGCCGAAGAGGCGCTCGCAGCCGGTTACGTCCACGAAGGCCTCGTCCACCGAGACCTGCTCCACCAGGGGGCTGAAGGACTCCAGAATCTCCATGACCTGGCGCGAGACGGCGCCGTAGTCGCTCAGATGGCTGGTGATGAAAATGACATGGGGGCAGCGCCGCCGGGCCTCGGCGGAGGGCATGGCGGAGCGGATGCCGAAGCGCCGGGCCTCGTAGCTGGCGGCCGCGACCACGCCGCGGCCGCGGGGATCGCCACCCACCACCACAGGCTTGCCCCGGAGTTCGGGATGGTCCCGCTGCTCCACTGAGGCAAAGAAGGCGTCCATGTCGAGGTGCAGTATCCAGCGATCGGCCATGATTTTCACCGGGTGCGACTGGGAATATTGTACGCGGTCGCGGCGGTGGGGTAAAGTGAGGCCAGTTTCTGCCTCACCCCCCGGCCCCCTCTCCCCGCGCGGACTGGGGAGAGGGGGAGAACGGCAACGGCAGGGGGCGAGAGCCGTTACTGTAGGGCGGGGGCTTGTACCCCGCCGTCGGTAAGCAAACGTCAGCGTCGGCGGGTTACGAGCCCCCGCCCTACAGTACGGCAAGGGCGCGGCTGCCGAACTGCGCCGCGGTTGTTCCCGTCCATCTGTCTAGAGACGCATCCCGTCAGGCACACCCCAATCGCCCTTGCGTAGGCTTCGGAGGCGAGTATGAACCGAGCGGAACTGATTGCGGGCACCCATGAGTTGCAGCGCAAGATCGGTTTGCGGCACGCGCCGCTGGGGTTCTTCTATGCCGATGACGAGCCGGAGGGCTTCCAGCCCCCGTCCTCAAACCGGGGCTGCATCGTGGCCGTGCTGAGCCGGGCGCGGCGGGGAGAAGTGGTTTACTTCACCGCGGAGACGGTCGGCTGCGGCGGGGGCGGGACCTTTCTGGGCTTCTGTGCGCCCCAGGCCGGAATCGCCGAGTTCATCTCTACCGGGATTCCCGGAAAGACGGCCGGCGAGCGGTACAAGGCCTCGCCGGAGTTGGCGCGCGCCGGCTTCGAGCGGCATCCGGCGCCGGCGGCGACCGGGCGGTTTGCGGTGTTCGCGCCGCTCTCGCTGGTGCCGGAGGACCGCGAGCCGGAAGTGATTATCGTCTTCGCCGGGGCGGATGAGCTGGCCGGGCTGGTCTTCCTGGCCGGATTCGGCCGGGAGGACGACGCGGTGATCTCCCCCTTTGCCTCCGGTTGCAGCGCGCTGGTGGCCCGGCCTCGCGAGGAGGCGCGGCGGGGGCTGCCCCGGGCGGTGCTGGGGCTGTTTGACCCGTCGGCGCGGCCCTGCGTGCCCCCGGATGAGCTTAGTTTCGCGGCGCCGCGGGCGCTGTGGGAGGAGATGGTCGCGGGCGCCGCGGCTAGCTTCCTAAGTACCGAAACCTGGTCGCGCGTCCGCCGGCGGATCGCCGGGGAGGCCTAGACCGCACGGAGGGCGTTTCAGGTCATAATGGAATCTTAACTAACGAATCGGAGCGGAGCGGTATCCGGGGCAGGTCTGAACCGGGGGGGCAGGGAACTACAACAATGAGGCGCAGTTCTCGTGCTCGGCGCGGGGTTTGGCACGCCGCTCGCAGGCACTGATTCTATATATTCTGGCTGGGCGCGGGTAATTGGGTGGAGGTAGCGCAGTGAATTCGCAAGTGGCGGATCCCTTGGAATGGTTCAAAGAGCGGCTAGACGCCGCCGTTAAGTCCTGTTGCAGCAACCCCGAACGCCGTATCGGCCACGGGAACCTCCGCCACGAGTATTCCACCTGGCGCCGGTCCGGGGAGGGCTCCACCAATGTCGCCATCATCTACGAGACCCCCGGCGGCTCCACCACCCAGCTCAACATCACCTACGACCCCGAGACCAAGACTTTCAGCTATCTGAGCCACGACCTCGAATGCAAAGTGGATTGCACCGATCCGCGCGAAGTGCTGGGCATGATCGAGGACCACGTGAACCGGATTCCCGAGAAGCGCGAGAAACAGCTCCAGGCCCAGATTGATATCTGGGTGGGACAGGGCATGAGCCGCCAGGAGCTGTTCGCGCAACTTAACAAGCTGCTGCAGGCCGAGTTCCTGGGCGGGCGCATTACCACTCAGGAGCTGCAGCGGGGTATCCAGTACGCCATCCGGCACTACGCCCAGGGCAGTCGCGAGTAGCCGCGAGGCCGGCCTGACCCCCGTCCATCAATCCGCCACTTAGCACCGGGAGGGACCCCCTATGCCTCACCTTTTTGGCCGTGACTTCACCCGCGAGGAACTGCTGCGCAAGGTCGGCCGCATTGAGCAGATCGGCGGCGTGCAGGCGATCACCTACGACGATGGTCGGGAGCGCGGGGTGCGGGCGGTGCAGTTTCGCACCGGGACCGGGCTGGCCTTCACCGTGGCCTCCGACCGGACGCTGGACATTCCCGCCGCCGAGTGGCAGGGCCGCTCGCTGTGCTGGCAGACGCCGAATGGCGTGCCCCATCCCTCCTACTACGAGCCGGCGGGCCTGGGCTGGCTGCGGACCTTTCCCGGGGGGCTGCTGGCGACCTGCGGTTTGGCCTGGTACGGCGCGCCCCACGAGGACCCCGAGGGCGGAACCGAGGCACATTCCGGCCTGGGGCTGCACGGGCGGGTCGCCAATCTCCCCGCGACCAACGTCAGCTACGGCGGCGAGTGGCAGGGCGACGAGTATGTCATGTGGGTGGAGGGCCGGGTGCAGGAGTACATCCTGTTCGGTGAGCACCTGGAGCTGCGCCGCCGGATTTCGACGCGCCTGGGCGACAACCGCTTCTACCTGCGGGATGTAGTCACCAACGTGGGCTTCACCCCGGCCGAGCACATGGTCATGTACCACTGCAACCCCGGTTTCCCCCTGCTGGATGAGGGCGCGCGGTACCTGTTCCCGGCGCGCCGGGTGCTGGCCCGCTCGGCCTGGGCGCAGGAGAATATCGCCGACTGGGACAAGTTCGCGCCGCCCACCGCCGGGATGGAGGAGATCGTCTACTATCACGAGCTAGCGGGCGACGCCGCGGGGCAGACCTGCGTGGCGCTGGTCAACGACAGCACGGACGCCGGGCAGCCGCTGGGTCTGGCGATTCGCTACAGCCTGGAGATGCTGCCGATCCTGACGCAGTGGCGCATGCCGGGCGCGGGGAACTACGTGACGGGGATCGAGCCGGCGACCAACCGGGGCGACGGGCGGCCCGTCGAGCGGGCGGCCGGGCGGATGAAGTCCCTGGAGCCGGGCCAGTCGCGGACCTACGACCTGTCCTTCGAGGTGCTGACCACGGCCGGAGCACTGGCGCAGGTGACCAGCGAGATTCAGGCGCTGAGCGGCGGGCAGGCGCCGGAGCTTTCGACGGAGGCGGTGGCCTAGCGGGGGGCCGGGCCGTGGTAGGGGCGGAAGTTCGGCGTCTGCGCCGAATCTCCGCCCGCGGCTACCGCTAGACCACAGTCATCGCCCTGATGCGGGCGGAGATTTTCGCGCGGACGCGAAAACTTCCGCCCCTACAACGGCAACGGCAACGGCAACGGCCAAGAGGCTAACGGCATACACCGGCGAGACCCTTCGACAAGCTCAGGGCAGGCAGCCGGTGCCACTGACGGCGAAGGGCGACGGCCCTAGCCCCAGACCTCGCGGATCTTCTTGAGCAGGGCGCTGGGCTCTACCGGCTTATCCATGAATCCCTGGACGGGGAGGAACTCGCCGGCGCCGTACTCTTTGTCGGTCTGGTCCGGGTAGAAGCGCAGTTGCGTGGTCGAGTGGATGGCGCTGAGCACGATGATGGGGATGCTGTTCAGCGGCGGGTCGTACTCGTTGCGCAGCTTCCAGACAAAGTGAAAGCCTTCGGTGCCGTCCGGCATCATGATGTCGAGCAGCACCAGATCGGGCGGGTCCTTGTCCAGCAGCTCAAAGGCCTCGGCGGGGCTGCCGGCCGTCTCCACGTCGTAGCTGGCGCTCTCCAGCACCATGCGGAGCGACTCGGCGATATCCGGGTCATCGTCCACGACGAGAATGCGTTTGCTGTCGGTTGCCATGAAGACGGCCTCCCTTATGCTTGTCGGGCGGGGCTCCCCGCCCCCCCGGGACGGCGCGGCACGTAGGCCGCGCCCTACATATCACGTCTGCGTTACCAGGGTACGCACCAGCCGCAGCATCTCCGGCACCGCGGCGGCTACCGCGGGGGTGAGGCCCTCGCCGGGCAGAACCTCCGCCGGCTCTACCGCGACCACGACGACTTCCGGCGCGATGCCGCTCAGTTCCGCCAAGTCCAGCACATCATGTAGCGCCAACTCGTGCAGCGACCGCAGCGGGACCATGCGGTCCTCTATCTCCTCGCGCGGGACCTGGCGCACCTCGCCGGGGGCCAGGCCCATGCGCGCTGCGTCTACCAACACCACCCGCGCGTAGCCTTCCATCTCCCAGATCAGGTCCAGCCCGCTGGTGGCGCCCGCGACTACCGCCACCTCCGGCCCCAGGGACTCCGCTTGGAGTTGGCGCGCCACGAAGGTGCCCACGCCATCGTCGCGCATTAGCTCGTTGCCGACGCCGAGCACCAGGGTGCCCTGGTTTTCTTCCGGGCTGCTCAAACAAACTTCACCTCAAGCAGATGCGTGGCGCAGGAGATGCACGGATCGTAGGCGCGGACCAGCATTTCCAGGGCCTGGCGGATGTTCTCCGGCTCCTGCTCGAGAATCTGCGGGACCAGGCTGTGCATGTCCTGCTCCAGGTTGTTCAGGTTCTGGCCGGTGGGAATGATCAGGTTGGCGCTGGTGATGTAGCCGTCATCATCCAGGTTGTACTCGTGAAACAAGATCCCGCGCGGCACCTCGGACGCCCCTACGCAGCGACAGGCCTTCACCGCCACCTCCCCGTCCTCCTCCACGAAATCCATATCCAGGAGAGCATTCAGCTCGTTCACTGTCTCCAGGGCCACGTGCACGCACTCCACGACCTGGGCGACGCTGTTCATGTAGGGGTTGTAGCAGGGGGGGCGCAGGCCCATCGTCTCCGCGGCCGCGAGGGCCTCCGGGCGGAGCTGCGCGTGGTTGTTGTTGAAGCGGGCCAGCGCGCCGACCATGTAGGCGCCGCCGGTCTCGCTGTGCACGTGTTTGGACAGGGAGTGCGGGACCACGTACTCCTGCACCTTGTCGAGATAGTCATACAGCGGCGTGTCGGGGCCGGTGCTGGAGCGGATGATCTGGCCGCCGTACATGGCGTATTCGCCGGGATGATAGAGCGAGACGTACTCGGTTTCGCGCTCGAAAGCGGGCAGGGGCAGCGTCGCCACCAGGTCCACGGTGGCCTGCAGGTCGGGCACTGCCGCCACAATCCGATCGCGCAGGGCGGCCAGAGACTCCTTGCTGGGCAGCTTGGGGAAGGCCTTGATGCGCATCGAGCAGGGGTGGATATGGCGGCCGACCAGGGTGCCGCAGATGTCGTTGGCCAGGCGCTTGAGTTTCAGGGCGCGCTTGACCACGTCGGTGTGGGTCTCAACCAGCGGGAAGACGCTGGGCACGCCCAGCAGGTCCGGCGCGGCCAGGAAATAGACGTGCAGCACGTGACTCTGCAGGGTCTCGCCGGCGTGGCACACCCGGCGCAGCCGCATGGTCAACTCTGAGGGCTCCACCCCCAGACCGTTCTCCAGGGCGTTGATGGAGGCCGAGCTATGCCCGATGGAGCAGATGCCGCAGATGCGGCAGGTCAGGTGGGTGGCCTCGTACCAGTTGCGGCCTACGAGCATGGCCTCGAAAAAGCGCGGCGACTCGGTGATGTCCAGCCGCAACTCTTCGATCTTACCCTCCTTAACGTTGAGGATAATGTTGCCGTGGCCCTCCACGCGAGTTACCTCGTGAACTTCGATCTTGCCATTCTGCATGGTTGGCACCTCAACTGCCGCTTGTAGGGCGGGGGG
>DASXVN010000035.1:0-15069 GCA_036504235.1 Armatimonadota bacterium | reverse complement strand
CCCCTGCCCCCTCTCCTGGCAGGAGAGGGGGAGTAACGGCTAACGGCAAAGGCGGACGGCAACGGCCCTTTTCCGCGTAGGGGCGCGTTTTGCGGAGCGGAGCGGAGCAACACACGCCCGCTCGCTAACTGTCAGTCTGCGTACGGGTGTGTGTTGCGGTGCCGACACCGCAAAACGCGCCCCTACGGGAAACGGCGACGGCAACGGCCGGGCCGGCCTCGCTGCGCTCGTGCGGCCCCTCCAACAGCAACGGCGCACCGGCGAGACGCCGGTGCCACCGACGGCAGACGGCAAGGGCCTCCGCCTAGTCCGGATTCAGATGCTGCCACTGGGCGTCTTGCCACTTGGCCGAGTCGGCGTAGATGCGGGCGGCTAGCGAGCAGAAGCGTAGGAACTCGTTGGGCGCGGCCTCCCAGAGGGGGAGGCCGGTTTCGGCTACTACCGCCAGGAAGTTGGGCTGCGCGCCGTTGAGTAGCGAGATGTCCAGGGGCGCGCCGGTGACCTCGGCGCTGAGGCGGCGGAAGATGAGCAGGCGCCGGTCAATGTCTACCTTGCCCGCCGCCAGGATCGCCAGGTCAATGTCGCTGCCGCCCTCCTCGCGCCCCTCGGCCCGGGAGCCGTGCAGGATCACCAGGCGCAGGTTCAGCTCCTGCGCGACCGCGGCGAGGCGCTCGGGATCGAAGTGGACGGCGGCTAAAGGCAGGGAAGGCATGAGGAGATATTCGCCGGGGGAGGGGGGGAGGCCTGCTGGGGAGGGGGAACGTGGAACGGGGAAAGAGGCTCCCGCCGTCGGTAACCAATCGTTAGCGTCGGCGGGGTACGAGCCCCCGCCCTACAAACGGCAACGGCAACGGCCACGGCCGGCGGGGGACGTAGCCCCCGCCCTACAGTACGGCAGAGGCCACGGCCGGGCCGACCTCGCTGCGCTCGTGCGGCCCCTCCAACGGCAACGGCCAACGGCACACCGGCGAGACGCCGGTGCCACTGACGGCAACGGCCTCCGCTCTCGCCTTACCGGGGCGGACGAGGTATAATCGTCTCTCCGACTGGAGCTGGGCTGAGGGAGTAACGGATGAGCGACGATATGGGTTTGGAACTGGAAGGCGCGGCGAGCGCCGGCGAGCTGTCGGCTGCGGAGGCCGAGACCTTCGCCGAGATCCCGGGGCAAGCGCCGGCGCCTTCGCGAGGGTTGATGAGCGCCTCGGTGCTGATGATGGTGATGACGCTGCTGAGCGCCATTACCGGATTGGCGCTGGTGGCGGCCTTGTCCTGGCGGTTTGGTGACGCCGAGCACCTGCCGGACCTGAATGCTTACTGGCAGGCCTTCCGTATTCCTAATTTTGTGTACTTCCTGGTAGCGGGCGGCGCCTTGCGCACGGGGTTCGTGCCGGTGTTTTCCCGTTACCTGGCGAAAGGCGAGCACGCCAAGGCTTGGCGGACCTTCTCCAGCACCCTGTGGATTCTCGGCTTGCTGGCTACGCTGGTGATTGGTTTGGGGGTGGCTTTCGCCAAGCCGCTGACCATCCTCGTTGCGCCCGGCTGGACCGGCGCGGGCCAGCAGCACGAGTACGAAATGACCACCCTGCTGATGCGGTTCATGTTCCCCTCGGAGCTGTTCATGCTCCTGGGCGGGCTGCTCATGGGCATGCTCAACGCGCAGAAGCATTTCCTGTGGCCGGCGATGAGTCCCATTTTGTTCAACGTATTCATCGGGCTGGCGGTGGTCTTCGCGCCGCGCGAATATGGCATCGTGGCCGTGGCGCTGTCCATTCCGATTTCGTCCCTCCTGTGCAACGTGGTGTTGCAGATTCCCGCGCTACGGCGGCGGGGAGCGCGGCTCCTGGCGATTCTGGACTTTCACGACGAGGGGTTCCAGCAGGCGCTGAAGCTGGTCTTGCCGGTGATCTTTGGGCTGTCGGTGGCGGAGATTCTCACGCTGGTCACCAGCTCCATGGCGACCATCGTGGACAAGACAAATGGCGCGACCGCCTTCGCCGTGGCCGATCGCCTGTGGAAGTTCCCGACTCGATTCATCGGGGCGGGGATCGCCATTGCGGTCTTTGCCTATCTCGCGGATAACTTTGCTCGCGAAGATGAGGAGGCCTACCGGCGCGACTTTTCCTTTGGCATTCGCAGCACGATGTTCTTGACGGTGCCGGCGGCGCTGATTATGACCGTCCTGCGCGACCCGATCATTCGGCTGCTAGGTCACGGCCTTACGCCGGAGTGCGCGGCGCGAACCTCCGATTGTCTGTTCTGGTATGGTTGGGGGATCGTTCCCCTGTCGCTGGTGTACATCCTAACCCGCGCCTTCTACGCCCGGCGCGATACCGCGACTGCGGTGTGGGCGGGGGTGAGCGCGGTGGTGGTGTGCTTGACGATAGCCATGCCCCTGTCGCGCGTGTTGGGGCTGGGCGGGCTGGCGCTGGCGACCTCGATCGCCAACTGGGCCAACGCCGGGCTGCTGGCGCTGCTGCTCAAGCGGAAGGTGGGGACCCTGGACGGGGCGCGGATTGGGCGCAGCCTACTGCGGCAACTGATCCCGGCCGGCGCCTTCGGCGCAGTATGTTGGTATGGCCTGCAGGTCTCGTACCGCCTGCTGGGCGACCAGGGCGCCGTGGCCAAGCTGGCGGCGATCTTCGGGCCGATGCTGGCGGCCACGCTGGTCTTCGTGGCGCTGGCCTGGCTGTTTAGGGTAGAGGAGCTACACTCAGCGTTTGCGCTGCTGGGGAGACGGTTTCGGAAGTAGGGGGAGACGGCGGGGGTCGTTACTGTAGGGCGGGGGCTTGTACCCCGCCGTCGCTAGGCGAACGTTAGTCCGGCGGGTTACGAGCCCCCGCCCTACAAACGGCAACGGCAGGGCCGGCCTCGCTTCGCTCGTGCGGCCCCTCCGGCCAACGGCACACCGGCGAGACGCCGGTGCCACCGACGACAAAGGCGACGGCCCCCCCCTGTTTCCCCCCGAGCCGGGCGATGTGCTATAATCTCGCCACGTTTGCATCCCCCTGGGAGAGGATAACTCGATGAAACACACCATCTCCGTTCTCGTGGAAAATAAGCCCGGCGTGCTGGCGCGGTGCGCCGCTTTGTTTGCCCGCCGGGGGTTCAACCTCGATAGCCTCGCCGTCGCCGAGACCGAGGACGCCGCCGTCTCGCGCATTATCCTCACCGTCACCGGGGATGACCGCGTCCTGGAGCAGATCTGCCGGCAGCTTGATAAGCTGGTGGACGTGCTCAAGGTGCTCGACCATACCCAGGACATCACCATCGAGCGGGAACTGTGCCTGATGAAGGTGCAGGTGGACCGTAAGTCGCGGGCCGAGGTTATGCAGGTGGCGACCATCTTCCGCGGCGAAATCGTGGATGTGGCGCGGGGCATGGTGACCGTCGAGATGACCGGCGATACCTCTAAGATCGACGCTTTCGTGGAACTGATGGGCGACTTCGGCATCGTGGAACTGGTCCGCACCGGCAAGGTCGTCCTGGCCCGAGGACTGCAGGCCAGCTAACCGCCCGGCCCTCGGGACTGATTCGCTACCCCCACCGCAACTCCCTGAGGTGAATCGCTTGGCCGACACTCGCTTGGCGGGCCTGCCGCGAACGCTTACTGCTCTGCTGGCCCTGGGGCTGCTGCTGGGCGGCCTGGGCGCCTGTCCGCGCTCCGGCGGCGACGCGGGCGGGCCGCAGGTGACTACCCCGCCCGGGGGACCCCGTTTTGAGCTGACTATTCCCCCTGGTTACACCGCGCAGACGGACCTCACGCGCGACCTGCTCAGCCGCGCCTGGCTGGCGCTGCACGATACCTACCAGGTGGAGCCGCCCTACCAGTGGCGGGTGATCTACGAGACGCAGGCGGCCCCCGGCTTCCCCGATCTGCCCTCGCCGCCGGTCTATGAGGGCGCGGGGACGCTGCGGCTGGGCGTGGACTACCTGGTGGCTCCGAGCGGTGACGAGCGCTGGATCAACGCGCAGATGCTGGGGACCATGGAGGGGCTGGCTGAGGTCTTCGACGACTACCTGGGCCTGGGCAATACCCAGGTGGAAAACGGCCTGGCGGCGATGATGGCGCGCAACGTGGCGCCGGGGATGTGGGCGGGCCTGCGCGCGGCGGAGATGAACGCGTATATCATCAGGTACCAGGACGAAGAGGACCGCAACGTCAAGTTCTGGCTGGACAACCAGCGGCCCCCGGAAGGGGCCGAGACGCGGGTTCTGGACCGCCAGCGCCAACTGCTGCTGTGGTCCGGCATCGCGGAGAGGGGTTCCGCCGACATGTGGCCGCGGGTGTTTCGCGACCTGCAGCGGCGCGGCCTGCCGCTGACCAAAGTCACTAGCCCCGCCGAGGGGAACCGCGAGCTGATCAAGACGCTGCGGCGGGTCACCGGGCAGGACTTCACGGAGCTGTTTCAGAAGTACGGGTTTGAGGTGTAAGGCGAACGGCTTCCTCACCCCCGGCCCCTCTCCCTGCGGGAGAGGGGGGAAAGACAAAGGCAAACGGCTAACGGCCGGCGGGGTACGAGCCCCCGCCCTACAAAAGGCAACGCCAGGAGGCAGATGACGATGAACACGAGGCAACGAGTAGCAGGAGCGGCGCTGGCCGCGGTGGTGATACTGGCGCTGGGACTGGCCGGGTGCGGGGGGCAGAACGACACCGTGGGCGAGGGGAAGATTTCCCTGGTCTTCAACAACAACGGGAATACCCAGTTGCCGATGGTGGTGAGCTGGGTGGACAACGCCGGGCAGACGCAGGAGCTGGATTTCACCGTGCTCGTCGGCGGCCGGGTGACGGTGAAGGTGCCGCCACGGACCACCTACAAGACGGCCGTGAATCCGGACTGCGGCGCGGGGGCGGCGGCGGTCCCGGGGGCCAAGCCGCAAGATGAGGTTATTGAGGTCGGGAAGTAGAGGGGGAGGATGTCGTTTGTAGGGCGGGGGCTCGTACCCCGCCGTCGGTAAGCGAACGTTAGTCGGCGGGGGACGTAGCCCCCGCCCTACAAACGGCAACGGCTTCCTCACCCCCGGCCCCTCTCCCTGCGGGAGAGGGGAGAAAGGCAACGGCCTCTACTCCGCGCTCGGCGCGGGGGTTGGGGGTAGCTTTAGCTTTTTGTGCTCGGCGGCGTCCAGGAGGGCCTGGTTGACTCCGCCGCGGCGGACCAGTAGGACCGCTAGATCGTCCTGGTAGAGCGGCGCGTACTCGTCTTCTCCCTCCAAAACCACCGCCAGCGGCGCATCGGCGTGCAGGAGCAGCCACTCGATGTGGCGCTGCTGAAGCGCCTCGCGCCACCCCGCTTGGAGCCGCAGGATCTTGTTCGCCTCCCGCAGCAGATCCGTCCCGTACATGTCCGCGCGGCCGTCAATGTAGACCTGATAGCGCGGCCAGAGCTTCCAGAGCAGGTAGCCGCCCCAGTCGTAGCTGTTGAACATGGGGCCCTGCATCCCGTTGAGGCTGATGACCTCCACCGCGCGGACGGGGACCATATTGTCGGCAACCGTGGCGGAGTCGCGGGGGTCCTTGGGCGCGAGCAGGACCAGGGTGGCCAGCAGCACCGCCGCCGCCAGCAGGCGGAAGGCGGGACTCAGCGGCGGCACGTCGGAGAAGTCTTGGGCCAGCCAGGCTCCGGCGCTGACGCGGAGGCGGGCGGTCAGGTGGCGGGCGGCGATCGGCAGGCAGAAGACGGCCAGCAGCGGGCCGTTGCGCGACCACTTGAGGAACAGGTAGAGGCCCAGGGTGAGCAGGACCCCCTCCCACAGCGTGGGCGCCAGCGGGGAGACCATCACCGCCACGAGGGTGAAGATCATGAGCACCTCGACGCCCAGGAAAGCCGCGTTGTGGAAGTCCGGCGAGGCGTACTCGGCGATGATCTGCGCGTGATAGGAGTTCTCGCCGAGCAGGTAGCTGAAGGGGTAGAGGAAGCCCGACACGCCGCTGGGATTGAGCAGGCAGACGGCGACGGAGGCCAGGCCGGGCAGGATCAGCGGCCGCAGCGGGGCCAGCGAGGGGCGGCAGAGGCAGCGGCGCAGGTCACTGCCGGATTCCGGCTGGAAGACCGAGCAGAAGCCGAAGACCGCCAGCTGCATCCAGCCGATCAGGAAGGTGCCGTGCGTGTTGGCCCAGCACAGGAAGAGCAGCGGTAGCCACCACAGGACCCGCGCCCGGCCCTGGCGCGCCGAGGTCATCAGGTGGATCATCACCAGGACGTAGAGCACCACCAGCATGGCGGGGCGCGCGTTGACCCAGGGGCGCAGGGCGAGGGTGAACAGGGAAGTCGAGACCAGCGCGGGGAGCACGCCGGCGCCCCAGCGCAGGGCCAACCCCGCGCCCAGCGCCGCGCACAGGCCGCACAGCGTCGCCTTGAGGTAGATGATCCCCAGCAGCCCCGCGTACTGGTAAACCGCAAAGAGCAGGACCTCCCAGCCCCACTCGTGGGTGATCCAGGGGGCGCCGGGGCGCGTCCAGGAGAAGGGGTCCACGTGGGGAATCGCGCCGGTGGCGAGAATCTGCTGGCCGGTGCGCAGGTGCCACCAGAGATCGTAGTCCCACAGGCGACTGGTGCCGGCGGCGAATCCGAGGTAGAAAGCCCCCAGAAGGATCAGCCAGGTTAGGACGCGGGAAGGTTTGTTCATGGCTGGGAAGAAGACGGAAGCTAAGTTCCCCCTCGTGGGGCCAGTGACCTGCCGGAGAGATCGCGCAAGCGCGGGGCTAAAGTGACGGACGAAACTACCGATAATCAGAGCGAGACAGAGCGGCGGCGGCTGGTGGCTACCGGCGGGGCTGCGGCCGAGCTGGCCGCGCGGCTGGCGCTAGGGCCGGTGGCGCGGGTGACGACGGCGGCGGAGGTACTGGCGGCAGCGCGGTCCGGCGCGGAGGCCGCGGTGGTGGGTGAGTACCTGGCGGACGCGGACGCGCGGGAGCTGTGCCGGCAGGTGCGGAATCTGCGGGTGGGCAGCGGGCTGTTTGTGGTGGTGGTGGCGGAGGCGTTCAGCGACGCGGGGGAGACGGAGGCCCTGGAGGCGGGGGCGGACGAGTATGTGGACCCGGAGCGGGGGGGCGAGCGGCTGGTGCGGCGGCTGCGGTCGCGCCTGCGCTCGGCCCGGCGGCGGCAGGAGCTGAACCCGCTGACCGGCCTGCCCGGGCGGGGGCGGCTGGATCAGGAGCGGGCGCGCCGGCCGGCGGGGGCGCTGGTGGCGCTGGACCTGCGGCGGTTTAAGGCCTTCAACGACCGCTACGGCTACGAGCGGGGCGACGAGATGCTACGGGCGGTCGCCGCGGCCCTGGGGGAGACGCTGGAGGCGGAGGGCCGGCCGGAGGACTTTCTGGCGCACCTGGGCGGCGACGATTTCTTCCTGCTGACGGACCCGGAGCGGGCGGAGGGGCTGGTGGCGGCGATGCAGGCGCGCTTCACCGAGCGGGCGCGGCGGCTGTATGCGGAACTGGGCGAGGAGCCGGAGGGGGAGGCGGTGCACCTGCTGGCGGTGGGGGTGCGGTACGGGCCGGGCGCGGCGACCAGCGCGGCGCGCCTGGCGCAAGGGAAGGAAAAGGCCCGGCAGATGGCGAACAAGGGGCTGATATGGGAACGGTAAGCGGCGGGCGAGACCGGCGGCCGCACCGACCTGCGCAGAGGAGAAGCTCAATATGGCCGAGACCATCCTGATTGTTGACGACCATCGCGATTTCGTTTTCGCCACCAAGCTGTTCCTGGAGAGCAAGGGCTACCAGGTGCTGGAGGCGTACGACGGGCTGGAGGGCCTGGATCAGGCGCAAGCCCACCACCCGGACCTGATCGTGCTGGACGTGATGATGCCGCGCCTGGACGGCTGGGCCACGCTGCAGGTGCTGCAGGGCAAGCCGGAGACCAACAAGATCCCGGTGCTGATGCTGACCGCGCTCAAGGAGCCGGTGAACGTGCTGACCGGTTTCGACCTGGGCTGCACCTGGTTCTACACCAAGCCGATCACCGACTACGATGACCTCGCGCTGGTCATCCGGCGGATACTGGACAGCGTAGCGGCAGGAGACAAGCCGGCGGAGTAAAGGCCGGGTGAGGGCAAAGGATAGCGAAAGACTGCGGCAGATTTTGCCGCGGTCTTTTTCTTTTCAGGGCGCATACGTCCCCACGCGTACCTCGCGGCCGTTGCTGGTTAGGGTTAGGCAGCCCTGGTCGGCGGTGCAGAGGAGGGGGACGGACGCGGCGGCGCTGCCGGCCAGGCCGGTGCGGGCGTAGGTGGAACTCTCGGCGGAGACCAGTATCCACTGGGGTTGCGCGGCTGATAGCAGGGCGCCGCACCAGCGGGCCGAGCGACCGTGGTGGGGGAGCAGGATCGCGCTGGAGGCCAGCGAGAGGCCCTGCGCCTGGGCCCAGGTGAGGAGGCGCTCCAGGCCCGCCGCTTGTTGGTCGCCGAGGAGCAGCACCTGCGTTTGGCCGTAGCGGAGCAGCAGCACCGCCGAGTTGTCGTTGGTGAAGCTGTCCGGGCTGGCGACCAGGGGCACGCTGGGGGCGAGCAGGAGGGCCTGCGCCCCGCCGCCCAGGTCCAGCGCCTGGCCCGCCCAGGCGGGACGTACCGCGATGCGGCGCGCGGCCAGCGTCCGGCGGAGGCGCGCGTAACCGGCGGCGGGCGAATCCGGGAGCGCCGGCGTGAGGAACTCACCCACCGGCACGCGCTCCAGCAGCGGAGCCAGGGCGGAATAGTGGTCGGCGTCGGGATGGGTGAGCACCACCGCGTCCAGGCGGCGCACGCCGCGGCGGGCCAGCGCCGGGACGAGCAGCTCCCCGGCCAGGCGCTCGCCCGAGCCGGCCAGCCGCGTGCCCGCGTCCATCAGTACCGCGCCGCCGCTGGGCGACTGCACCAGGATTGCGTTGCCCGCGCCGACGGACATCACCTCCACGGTAAGCTGCGGCGGGCGGGCGAGACTCAGCGCCGCCGCGACCACGGCGATCCCCAGCGCCGCCCCGCCGCACAGCCACCGCCGGTCCGCCGACTGCGCCCGCCACCAGCGCAGCGCCGGGCGGCGCAGGTCGGCGCGGGCCAGCAGCAGCACCCCTCCCGCCACCCCCATGTACCAGCCGACCACCTGCGCGGGGCTAAAGTGGACCAGGTCGCAGTAGGCGCCGGGCAGGCGGCTGCAGACGCCGCTCACCGCCATCATGACCGTGAGCAAGACGCGACTGAGGCCGCAGGTGACGACCGCGACCGAGGGCAGCCACGCGCCGAGGAGCAGGGCGACCATCCCCAGGGGCAGGACCAACATGCTGATCGGCACCGCGATCAGGTTGGCCAGATTGCCGAACAGCGGCAGGCCGGAGAAGGCGCTGACCAGCAGGGGGGTGGTGCAGGCCCAGGCGCCGGCGCTGGCCCAGGCGACCACGGCGGGAAGACGCGGGCGGCGCAGTCGGCCGGTGCGCGGGTCCGGGGCCGCGCGGGGGATCATGAGGATCACGCCCAGCGCGGCGGCGAAAGTGAGCTGCGCGCCGAGGTCAAAGACCACGTTAGTGTCGGCGATAATCAGCACCAGGGCGGCGAGACCGAGGGCGCTGTAGGCGTCATAGCGCCGGGCGCTGACCATGCTGAAGGCGAGCAGGCCGCCCATGATCAACGCGCGCCACACCGAGGCGCCGGGGCCGGCGAAGATCGTGAACAGCACCAGCGCGGGCAGCAAGACCGCGAGTTGCCAGGCGGCCAGGACGCGGCCCCGTCCGGTGAGCAGCGCCACCAGCACGACCAGCAGGAAGCTGATCTGCGCGCCGGACACGACCAGCAGGTGCATGGTGCCGCTGCGCCGGAAGACCTGCGCGGTGGCGGGGTCCACGCCCCCGGCGGCGCGTTGGCCGAAGACCATCCCGCCCAGCAGGCCCGCCCAGTACTCGGGGTCGGAGCCGGGCATGGTGGCGGTGAGCACCTCCAGCGCGCGTCCCTGCCGCTCGACCGACCAGCGGCTGAGGCGGTCGCGCCCGGTGAGGGCGGCGGGGGGACCGGGGCGCAGCGCGGCGACCGTGCCCTCCGCGCAGATTCCCCGCCGCAGGTTGAAGCGGCGCGCGTCGAACTCGCCGGGGTTGCGCGGGCGGGGCGGCTCCTCCAGGTGGTCCACCCGCACCTGCAGCGAGTCGCCGCAGCGCAGGCCGGGCGTGGGCGAGTCCTGGTAGAGCGAGACGGTGCCGCAGGCGGGGAGCCACTGGTCCGCGTCGCCGCGCGCCTCTACCGCGAGCAGGAGGCGTTGGCCGGAGGTGAGGGCCTGGGGCGCGGCGGTGAGGCGGCCCTGCAGCCAGACTGACTCCAGCGGCAGGACGCGGGACAGGTGGGTGGTGGGGACGACGGAGTGCAGGCTGTGGAGCACGACTCCGCCGGGGAGGAAGAACAGCGCCAGCGCGAGGCGCAGGCCGCCGGCGAGTTGCGCGACCGCGCCGACCAGCGCCGCCGCGGCCAGGCACGCCACCAGCAGTGCCCAGGAGAAACTCAGCGCCAGCCGCTCGGCCAGCACGACGCCGGCGATCATCCCGACCGCCAGGCCGACGAAGGGGCGAAAGCCCCACTGGCGCGCCAGCCAGGGCAATACTCGCGGCGGGGACAGGGGCGAAACCGGGGGTCCCATGAGGCAGGGAATTCCGTGGAGCAGGGGAGGGGACCTGCGTGGGGGGCGAGGGGCCCTACCCCCCGGCCCCCTCCCTGAAGGGAGGGGGAGAACGGCGAAGGCAACGGCCACACCGGCGAGACGCCGGTGCCACCGACGGCTGCGGCCGCCTATCGGTACAGATGCGGGCCGAAGTCGGCCGTGTACCAGTCGCTGAGGGCGCGGCCGGGCGGGGCTACCTCGTCCAGGCGGCGATGATCTTCCTCCGACAGCTTGACCTCCACCGCGCCCAGATTGTCCTCGAGTTGCTCGAGTTGCTCGAGCGTGCGGGGGCCGATGATGGGAGCGGTGATCGCCGGCTGGTCCTTGCACCAGGCCAGGGAAAGCTGCGCCGGGGTGCAGGACTTCTCCGCGGCCAGCGCCACCACCGCCTCCACCGCGTCGAAAACGCGATCCTGCAGCACCCGCTTGCCCCAGTCGGGGTTGCGGCCGAAGCGCGAGTCCGCGGGCAGCGGCTCGCCCCGCCGGTACTTGCCGGTGAGCATGCCGCCGGCCAGCGGCGACCAGGGGATCAGGCCGACGCCCCAGGTCTGCGCGAAGGGGACCAGCTCCTTTTCGAGGCGGCGGTCGAGGAGATGGTACGGCGGCTGCTCGCAGACGAAGCGGTTCAGGCCGCGCTCGCGGGCGACCATCAGCGCCTCCATGAGCTGCCAGGCGGCATAGGTGCTGGTGCCGAGATAGCGGACCTTGCCGGCGCGGACCAGGTCGTCCAGCGCCCCGAGGGTCTCGTCCGCCGGGGTCTGCGACTCGGGGCGGTGCACCTGGTAGAGGTCCAGGTAGTCGGTCTGCAGGCGGCGCAGCGAGGCCTCGCAGGCGGCGAGGATATGCTTGCGGCTGTTGCCCCCGCCGTTGGGATCGGACTCGTTCATCGAGCCGTGGAACTTGGTGGCCAGGACCACCTCGTCCCGGCGGCCGATCCGCTGCAGAGCGCGGCCCAGAATCTCCTCGCTGACCCCGTGGCTGTAGACATCGGCGGTGTCGAGGAAGTTGATCCCGGCCTCCAGGGCGCGATCCAGGATGCGGTTCGAGGCCTCCTCGTCGGCCTGCGCGCCGAACATCATGCAGCCCAGGCAGAGTTCGCTGACCTTCATGCCGGTGCGACCGAGCAAGCGGTATTCCATGACGGGGGCCTCCGTGAGTTGAGTGTCTGGGGGCAAGGACCGTGGGGAAGCGGGAAGAGTTCAGTGCTGAAGAAACGGCGCGGTTGCCCGGCCTCACCCCCCGGCCCCCTCTCCGTGGCAGGAGAGGGGGAGAAGGCAACGGCTGTTTCCCGTAGGGGCGCGTTTTGGCCGACCGGAACGGGCGGACAACACACGCCCGCCCGCTAACTGACCGGCAGCGAACGGGCGTGTGTTGCGGTGCAGACACCGCAAAACGCGCCCCTACGGGGAGACGGGCGGTGCGGCCGGAGCCCCCGGTGGCGCGAGGCTGGGCGGCGGGGCGGCGGCGCTTACGGTGAAGTCGGCGGTGGCTAGCGGTTGCTTGCTGCCGGCGAGCAGGACCTGCACCTGGTAGCGGCCCTCCGGGAGGCCGGGCGGGGCGGCTTGCAGCCAGGCGTAGCCCTGGCCCGCGCCCGAATTCATTTCCACCGAGGAGCCGGCTTGGGGGATTTCCTCGCCCTCCGCCAGCCAGCGCACCGCGAAGCGGGCGGAGTTGACGCCGTTGAGATAGGTGAAGAGGGCGTAGAGCTTGCCGGCGGGCGGGAAGGCGGTGGCGACGCCGAGGGGCTGGCCCTGCGGATTGAGACCGGCGCAGGTCAGGAGGCTGACCACCCGGGTCTCGCCGGCAGGGGGCGGCTGCTGGGCGAGGGTCTTCGCGGCGTCGGCTGCCACTACGAAGGAGGCCTCGGCGACTACCTCCGGACCGTTGCGGAAAGTGAGCTGATAGATGCCGGGCGCGAAGCCCGCCGGCGTCGCGGGAGCCAGCAGGAAGTAGCCGCTGAGGAAGGCGTTGCGGTCGCGGTGGTCCTCGCTGGCGGGGACGGTCTGCGGCGCGCCGTTGCTCAGCCGCCACTCCAGGGTCAGGGGCAGGGCCGCGGGCTGGCGCTCAAAGCGGTAGAAGACATGGAGCGCGGTGGCCGAGGCGGGGAGCAGGTCCGGGGTGGTGTCGGGGCGCTGCGCACCGGCGCTGACCACCACCTGGTCGGGAATCTTCTCCGGCTCGGCCAGCATGGTCGCGGGCGAGGGCGTCGGCGGGCCGGAGGGGGGCGCGAGCAGGCGGCCCGCCAGGTAGCCGACCCCGAGCAGGACGAGCAGCGCCGCGCCGAGCAGCCAAGTTCGCCCGCGTGAGCTGCTGGGCATCTAGTTCGCATTCACCACCGAGAGGGTCTTCGGGTACGAGCCGATTTCGCGGTTGAGCTGGCCGCGCACCTGGTACTTCCCCGGCGGCAGGTCCGCGGGGAGCTGGTAGTCGGCGCTGACCGTGTAGCTCTCCCCCGGCGCGAGGACGCGCGAGGTGAAGGCCTGGGCGAACATGCGGTCCTGCGACCACTTCCAGACCACCTGCTCGTCGGCGTTGACCAGGAAAAAGTCGTACTGTTGGCTGGTGGGGAAGCGGAGGGTCACCGCCTCGGCGCCGGGGTTGCGCACCTGCATATCGAGGTGCAGCTTGTCGCCCGGCGCGTAGGAGGCGCGATCGGTGGTGAGGTAGCAGACGATCCCGCGAGTGCCGTCCAAGGGAGACACCTCCGTAAGCTGCAGGTAGGGGAAACCGGCGTCGGCCAGGGCTACCACGCCGACCAGCTCCAGCCGCCGGCCCACGTCGGTGAGCGGCGAGAAGCTCCAGGGGCGGCCGCTAGCGCCGTCGGCGGCCGGGGTGCAGTAGAGCGCGCCGGTGGCGTCGCGCAGCACCCAGTCGCTGCGGGTGACGGGCGGGCCGTGCTTGACCGCGGGGCCATAGGGGTCGGCCTGCCAGCCCAGGTACTCGCCGCGCAGGCGGACCAGCTTGCCGGCGAAGGCGGGCGGGGCGGCCAGGATCTCGCCGATGGTAGCGGCGACCGGCGAGCCGGAGGGCGCGGTGATCAGGTTGACCGTGAGGCTGGCGGCGTCCCAGGTGGTGCGCGCGCCGGTGATGAGGCTGACCGCGCGGACCGGCACGTAGAGGAAATCGCCGACCAGGCGCGGCGCGGCGGGCAGGGCGAGCGGCGCTCCGGAGTCTCCGGCGCGCGTCAGCGTGGACTGGTCGAGGCTGAGCTGATAGGTCTGCTGCAGGCCGCGGCTCACGGTGAGTTGCCCGGTCACCCCGTCGTACTTGACCTCCCAGCCCAGCTTCTCGAAGACCGCGCGGGCGGGCACGAAAGCGCTATCGCCGAACATCAGCGCGGGCGCGGGCAGGTTCACCTGCACGCCGTTGAGTAGAAAGATGAGGACCAGAGTTGCGGACATGGGCGGTTTCTCCTTTAGGACGAACGGCAACGGCTTCCTCACCCCCGGCCCCTCTCCCCGCGCGGCTGGGGAGAGGGGGGAACGGCAACGGCCGTTGCCTGTAGGGCGGGGGCTTGTACCCCGCCGTCGCTAGGCAAAGGTTAGTCCGGCGGGGTACGAGCCCCCGCCCTACAAACGGCAAAGGCAAAGGCACACCGGCCCGAGGTCGGTGCCACTGACGGCAAGCCGCCTACTCCTCCCAGGCATCCTCGTTAATGGTCGGCACAAAGTCGCTCTGGTGCATCATCTCGGCGGCGCGGCGGAGGCTCTCGGGCGTGCCGGCGTCCGACCAGCCGTAGGGAATAATGTCGTACTCGAGCTGCCCGCGCTCCAGGTAGGCGTTGCTCACGTCGGTGATCTCGTACTGGCCGCGCGCGGAGAGCGGCAGCGTGGGCAGGATGTCCCAGAGCTGCTCGTCGTACATATAGACGCCGATCACCGCGTAGTTGGTCGGTGGATTCTCGGGCTTCTCCAGGACCTCCGCGATCCGGCCCTGCGCGTCGAAGGCGGGGACGCCGAAGCGCTGGGGGTCCGGGACTTCCTTGAGCAGCACCCGGGCGCCGGGGGCCTCGCCGAAGGCCTCGACGTACGGCTTGATGCTGCCGGCGAGGATGTTGTCGCCCAGCATGACCACGCACCGGTCGCCGTCCACGAAGCCCTCGGCGCAGCGCAGGGCGTCGGCGATGCCCCGGGGCGCGTGCTGGTAGGCGAAGTAGAGGTGGTCCAGGCCAAACTCGCGGCCGTCGCGGAGCAGCTCCAGGAACGACCCGGGCTGGTTGCCGCCGGTGACCAGCATGATATCGCGCACCCCGGACTCAACCAAGTTGTGCAGCGGATAGTAGACCATGGGGAAGCGGTCCACGGGGAGCAGGTGCTTGTTGGTGACGCGGGTCATGGGGTAAAGCCGCGTCCCCAGACCGCCGACCAGGATGATACCCTTCACGTGTTGGTCACTCCCTTGAAGATTGCGTAAGGTCGAACGGCCTTCCCCCGGAGGGGCCGAATACGAGGACGTGAGCGCAG
>DASXVN010000034.1:0-4519 GCA_036504235.1 Armatimonadota bacterium | reverse complement strand
GACAACGGTGGCCCACCCCTCCCGGTGCGGGAGGGCTGCGGCAGAGGCAACGGGCGGGTCGCTTCCGCGGAGGGGCCGAATACGAGGACGTGAGCGCAGCGAACGCCGCAAGTATCCGGCCCACGGCTAGCGCTAGGCCCTGGGCCGGATGCTTGCGGCGGACTGCTGTGCAGGCCGTCCTCGCATTCGGCCCCTCCGAAAGGCAAAATGGCCTCTACGCCACCGGCTGCAACTCGGCTTGGCGCACCATCTCCACGAAATATTCCTGCACGCGGCGGTCGTCGGTTAGCTCGGGATGGAAGGCCGTCGCCAGGAACTGGCCCTGGCGCGCGGCTACTACCTTGCCCTCGGCGGTGGCCAGGACCCGGCTGCCCTCGCCGCTGACCGCGGTGATGTACGGCGCGCGGATGAAGACGGCGCGCACCGGGCCGCCCTCGATGCCGATCACCGGCAGGTCGGTCTCGAAGCTGTCCACCTGACGGCCAAAAGCGTTGCGCTTGACGGTGATGTCCATCAGGCCCAGCCGCCACTGGTCGCTGCCGACGATGTCCTTGGCCAGCAGAATCATCCCGGCGCAGGTGCCCCAGATCGGCGCGCCGCGCCGGGCCAGATCGCTGATGGCCTCGCCCACGCCGAAGCGCCGGCAGAGCTTGCCGATGGTGGTGCTCTCCCCGCCGGGGATCACCAGCCCGTCACAGGCTCGGACGTCTTCCGGCTTTTTGACCGGCGCCGCGTCGGCCCCGGCCTCCCGCAAAGCGGAGACATGCTCCGCAAAATCACCCTGCAAACTCAAAACGCCAATACGCACAAGCGGACCTCCCGACATGATTATGGTAAGGGTATTGTCCGCTCTTGGGGAGGTGGCGTCAAGGGTGCGGTAGCCGGGCCTCACCCCCGGCCCCTCTCCTGGCAGGAGAGGGGGGAAAGGCTAACGGCAACGGCGGGAGGCCGGCAGCGGGGACACCCCCTCCCTTTAGGGAGGGGGCAGGGGGGTAGGGCCGTTTGCCTGCTCGACGATTGAGGCCTCCCCCTCCCGCTGCCGCTTGCGCAACTCCACGTAGAAGATGGCGCAGGTTAGGAGGAGCAGCAGGTTCACCACCTGCTTGACCGCCGTCACCAGATCACTGGCCAGCAGGAACGAATTGCCGATCCTGAACACCCAGAGGCCCAGGAGCAGGGGGGAGGCTAGCACCACGTAGCGCAGGGCGAAGAGCAGCAGGTCGCGGCTGTTGGTTCGCCAGAGCGTGAGCGCCTGGCGCAGAGACCACCCCAACCCTCGCCCTTCGCTCAGTAGGAGCCAGGGTAGCAGGAAGAACACGGCGACGACGACCCGCCAGCCGTCATACACCGGCCCCACCAACCTTTGAGCTGAGGTCGGAAGCAACTGCAACAAGTAGATGCTCGCATAGAGCAAGCATCCGGCCCACCAGTAGCGCAGGGTGTCGCGGACCGCCTCGCGCAGGCTCCAGCGCGCGCCGCGCGCCACCTGCCACACGAGGCTCCAGGCGAAGACGACCACGGGCGTAGCCGCGAGCAGCATCAGGAAAGCGGCGAAGGGTAGCAGGTGCTCGAGTCGGAGTTCTGAGGGCGTGGGCGTCTTCCCCCTCACCTCCGGCATCCAGGTGCTCAGGGCCAGCCGCAGCGTGGCGGCCGACAGCAGGAGACCGGCCAGGGGCAGGCTGCCGCGCCGCAGCCCCGGCGCCAGCCACGAGGGGCGGCGCACGGCGATCCAGACCAGGCCCAGCCCCAGGGCGACAGGCAGGAGGAACTGAGAGTTCAGAACAACTCCCCAGTTCGGCAGACTCTGGGGCAAGAAGTACGGCGTCTCGAGGCTCTGCCGGACCCTCCGGGGCAGGTCGGAACCCATCTCGGCCCAAGGAAACCGCCACCACGTGTCCGCCAGTTGGCGCAGCACGGGACCCCCGTCGGGCCGCCCCAGCCAGGACAGCAGGAACTCCGCGGGCCGCTGCACCAGCGAGATCACGACGATCCACCCGAGCAGCGACCGGTTCTTGCCCCACAGTCGCCGCCAGGCGAGAGCGAGCAGGGCCAGGGGATTCTGCGTCAGGGGCAGGCGATCCGGGAGCGCGGAGAGATAAGCAGCCAGCCAGCCCACCACCAGGCCGACCCAGAGCAGCACGACGACATTCGACGTGGTCAAACCGCTCATGAAGCTGCCTCCCTAAGGGAACAACCTGCGCGATGGTGACCTTTTCGCCGGAGAGGGAATTATTCCTGCTAGGAATGGCGAAATGTGGGTCCCATGTCCCGGAGGGGCCGAATACGAGGACGTGAGCGCAGCGAACGCCGCAAGTACCCGGCCCAGGGTCACCGCTGACCGTGGGCCGGTTACTTCCGCGCGCCCCGCTCGGAAGCGGGTCGTGCTCGTATTCGGCCCCTCCCCTGGAGAGCTCAGGGCGGTCAGCCTCCCTCCGGGATTAGTCCGGCAGGTCCGCCGAGTCTAGAGGTTCTGCCACAGCTCCACGGGCAGGCCGTCAGGGTCCGCCACGAAGGCAATGGCCGCCGAGACGGCGGGGATGTCGGTGGGCTCCTCGATGATGGTCACGCCCGCGGCGCGCAGGCGCTCGACGTCGCCGCGCAGGTCCGTGGTCTCCAGCGCCAGGTGCTTGAGGCCGGCCTGGCTGGCGGGGGCCGCCACGTACGCGGTATTGCCCGGCGCGCAGAGCAACTCCACGCATACGCCGTCCAGGTCGAGGAAGACGAGCCGGCGGCCGATCGCGGGGAGCTCACAGCTGCCCACTCGGGTGAAACCGAGCAGGTCCACGTAGAAGGCCTCCGAGCGGGCGAGGTCGGTTACTTCGGTGCCGAGGTGGTGCATTTTATGGGGCATAGTTGACTCCTCAGGGCCGCGCGGGCCGTAGTCTAGTTCACAAAACGGTACTTGAGCAGCGTCCACAGGGCCCCGAGGCCATCGTACCAGTGGATCTTCTTGCCCTCCGCGAAATCCCGGCCGTAGTAGCTGATCGGCACCTCATAGAGGCGGGCGCGGCGCTTGAGCAGCTTAGCCGTGAGTTCCGGCTCGATGTCGAAATGATTGCTGCGCAGGACCATGCCCTCCAGAAAACTGCGGCGGATGGCCTTGTAACAGGTCTCCATGTCGGTGAGCGTCGCATTGTACAGGAGGTTGGTTACGCCGGTGAGGAAGCGGTTGCCGAGCAGATGCCAGAAGAGAAACGCGCGGTGGGTGCCCAGAAAGCGCGAGCCGTAGACCACATCCGCGCGGCCCAACTCGAGGGGCTTGAGCAGGACGGCATAGTCGGTGGGGTCATACTCCAGGTCCGCATCCTGGATGAGCACGATATCGCCGGTGGCGGCGGCCAGGCCGGTGCGGACCGCGGCCCCCTTGCCGCGGTTCTTCTCGTGCAGGATCACGCGGACGCGCGAGTCGCTCTGCGCCAGCTCGGCCAGCAGCGGGCGCGTGCCGTCGGTGGAGCCGTCATCCACGATGATCAGCTCCTTATCGTGCGGCTCAGCCAGCACCCGCGCGACAATCTCGCGAATCGTAGCCGCCTCGTTGTACGCCGGCATGATGACGGAGAGTTTCATAGCTGACTTGCGGCCTCAGTCTACCAGCCGCGATTCGCCATACGTTCCTCTTCCGGCATGTTTCTTACGTCCAGGCCGGGCATGGCGGCGCCCTTGAGGCCGCGGCAGGCCTTGGCGACCTCCGCAGGGTCCTCGAAGTAGGTGGTGGCGTGCACGATGGCCGCGGCGCGCTCGGCCGGGTCCTGGGACTTGAAAATGCCCGAGCCGACGAAGACCGTCTCGGCGCCCAGTTGCATCATCAGCGCCGCGTCCGCCGGGGTGGCGATGCCGCCCGCGGAGAAGTTCGGCACCGGCAGCTTGCCGTTGTCGTGGACCCACTGGATCTGGTCGAAAGGCGCGCCCATGTCCTTGGCGGCGGTCATCAGTTCTTCCTGGCGCAGGCCCGCGATCATCTTAATCTCGGCGATGACGGTGCGCATGTGGCGGGTGGCCTCCACGATGTTGCCGGAGCCGGCCTCGCCCTTGGTGCGGATCATCGCGGCGCCCTCGCCGATGCGGCGCAGGGCCTCGGCCAGGCAGGTGCAGCCGCAGACGAAGGGTACCTTGAAATCGTGCTTCCAGACGTGATAGTGCTCGTCGGCGGGGGTGAGGACCTCGCTCTCATCAATGAAGTCCACGCCGATGGACTCGAGCACCTGCGCCTCGGCGAAATGGCCGATGCGGCACTTGGCCATGACCGGGATGGTGACGACCTCCATGATGCGCTCGATGACGGGCAGGTCGGCCATGCGGGCCACGCCGCCCTCGGCGCGGATGTCGGAGGGCACGCGCTCGAGGGCCATAACCGAGACCGCGCCGGCGTCCTCGGCAATCTTGGCCTGCTCGGGCGTGGTAACGTCCATAATCACGCCGCCCCGCAGCATCTCCGCGAGGCCGACTTTATTTCTCCAGGTTGACTTGTCTACCATAGTGATTCCCCCTCGGGCCGCAGCCCGGTATTTGGACAGATATT
>DASXVN010000033.1:0-8787 GCA_036504235.1 Armatimonadota bacterium | reverse complement strand
TGTACCCCGCCGACTAACCATTGCTTACCGACGGCGGGGTACAAGCCCCCGCCCTACAGGAAACCGCCTCGCCCACCGCGCTAGGGCTCGGAATAGCGCAAAGTCGTATTGCCCAGGGCGATCAGGTCGCCGTCGCGGAGAATGTGGTCATCGGTGATGCGTCGCCCGCCGACCAGCGTCCCGTTGGTCGAGCCGCGGTCGCGGAGCACCCGCCGGCCCTCCTTGAGGAAGATGATGGCGTGCGAGGAAGAGACAAAGTGGTCGGGAATGGAGACCAAGTTCTGCTCCGAGCGCCCCAGCGTCGCGGCTGCCAGCAGCGGGAACTCCCGGCCCACCGGCAGTTCCACGCAGTCGGACTTGACCACGGTCAGCCGGGGCACTGCGGTAGGCGTCGGGGCGGGCGTCGCCACCACGCCCAGCGGCGGCTCCCGCCGCGCAGGCGGCTCGGGTTCCGGCTCGGGGACTAGGACGGGTGGCTCCGGGGTCGGCGGCATGCTAGGGGCCAGGCCTCCGGCGTCATGGGTCAGGAAGGCCGGCAGGTGCGGCTCGGACGCGGCTTCCTCCGCCGGGGGCTCCTCGGCCAGGATCTCGCGCACCGAGGCGGCGCTGGCCTCCCGCGCCTGGCTAAAGGGCTGCGGGCTGCGTTCCACCGGCGGCTCCGGCATGGCGGGCGCGGGAGTCTCGGGGATAACCGGCGCGGGCGCGGCCACCGGGGCGGGCGTCGGAGCCGGCGTCGGCCGGACCGCGGGCCGGGGCGAACTGACCGGCGCGGCCATGGTCATGCGCGGCACGGCCGCACGCGTCGCACGCTGTTCGGCCTCGGCGCGACCCGCGCGCACCTCCGCAATCAGGCCCCGATAGACCAGGAATACAAACAGGTAGATCAGGGCCGCCACTACATAGTTGCCGATCAGCAGGGCAATTTCCATGGTTTATGGTTCCGCCTGGCGAGTGATTTATCCCGCCCGCGGCGGCCTTTCTGCGTTCTTACCTCAAGCGGCGGCGCGATAGGAGAACCGGAGCTGTACCAGCCCCAACTCGATCAGATCGCCCTCGCGCAGCAGCGTCTGCTGCACCGGCTCGCCGCCCACGAAGACCCCGTTGCTACTACCCAGGTCCTCGATCATATAGCCCGCGTAGGTCCACCAGATACGCGCGTGGCGCCGCGAGATGGCGGCTTCTTCCAGGCGCACCTGACACAGGTCCGAGCGCCCCAGCACCGCTTCCCGGAAGATCTCCCAGGTCTGCGCCGGCAGGCCTCCCGCGACGGTCAGCGCCGCCGACAGAGGCTCGTCATGAAACTCGCTTCTAACCACGATCCGGCCCGGGGGCGTTTTCTCCTCCGGCTCCAGGGTCACCACGATCAGCGGGCTGGTCAGCAGGCCCTGCTCCTCGGCGTGCTCGAGCAGCCCCTGAGCCAGTTGCAGCTCAATCTCCTGCCGCAGGCCGCCGAATAGCTCCAGGTCCGCCGGCGCCAGCAGCACGTGGTAGCGGTTGGCGACAAACACGCCCTCCGGACCTTGCGTCTGGCTCTGCTCCAGGGCCCGCTCCAATTCCGCAGCCATCTCCAGCGGCTGGAGCTTACCGGGCAGCAGGCGTCCCACGCCCTCCAGGGCCGAGCGCAGGGACTCCTCCAGACGCCCCAGGACCAGAGCGGCTTTCCTCATAATCGGTGGATTATAGCAGAAGGGGGACTCGCTGTCATTAGCCGCCCCCCGTCCGGACGTTGGGAAGGGGCTCCTGCTTCCCCCGCGGAGGGGTATTCACGTCTCTCCCCGTCTCCGCAAAAATACCCAAAAAATCTCTTGACAGTTGAACATGCGTTCGATATACTCCGTCTCACCAAACGTGGAACCTATGTTCAATTGGTCTCGGGGGCGAGACCAACAAGGGGAATGACCATGAGCAAACTGATTGTGGAGCCGATCAAACCGAGTCTGGCCCACCGGGGCAACTACCCGCGCTCTTTCCGCTGGCGGGGACGCTTTTACCGCATCACCGACCTGGGCGGCGCCTGGGCGGAGGCCGGCCGCTGGTGGGAGGGGCAAACCGAGCGCAAGTTCCTCCGCGTACTCACCGACCGCAACGTCGTCGCCGACCTGTGCTTTGAGCCCAAACGCGCCCAGTGGCTGCTCTACCGCGTTTACGACTAGTCGCCTGACGCTTTCTATCCACAAGTGAGGAACCACCATGCTGTATACAACGTGGAATATTTGCCCGGAATGCGGGGCGGTACTAGTCATGGAGGGGGGTTGCCGAATCTGCCTGCAGTGCGGCTGGTGCGCCTGCGAACTCGGCCCCCGGTGAGGCGCGGGCTATGTCTTTCACGCACCTGCACGTACACTCCAACTTCTCCTTCTATGAGGGCGCCGCGCCGCTGGACGACCTCGTGTCGGCCGCGGCCCGTCTGGAGATGCCGGCCGTGGCGGTCACCGATCACCACACGCTGGCCAGCGCCGTCCGCTTCTACCGCGCCGCCACGGCCGCCGGTGTCCAGCCACTGATTGGCGTAGAGTTTGACATAGAACCAATAGCCGCCCCCACCTCCCCCCCCGCCCCCTCGCGGGACCCGGGGGGGGAGGTTTCTCTCCCCTATCGCCTGGTTCTGTTGGCGGAGGACAACGAGGGCTACCGCAGCCTCTGCCGGCTGGTCACCTGCGCCCAACTGGGGGAGGCGCGCTCCGCGGGGCCTTTCGCGCCCCAGTATCAGCAAGTAGATCGCAAGCGCCCCTTCCTGCGCCAGGAGCATTTACGCCAGTACGCCGGCCACCTGATTGGCCTGTGCGGGGGCCCGGCCAGCGAGTTGGCCGCCGCTCTGCAACGCCGCGACCGTCGCGCCGCCGCGCGCGTGGCGCGCTATTACGCGGATTTACTCGGCCCCGACGGGCTGTATCTGGAGTTGCAGCACCATCGCCAGGAGCCGCAGCCGGAGGCCCTGCGCTACCAGACCGCCCGGCTGGCCGCGGAGTTGCACCTGCCGGTGGTGGCGACCAACGATGTGCACTATGTCACCCGGGACTTTGCTCCGCTGCAGGACGCCCTCTACTGCCTGGGGCAGGGGGTAGCGCTGGGCGATCATCACCCGGGGCGCCTCCCCAATCAGGAGTACTATCTCAAGTCGCCCGCCCAGATGGCGCGACTGTTTGCCGATCTGCCCGCCGCCCTCGCCGCGACTGAGGAGATCGCGACCCGCTGCCGGTGGACGCTGGACCTGGAGACAACTCACCTGCCGAAATTCGCCTTTACGGAGGAACTGGCGGCGGACCCGGGCGTGCGGGTGCCCCTGCCCACCGATCCGGAGGCCCCGACCGCGCGCAGCGATTTCCTGCGCCGGCTCTGCGAGGAGGCTCTGGAGCGCAAATACGCCGGCTCGTCGTTCCGGGCGCGCGCCCGCCGGCAGTTGGCGCATGAACTGGAGGTCATCAACGAGCGCGGCCTGGCCGACTACTTTTTGATCGTCTGGGACCTGGTGCGCTTCGCCGAGCAGCGGGGTATCCGCCACACCGGTCGCGGCTCGGCCGCCGATTCGCTGGTCTGCTACCTGCTGGACCTGACTCAGCCCGAGCCGCTCGCCACCGACCTGCTTTTTGAGCGCTTTCTCAACCCCGAACGCCGCGATCTGCCCGATGTGGACCTGGATTTCGACGCCCACCGACGCGATGAGGTGGTGGCCTACGTCTATCGCCGCTACGGCGCGGAGCACGTGGCGGCGGTGGGGACGGTCAATACTTTCCGCGCCCGGGCGGCGGTCCGCGAGCTGGGCAAGGTCCTGGGGATGCGCGAGGGGCAACTGCGCCGCCTCTCGCAGAACTTCGGCTACGTGGACCTGCGCCGGCTCGAAACCAGCCTGCAGGACCTGCCCGAGACTCGCACGCTCTCCGCCGAACTGGCGCACGAGCAGACTCTGCTGGGGCTCTGCGAGCAGGTGGCGCGCTTCCCCCGGCACCTCGCGGTCCACGTAGGCGGCCTGATTATCAGCGGCGAGCCGCTCACCGATCTGGTCCCCCTGCAACTGGCCAACAAGGGGATCGTGGTAGCGCAATATGATAAGGACGACGTGGAGGCGCTGGGGCTGCTCAAGATGGACCTGCTGGGCCTGCGCATCCACACCGCGATTGAGCATTCGCTCCAACTCCTGCGCCAGGGGCCGCCGCGGGGGACCAGCTTTGACCTGGAGCGGGTGCCCC
Organism: Armatimonadota bacterium; assembly: GCA_036504235.1. GTDB lineage: Bacteria > Armatimonadota > Zipacnadia > Zipacnadales > Zipacnadaceae > Zipacnadum. The sequence continues at coordinate 4,600 of DASXVN010000033.1, read as the reverse complement.
TGGACGACCCGCGCGTTTACGAACTGATCCGCTCCACTAATACCATCGGCCTCTTCCAACTGGAGAGCCCCGGCCAGCGCAACCTGCAGGGGCGGGTGCTGGGCGACTGTTTTGAGGACATCATCGCCACCATCTCCCTGTTCCGCCCCGGGCCGGTGCAGGCGGATATGATCACCCCCTTTGTCGCCCGCCGCCGGGGCCGCGAGCCGGTGCGCTACCACCACCCCTCGCTGCGGCCGATTCTGGAGCGCACCTGGGGCGTGCTCATCTATCAGGAGCAAGTCATGCGCGTCGCCGCGGCCATCGGCGGCTTCTCCCTGGGCCAAGCCGATCAGTTGCGTAAGGCCATGGACTGGAGTTCCCATCCGGGATATATGGAGCAACTGCAGGCCGAATTCATGGACGGCGCTGAGCGGCAGGGGATCGCGCTCCCCACCGCTGAGGCCGTCTTCCGCGAGGTCTCCGCCTTCGCCGCCTTTGGCTTCAATAAGGCCCACGCGGCCAGTTTCGCCCGCATTTCCTACGAGAGCGCCTACCTGAAGACCTACTTCCCGGCGGAGTTTATCGCCGGGCTGCTCACCGCCCAGCCGATGGGCTTTTACCCCGCCCGGACCCTGGCCGAAGAGGCCAAGCGGCTGGGGATTCGGCTCCTGCCTCCCTGCGTCAACCGCAGCGAGGCGGACTATACGGTGGAATATGCCCCCGCTCTCGCCATCCGCTGCGGCCTGCGCGGGGTGCGCGAGATGACCGGGCCGGCGCTGGAGCAGATCCGGGCCGAGCGCCGGCAGGGCGGAGCGTTTCTCTCCCTGCGCGATTTTCTCGCCCGCACCCGGGTGCCCTGGCCGACGGTCGAGAACCTCATTCGGGCGCGGGCTTTTGACTTCAGCGGCGCCTCGATCCCTTCACTCCTGGGCCTGCTGGCAGCCCGGCAGGGGCGGTCCGCCGCGCGCCATCTCTCGCTGCTCGACGCGGACCTGGACCTCCTGGAGACCTCCACGCAGGTGGACCTCGGTGAGGAGATCACGCCCTACCAGCGTCTGCAACTGGACCTGCACTTGCTGGGGCTGAGCACCGGGCTCAATCCCTTCGCCCCCTGGGTGGAGATGACGCAGCGCCAGGGGGTGACGCCCACCAATCGGCTGCTGGAGCTGCGGCCGCGCGCGCCGGTACGGGTGGCCGGGATCGTGGTGGCGCGGGCGCGCCCCCCGGTCCGCAGCGGGCGCACCACCGTGTTTATCTGCCTGGAGGATCAGGCCGGGTTGGTGGACATCACCATCTACCAGGACGCCTACCAAAAATACGGCTCTTTCTTGTACACCGCGCCGGTGCTGATGGCCGAAGGGGAGCTGAGCCGGCGCGGGGAGCGGGATGTGGCGGTGATCGTCCGGCGGCTGACCCCCCTCCCCTTCCCCCCCTCGCGCCGAGTCGAGGCCGGGGTGGTTTCGCCCGAGGACTTCTCGGAGGCCTACGCGCAGACCGGCCCCGGCAGCTACGGAACCTGAGCGCGGGGACCGCAGGTGCCCGCCGCGGCAGGGGGAAAGTGCTCTTAGATTTCGCTAGCCACGAGAGGTGATCCGCATGATCGTCGCCGTGCCGCGGGAGATTAAAGATGGCGAGAATCGGGTGGCGCTGACGCCGGCGGGGGCGGACGCCCTGACCCGGGCGGGGCATAGCGTCCTGGTGGAGACAAACGCCGGCGGCGGCAGCGGCTTTACCGACGCGGAATACGCAGCGGCCGGGGTCCAGATTGCGCCCACGGCCGCCGCGACCTGGCAGCAGGCGGAGCTAGTGGTCAAGGTCAAGGAGCCGCTGCCCGAGGAGTACGGCTACCTGCGCCCCGACCTGCTGCTGTTCACCTACCTGCACCTGGCCGGCTCCCGCGAGCTAACCGACGCGCTGCTGGCCTCCGGCGCCACCGCGCTGGGCTATGAGACGGTGCAGAAGGGCGAGAATCTGCCCCTGCTGATGCCGATGAGTGAGGTGGCGGGCAAACTGGCCACCCAAATCGGCGCGCACTGCCTGCAGCGCGACGGGGGCGGGCGCGGCGTGCTGCTCAGCGGCGTGCCGGGGGTGCCGCCCGCTGAGGTCGTCATCATCGGCTGCGGTACGGTGGGCGTCAACGCCGCCAAGGTCGCGCTGGGCATGGGCGCCAGCGTCACCATCCTGGACGTAAACCACGACCGCTTGCGCTACCTGGACGACATTCTGCAGGATCGTGTGGTGACCGTCTACTCCAACGCCTACAATATCGCGCGCTCGTCGGCCTATGCGGACCTGCTGATCGGCGCGGTGCTCATCCCCGGCGCCCGCGCGCCGCATGCGGTCACCGAGGAGATGGTCCGGGGGATGAAACCGGGAGCGGTGATCGTGGACGTGGCGATTGACCAGGGCGGCAGCATCGCGACCAGCCACCCGACCAGCCACTCCGAGCCGACTTACCTGCTGCACAACGTGCTGCACTACGCGGTGCCCAACATGCCCGGACTGGTGCCGCGCACCAGCACCTTCGCCCTGACCAACGCCACCCTGCCCTACATCTGCTTCCTGGCCGAGCGAGGCCTGGACGCCGCGCTGGCGGCCGACCCGGCGCTGGCCTCGGGCCTGAACGTACGCGGTGGAGAGATCACGCATCCGGCGGTGGCGGAGGCCTTCCGTTAGGGGGCGCGGCTTTACTCGGCGGGGGGCTTTCTGGTATCATTTGCGGGGCGACAGCCGGCCCGACCCGGCGGCGCCCGCCTGCCTTATGCCTAACCATCGCAGTCTCAATCGGACCTGGATCCTCGCGGCGCTTCTCCTCTGGGGAGGGGCGGGGCTCATGCCCCCGGCCTCCGCCGATATTGTGCGCGAGATTCTGGCCCGCGTGCCCGCCTCCCCGCGCAGCCTCACTCAGCTTAACGCGGCCCTGGCCGCGTTGCCTGCTACCGGCCGCTGCCGGCTGCACCAGTTGGCCCTCACCTCGCAAGGCCGCCCGCTGGTGATGGCTGAGGTCACCGATTTTTCCTATCCCGGCCCGAAGGCCACCATCTTCATCATTGGCCGCCAGCACGGCTCGGAGGCCGCCGGCAGCGAGTCCACCCTGGCGATTCTGCAGCAGTTCGCCGAGGCGCCGACCCCGCTGGAGCAGGACATTCTCAAGTACCTGCGCATCCTGGCGGTGCCGGTGGCCAACCCGGACGGGGCCGCGATCAATCGCCGCGCCAACGCCAACGGTGTGGACCTCAACCGCGACTGGGCGCAGCTCACTCAGGTAGAGACCCGGGCGATCACTGCGGCGATCGCTCTGGAGAAACCGCAGGCCGTCGTGGACCTGCACGAGCTGCCGGCTTCCTCCGGGAAGGCCTCCTATCAGGAGAACTTCCTGGAGACCATCGGCGCCTGCCCCGCCATCCCGACCGGGCTGAGCCGCCGCACCAAGGCGATCAGCACCGGCATCTCGACGTGGCTGCACACCCTGGGCTACCCGCTGAATGTCTACTATGACTATCCCGGCGACAGCCTCGCGCTGTGCCACCGGCAACTCGGCCTGCATCAGAAATTCCCGACCTTCCTGTGCGAGGCCAAGAATGGCGCCGGGCGCACGCTGCCGGTGCGCGCGGGATTCCACGTGGTCAGCGTCCTGGTCATAGCGAACTACCTGATGCACGACGGCGTCACTGAATCAGCCGCACCCGCAGCGGCAGCGCCGGCCGCGACCCCGCCGCCCCCGTCCGGGCCTGCACCCGCCGCGCCGGTGCAGATGACGGTGAGCTTCCAGCCGGAAGCGGCGCCGAATCATCGCAAGGCGCAGCTTCATGTGCAGGTGGAAGGCGGCGACAGCTTCTCGTACGTGGAGGTCGCCGTCGGCGGGCGGACCCGCGCGCTGAGCAACCTGCGGGAGAACACCTGGCCGCTGGACCTGGGGACGCTCCCGGTCGGCCGGCACCCGGTCACGGTGACCGCCTACGGCGCCGGGGATACGGAGATCGCCACCCGGCAGCTCGCAGTGGAAGTCACCGAGAACAGCGTTGTGGCGGCCCGTTAGCAGCTAGTCTTCAACAACCGCGCTGCGAGTCAGCGCGACCTGTAGTGCCTAGGAGGCGTTCTCATGGCCGAACCCCTGGAAGTAACCGATGCTAGTTTTGACGCGGAAGTACTGAAGTCTGACCTGCCCGTGCTGGTTGATTTCTGGGCTCCCTGGTGCGGGCCTTGCCGCATGGCCGGTCCCATCGTCGCCGAAGTCGCCGAAAAATACACCGGCAAGTGCAAGGTCGTCAAGCTCAACGTGGATGACAACCCGGAGGTCTCCTCCAAGTTCGGCATCCGCAGCATCCCGGCCCTGTTCCTGTTCAAGGGCGGCAAGGTCGTGGACCAGGCCATCGGGGTGCAGACCGGCGGGCAGCTCGGCACCATGATCGACGCCCAGCTCTAGCCGCGACCGAACCGAAACACGCAAACGGCCGCCGGAGGTTTCCGGCGGCCGTCTTTCTGTCAGTGGTTGCCGGCCTCACCCCCCGGCCCCCTCTCCGTGGCAAGAGAGGGGGAGTTAGAGCAAAGGCCGTTCGCCGTTACTGTAGGGCGGGGGCTCGTACCCCGCCGTCGGTAAGCAATCGTTAGTCCGGCG
>DASXVN010000032.1:0-20699 GCA_036504235.1 Armatimonadota bacterium | reverse complement strand
TGAATCCCCCCCCAGCCCTCCACCGCATCCCACCGCACAAAAGAAAGCGCCACCGCCCCCAGCACCGGCAAAAGCGTAAACAGCAAAAACCCCAAAGCGTTAGGCAAAAGAAACCAATAAGCCCCCCGCTGGTGGCGAGGGCGAGAGCGAGGAGTTGTAGTTGTCGCAGGGGAACTTGGCATGACCATAAGGTGTAGAACAATAGTAAGTCCGCAATCGCCTAGTTCCCGCTACAGCCGCCGGTTCCCTGCTTGGAGGGTGGTCTCGAATGGCGCAACGTTCGTGGATGTGGTCCGCAGGCCTGATGGTCGCCGCGCTGTTGGTTTGCTTCGGACCCGGCGTGCGGGCGGAGGGAATAGGAGAACCCGGCGTACTGCGGTCAGCCCAGGGTCCGCAGGCCTCGCAGCCTGACGAACCGGGTGACTCCCACCTCAAGGCGTTGCTCCTCAGCCCCAGCGGTCGCTTTCTCGCTGTCCATCTGACTAGTGGTCCCCGAAGGGGGAAAGGGGGCTATCCCTTCCGGCTGGCGGTGCTGGACTTGGGTAGCGGGCGGGCCGTGCGTCAGGACTGGCCCTGGCGCGAGCCCGACTCGGTGGGTTCACCGGCATGGGTGTCTGACAACGAGCTGTCTTTCATTGTGGACCCATACGATCATCCGGAAGGCGACGGACCGCGCCGCTCTGTGCTCAACGCCACCACGGGAGCCATTACGCACGAAGGCGGCCCCGTGCGAGCGTATGTCACCGGTCCGGCCTTCTCGCTTGGCGATGACCTGCGCGGGGCCTTCCAGACGTACCCGTCGGAGTTGGCACTGTGGAAGCCAGGCGAACAAGTGAGCAAAGTCGTGCCCTTACCCCCCGGTGCCAGCGTCACGAGCGACGCGGTGCCTGTAGTCGCCCCTGACCGTCAGCAGGTCCTGGCGGTGTCGTTCTACAAGGACTTGCTCGTCCGGTACTCGATTCGAGTCGGTAAGTGGGAAGTGCGGGAAGCTCACGTGGTGCCTGGCGCCGCCGCAGGCGGCAATGTCCAACTGGGCGATTGGCGCGATTGGACGGAGGCCGATCAGAAGCGATACTACGAGGCCCCGCTGGGGAATCTGCGTCGAGACTGCGCGTTCTTCTCCGACACCGGGGGACGCACCCTCCTAGTGGTTCCCTGGGTCATCGACTTCGTCTCGATACGGCGCGAAGCTGCCTTCGACCCAGCCAGAGCCACCGATGGACTGCGCAAGGTGAGTATTGACCCGCCAGTGGCACGCCCCGTGGCCGCGTGGGTTGATGAATCTGCTGTCGGCATGGATCCGGCCATCTGTACCGACGCAACCGGCGAAGTCCGTGCGGTTTCCTTCTGGGCCTCCGGCCGTCTCGGAACTTGCGTTCTGTACCCGCCCGGGGAAACCCGGCCCTTGGCCGCGAACATCCTGACCCGCCGCATGTCCGCCAACCCTAGCATCACGGCCGACGGGTTGGTTCTCGCGGTAGGTGAATTCGTCGACGGGTCCGATCGCATCCTGATCTTCGACGCCACAGACGGCAAGTTGCGGAGAACCATTGACTTGGCTGAAGCGGTTCGCGCTTCAGCTCCCGCTCTCTAGGCAGGTCCGCCGCCACCTTCCCGCGAAATACTCCTGCTGTGCCTACCGACGACCACACCCCCGCGCCTAGCTCCTCCCGCCGCCCCCCCCGGCGGCGCTCCCGCTTGGGTCCTGCCTTCGTCTATGCGGGGCTTACCCTCGTCGGCGCGGTTATGGCTTTGCCTTTGCTGTGGATGATCGCCACCTCCCTGAAGAGCCCCGGCGCGGTGTTTACCTATCCCCCGGAGTTCATCCCCCGCGAGCAGGAGACCTGGACCGACCCCAGCAGCGGCGCGACGCTGCCCCTGTACACCGCCACGGTGGAGGGGCGGGCGCAGACCGTGGCCCTGGTCCGGTCGCTGCCGGGGCAGGTGGAGGTCGCGCTGGTCGCCGGGACGCCCCCCGGTCGCCGCGTCCTGCTGGCCGGCAGCGCCGCGGAATTGCAGCCGCTCAAGCGCACCGTCCTGCACGGGGACAACTACCCGGCGGCGTGGAACTCCATGCGCCTGAGCCACGGGTGGCTGGGCTTCAACTTCGACTACCGGCTGCGGGTCAGCCTGGCCGGCCAAAGCTGGCAGGTCGGCCCCTGGAAGTGGGACGGCCTGCCCCTGTACAACGCCTTCCTGGTCTTCTACCTCAACTCCCTGCTGATCTCGATTGCCGTCACCCTGGGGACGCTGCTCACCAGCGCCCTGGCCGCCTTCGCCTTTGCGAGGCTGGAGTTCCCCGGCCGCAACGCCCTGTTTCTCACCTATCTGAGCACCCTGATGGTCCCCTTCGTAGTGACCATGATCCCCATTTTCGCCCTGCTCAAGGCCCTGCACCTCATCGACACCTACTTCGCCCTGATCGTCCCGGTGATGTTCTCCGCCTACGGGACTTTCCTGCTGCGCCAGTTCTTCTTGTCCATCCCCCACGACCTGGAGGACGCCGCGCGCCTGGACGGCTGCGGCCATCTGGGCGTCCTGCGCCACGTCGTCCTGCCGCTGTCCAAGCCGGCGCTGGCTACGCTGGGGACCTTCACCTTCCTGGGCGCCTGGAACTCCTTCATGTGGCCGCTGATCGTGATTAACTCCGAGGAAAAGATGCCGCTGATGCTGGGCCTGAACACCTTCATGGGCGCCTACACGGCCCAGTGGCACCTGCTCATGGCGGCCTCGGTGATGGTGATGATCCCGGTCGTCCTGGTCTTCGTCGTCGGCCAGAAGTACTTCATCGAGGGCATCGTCATGAGCGGCATGAAAGGCTAAGACCCCTTCTGCCGGACGCCAGGCCCTTGCCTTCAGGACTATTTCTCGCGTCTAGTGTTTTTGATTTACCTCAATTTATGGTATAGTTACACTCGACATGATGGACCTGCCCGCGGGTAGCCGTCCGTGCAGGAAGTCAGTATCGCTCTGGGGGGAGTGACCCATGAGGTTTGCTCGTTTCTGCGGTGACGAACAGGGCATGACGACGGTCGAGTATGCTCTGATACTGGCGATTGTGGTCTGCGTGTGTATCGCAACCTGGGGCGCTTTCGGCGGCAACGTCAGAAACGGCATGACCCAGGCGAGCGCCGGCTACGACAGCGTCAACGGCCGCGGCGGTTAGCGGCGACCACCTCCAATCACCCACCTACGCCGGCCCGCGCCCCTCGCGAGCCGGCGTTTTCGTGTCCCCCAGGCAGGAGTCCGCTCTTCCCCCGCGAAGTAATCTCCACACGTGAATCACGGAAGGAGAGATCAACATGTCCCAGCGCACCCTGCGGCTCGTGATCATTCTCGCGGCGGTGGCGGTAGCGGTCCTGGTGGTCGGCTCGCTGGCCTACAGCGGCGGGCCGGTTCCAGTGAACCTCCAGGCCAACCTGGACCCCCATCTGGTCTCGATCTTCGGGCACATCACCTACGTGGACGCCCACTACCAGCCGGTCTTCAAGGGGTTCATCGCCAATCTGGCGCGCAGCGACAGCAAGCCGAGCGTTGATCTGGTGGGTGAGGGCCTCAACCTGCAGGAGGCCAGCGACACCGCGCTGACCACCGGCAACACGGTGGAAATCCGCGGGCGCTTCTATAACAAGCCGCCGGTCCTGCCCGACGCGAGTTGGTCGGCCGGGGGCGTGCTCTACATTGACCGCGTGGTGGTGTTCAACCAGAGCTGGTAAGGGACCGGGGTTAAGAGGAGAGCGAACCATGACTACGACCGAACAGGCCCGCGAGTATTTCGCCGGAGGGTATAACTGCGCGCAGGCCACGCTGGCGGCCTATGCGCCGGAGTTCGGCTTGGACGCGGAGGCGGCGCTGCGCCTGGCGGCAGCGCTGGGCGGCGGAATTGCCCGCCGGGGCGAGACCTGCGGCGCGCTGCTCGGCGCGCTGCTGGCCCTGGGCCTGGCGGAGGGCGCCGCTGACCCCTCGCCGGAGGCCAAGCAGCGGATCTACGCCCGGGCCGGCGAGTTGCAGCGGCGCTTTGAGGAACGCTTCGGCAGTTGGCGCTGCAAGGAGCTGCTCGACTGCGACCTCAGCACCCCCGAGGGCTCGCAGTTGGCCCGCGAAAAGAGCTTCCACACCACCGTCTGCCCGGCGTTCGTAGCCGGCGCGGCGGAGATTCTCACGGCCATGCTGGCGTAGACGACTGTAGGGGTGGACTTTGGCCGGCGCCGCGAAGCGGTGCGGGCCAATGTCCACCCGCGGGCGGCCGCGCCGGGTGGACATTGCGAAGGACCGCAAAGTCCACCCCTACATCCGGCAACGGCGCCTAGCCGGCCGCTTCCGCCAGCGCTTTGCCAAACGCCGCCCAGAAGGGGTCCACGCGCGGATGCACCAGGTCTTCCTCCCGGCCCTCGCGGACCAGGCGGATGCCGTACTCGCGCTCCCGCATCTCCCCCACCACCGAGGCGGGGATGCCCTCCGCGATCAGCGCCGCCACGATCCGCTCCGCGGCGTGGGCGCGGCAGGTCAGCACCAGCGTCCCCTCGCTGATGCAGGCGAAGGGGTCCAGCCCCAACGAGGCGCACAGCTCCAGGCACTCCGGCTGAGCCACGATCCGGTCCTGCTCCACGCGCAGCCCCAGGCCCGCGGCGTCGGCAATCTCCCACAGCGCCCCCCAAATGCCGCACTCGGTGGCGTCGTGCATGCAGGTGACCCCGTTCTCGCGCACCCCCTGCGCCACCGCGATCCGCGCGTCCTCCACCACCGACATCTGGTAGAAAATCTGCTCGGCGCGCGCCCGGAACTCCGCCCCCAGCCGCGCCTCAATCAGCCCCGGCACGGCCGCGGCAAAGAGCCCCGTGGTCTCAATCGCGGGACCCTTGGTGATGATAATCGCGTCGCCCGCCCGCGCCAGCGCCGGGGTGACGTAGCTATCCACCGGCCCAATCGCCAGCACCGTAGCGCCCCCCACCATCGGGTAGTTGCACCCCTCATAGCGCGCGGTGTGCCCGGTGATCACCGACACCCCGTAGCGCGCGCATTCGCGGTGGATGACGCCCCAGGTCAGGTCCAGCCCCTCGCGGTCGATATCCAGCGGCAAGTTCAGGTCAATGCTCAGGTAGCGCGGCGGCAGCCCGCTGGTGACGGCGTCGCTCAGCAGGATGTGAATGGCAAACCACGCCGCCCGCTCCCAGCCGTACTGGGGCACGATAAACACGGGGTCGGTAGTCAGGGCCACAGCCTGGTCGCCGAGTTGGAAGATGCCCACGTCCACCCCGCTCTGCGGCCCGACCAAAATGTCAGCACTAGGCGCCCCCAGGCGCGGGTAGATCAGTTCGGAGAAGACCTCCGGGGAAATCTTGCCAATAACGGGCAGTTCAGCAGACGGCATGATAGGTGCTCCTTGGCTAGTGGGGATGGACGACCACGGGGGATAGGATACAAGATGAGGGCGCGGAAGGGAAGGGAGAGGGGGGATAGGGCGCCTTTTCCCCGTAGGGGCGGAGCTTGCTCCGCCCGCGGCTGGCGCTAACCTGCGCGGTTGCCGCGGGCGGCGCCGGCGCCGCCCCTGCGAACGGCAGGAAACGGCCGGCGGGGTACCAGCCCCCGCCCTACACGCAGCAACGGCCTGCCCCGATAGCCTCCACGTCGTTAGCCGTGGCCGTTCTCCCCCTCTCCCAAGCCGGAGGCGCGGGAGAGGGGGCCGGGGGGTGAGGTAAGACTGGCGTCCGGCCTCACCCTTGCGCCTTGACGCGGGCGGAGCAAGCTCCGCCCCTACGAACGACAGAGCCGGCCTCCCCCCTACGGCAGCTCCACCAACTCCACATCGTCCACCCACACCTGCGGAGTCCGCGGGCCGGAGACGCCCAGGGCTATGCGTATCTGCACGCAGTGCGCCTCCGCCGGGGCGGTGAAGGGCTTACCCAACAGCTCCTCGCCCCCGCCGCGATGCGGATTGGTGGCGGTCGTCCAGGCCGCGACGTCTTGCTCCAGGTTCGCCAGACCGTCCACGTTGACCAGTTTGCCGGTGCCGTCCGGCCCTGCCTGCCAGAACAGCGCCACCTGGAAGGCCGCATACCCCCGATCCGCGCCCGGCCGGCGGTCCTCGTAGAGGCCCCCGGTGGTGTGATAGCGGTAGCGCACCAGATACTGCTTGCCCGGCGTGACCGGCACGACCTGATGAACCAGGATGTACCCGCTCTTGACGGCGGCATTGAACTCCTCCCAGGTCAGCTTCGTGTTGTCCGCCGGGCCCGGCGGCCGCTGGTTCTGCCGCAGCAGCAGCGACATGCGCCCGGCATAGGCGTCGTCCGTCGTCAGCACCGCCTCGCCGTCGCCCTGCTGGTCGAGGATCCGCCAGCCCTGCGTGCCGTCGGCCACGAAGGGCGTCTCGAAGCTCGGGTTGCGCAGCAGGTTGACGCCCTCCGGCGCCTCCACCTCGACCGCCCCCCACTTGTCCGGCTGCAGCCGCGCCTCGGTGCTCAGGTCGGCGGTGACGCTGGTATCCTGGTTGTAGTAGTACAGCCGCAGCGCGCGGTCGCGGCCCGTCTCGTCGGAGAAGATCACCCCCACGTCGCCGCGCAGGCCAGCCGGCGGCCCGCTCCAGCCCAGCTCACTCCAGGGCACTGCGGCCTCCAGGGTGTAGCTCTTCTCCCCGCGCTGGAACTTGACCGAGGCCTTGTCGAGGCGCCGGACCTGGTCAATGCGGGTGGCCATGAACTGCACCGGATTCGCCGTGCCGGGCACGTTGGGCCGGTACAGCATCGCGATCGGCTGGTCCTGGTAGACGCCCAGCAGCAGGCGCTCGTCGCCCGGCGCCGCCTCGCGACGGTTGGGATCAGCGGCGGGGTCGGTGGCCAGCATCAGGTCCACGCAGTCGCCGGTGATGAACAGCTTCTGCGGGTCCGCGCCCCGGTTGAGCAGCGGGGTGGTATCCTGCACGTCGTAGGCCAGGTACAGGTTCTCGCGGTCATACTGGAGCGCCACGCGCGCCGCCTGGTCGAAGGTCGTCGAGAAGGCGACGCCGCTGTCCAAGTCCCACTCTTTCAGGTCGCCATCCACGGCGATCTCGCCCCGGCGCTGCGCCAGCCGCAGCCGCGGCTGGAAGCGCGCGGCGGCCGCCGGAACGGCGCGGAACTCGGCCGCGCGGTCCACGTCCGCCTGCGTAACCGTGAGCTTACCGGTGAAGCGGCCGCCCTTATCCAGGCCCTGGAGCTTGAACAGGTGGTGGCCGTCGTTAGCCCCGTTCATGAACCAGACCTGGCCGTCCGGGGACTGCCACAGGACCTTGTACGACTCGCTCCAGGCCGCGTCCGGCCCCAGTCGCGACTCGGTATCCAGCAGCCCGCCCACATACAGACCGTCGTCGGTGAACAGGTACGAGCGGAAGTTGTGGTGATAGGCCCAGGTGGACAGCACGTTGCCCAGGCCGGGAACGGTGACCTCGCCGCACAGCCCGTTGCCCCAGAAGGCCTTCGCGGAAGTGTCGCGCGGGCCGGGAGTCATCCACTTGAGCTTCCCGTCACGGTCGTAGCAGGCGATCCCCGGCGAGGCCGTGGAGACCTCGGGCTTGAGCCACTCGGTGCTGGAGTTGTAGCTGACGAACAACTCGTTCTGGCTGTTGACCCACAGGCCGCTAACCAGGTCGTTACCGGGACCGGCGGGGGACGGCATGTGCAGAATCGCCTTCGCCTGGTTCGGGTCGTAGATCGGCGCGCCGCCGGGGGTCCAGCCCTGCACATCCAGGCGGTAGACCGCGCCCTCGCTGCGGCAGAAGCCGCCCGCGTAGATGGACCAGTCCGGCCCGATCCCATAGCCCCAGCCGGTCATCCACTCCGTCACCTGGTCGGGCGCGTAGTCCTGCTGGCGGCTGAGGGCCGGGCGGAAGGTACACTCATCCGCGGTGCACCGTCCGTCGCCGTTCTTGTCGCACCAGGTGTAGTCGGTGCCGATCTTGTCCTTGAAGAAGTCCGGGAACCAGCCGTGCAGCATGTGATACCCCAGGTCGCTGTCCCAGGAACTCAGCGCGGTGCCGTCGCTGTCGCGGAAGGACGGCCGCTGGAGCGTGCCCACCGCGGCGACCGCCTCGTAGCTGTCGCCTTTGCGCATATAGATGGTCAGACCGTAGTGGACGTTGCCCGCCACCACGTACTCGCGGCCCTCGCGCACCCGGGGCAGCACCCCCAGGATATTGCCCATGTCGCCGCCGGACAGCGCGTACGGCTGGTCCAGCGCCATGCGCCGGAAGACGGTGGCCACCGGCGTGAAGGTCTTGGCCTTAAAGTCCAGCCGCCAGCGCGTCGCCTCCGCCAGGACGTCCGTCGAGTCCGCGCGATTAGGGATAAACCAAGCGCCGCCGTACGGCGTGGGGCCGTAGAAACTCCGGATCGGCGCGCCGGTCTTGCTGTCCCAGACGGAGATGCGCTTGGGGGAGCCATCGTCCTCGGCCACCCACAGGCGGCCGGCGGGAGTCACGGCCATCCCGCGCGGCAGCAGCATCCCGGCCGGGTCAAACTTGCCCACCCAGGGCCGCCCGCCGGCCTTGCCGATCGCCCGCCGGAACTTGCCCTGCGGCGAGAAGACCTTCACCTGGAACGACTTGCCCCAGTCGCTCACAAAGATCTCCCCGCCGGGGCCCACGGTGACCTCCGCCGGGGCGTCCAGGTTGGTCGCGATCAGCGGCGTGACCGCCTTGGTCGCCGGGTCCACGGCGACGACCCGGGCCTCGCTGACCGCCAGCAGCTTGCCCTCCGGCGTCGCGGTCAGCCCAAACGGCGCGGGCACGGCGATCTCGTCCACCGGCTGGCCCGTGGCCCGGTCCAGGACCATCAGCTTACCGTCGAAGAACAGCGAGACGTACAGCCGGTCCCCAATCGCGGCCAGCCCGGTAGCCTGGGCGGTCTCGGCCACGTCGTACACCGAATACCGCGGCTGGCCGGCGTAGGTGCTGGGCCGGAAGTTCATCTCCCGGCGCAGGTCCCACATCTTGAGCTGCTGGTGCCGGTACGGCCAGGTGGCGATCTTCTGGGCCCCGGTGGAGGCGGACAGCCCGGCAAACTGGCCGGTGCGCTTGTCCAGGCAGACCAGCAGCGCGCGCTCCCCGGCGTTAGTCCCGCCGTTGTACAAGCGGCTGTTGTCCGTCAACTCCGGCCCGCTGACCAGGGCGTACAGGTAGTCCCCCGCCAGAGCGAGCGAGATGCAGCGCGGGTAGACCTCCCAGCGGAACCCCCACTGGCGCTGCCCGTTTTGGTCCACGGCCATGATCGCCCAGCCCTTCTCGCAGCCGGGCGCGGCGAGGTAGATCAGGTTGCCGTCCGTGACGGCCGCCTGCGGGTGGGACTCATCCGACAGCCAGTCGCCCTTGCCGTCGGCGGTGGGCCAGGCCGGATTGCCGGGGTTGCTGGCGGTCATCTGGTATTCCAGCTTCAGCGGCGGGTGGTACAGGCCGCGCAGTTGATAGTCGCCGGCGGGCACCGGTTTGCCGAAGTTGTCCAGGCCATCCCAACTCTCGGCGTTCGCCCCGGCGTGGCGGAAATCCCCCTGGAGCAGCCAGCGCACCAGACGACCGGCGGCGTCGAAGATCCCCAGACTGGTCTCGCCTTCCCCCGGCACGGTGTACGCGGCGCTCAACGGAGCGGTCGCCGCCAGGCGCAGGGTCGTGCCCACCGCGAAGGGCGTCTCCACCCCCGCCCACCAGAGCTGGAAGGTCGCGGGCCAGCGCGCGCCGGCCGCGGGCCGCTTCCCGCCGGGCGTGAGCACCGCCCAGGGCAGCTTGAGCTCCTGGGTGTAGCCGCCGCTCGGCTCGTCCCCCGCGAAGGCCTCCTGCGCCCCCTCGGCCAGCAGGTCAGCGAAAGCGCGCGTGTCCGCGCTCAGCGCCGCCTGCCGGCCCGCGGTGTCATACCAGCCGTTGAAGTAGACCTGCGCCCCGGTGCCGGGGATGAAGCGGAACTGCAGGCAGTCGCCCCCGCCGTAGCCCTCCCCCAGCTTCGCCGGATTCTGGTTGAACAGCGGGTGGGGGGTGTGGAAGAAGAAGCCCAGATAGAGCGCCTCGTCGTCGCAGCAGGCCGCCACCTGGGCGCCGTAGCGGTTGTCCAGAAGCTGCGGGAAGTAGGCGGCCGGATGCCGCCGCACGCCCGCCCAGTCGGCCAGCGAGCCGTCCACGGTGATCGGCCCCGGCCGCGTCGGCACGCCCAGCACCGTCGCCCCGCGCCCGCGCGGCGAGCCGGCCTCCTGCGTGGCCGCCGGGTCGTCGCTGAACAGCAGCGTCCCCCACTTGGCGGAGTTCGACAGGTAGCCGGAGCTGAGCAGCGCGTCGGCGCTGGTCAGGTAGTTGTAGGTAAAGTGCGTATTGTTGCGCAGCAACTCCACCGGGAGTTGCTTGAGCAGATCAGGGCCGAAGTCCGACCAGGTGAAGTCGAAAAACACCTGGAAATCGCCGGCCGGGGGCAGCCCGGCCTTGGTGAGCAGCTTCCACGGGATCCGCAACTCCTGCTGATACCCGCGCCGGTCCTCGTCCAGCGTCACCGCGCACCGGCCGCCCGCCGCCCCCACGTCGGCCGTCCGCGCCCGCCCCGTCGCGTCTTGCACCTGCACCCGCACGCGCCCGGCCTCGACCACCGCATCGGTCAGCACCTGCGTGATCTCATCGGTCTGCAGGTGCAGCACCAACCGGCTGCCGCCGCCCCGCGCCAGCATCGGATCGCGCCAGAGCAGCCCTAGATACAGCGCGTCCTGGTCGAAAGCGGCGTGGACCTCCACCCGCTGCCCCAGTTGCTCGGAGAATTTCGCCAGCGCCTCGCTGATCTGGGGGGTCAGAAATTCGCCCGTGGCCAAGGGGGTATAGACAAACGCCGGCTCCTGGCCGCCCCATTCGTGCAGGTCGCCGTCCACCACGATCGCCCCGGCGGCGCGCGGCACCAGCTTATCCGGCATCATTTTGACCCCGCCGGCTCCGGCGGCGCCGCACAAACCCAGGGCGAGAAACGTCACGGCCAGCAAGCGCTTGAGCAACATAAGGACCTCCAGGCAGAAGGACGACGGGGCGCACCGGCGCGCCTCACTAGTGTAACGTTGAATATTCCGGGTCGGGCGCCCAGTTCCTCTAGAACCGTTCTCGCAGGTGCCCGAAGCCCGTGCGGAGAACCGCCCGACCAGTTGCTCATACCCCAGGAGTGAACCATGAACGAGGGCTACCAACCCCGAATATACCGCAATGCCGCGACCGCCCCCGACCTGCAGGCCTGGCAAACCGTGCTCGGCGAAAGCGACCTCCACGTGCAGGCCGAGCAGCGGCTCACTGTCCAGACCCTGGAGGCCATCCGCGAGGCCCGCGGCCAAATCCAGCGCGAGATCGCCCGCCGCCCCGAGTTCCTGACCAGCCTGGTGCCCCTGATCGCCCCGGACGACGCCCCCCCGCTGGTGGCCGGGATGTACGCGGCCGGCGCGGTGGTCAACGTGGGCCCCATGGCGGCAGTCGCCGGCGCGGTGGCCCAGTGGGTAGGCGAGGCCCTCCTGGAGCACAGCGCCCAAGTCCTCGTAGAAAACGGCGGCGACCTCTTCCTGGCGACGATTCCGGAGCGGATCGTCTCCATCTGGGCCGGAGCTTCTCCCCTCTCCGGCCGCGTCGGCCTGGTCGTGCCCGCCGGCTGGCGAGGCGGCGTATGCACCTCCTCGGGGACGGTGGGACACTCCTACAGCGCCGGCCGCGCGGACGCCGCGGTGATCGTAGCGGCAGACGCCGCCCTGGCGGACGCCGCCGCCTCCGGCCTGGGCAACCGCGTCCGCCGCCCCGACGACGCGGAGGACGCAGTCCAGTGGGCGCTAACCGTCCCCGGCGTAACCGGCGCTGCGGTAATCATAGGCGCGCAACTAGCCGCCGGCGGCGAGTTAGAGCTTCGCCCGCTAGGCTAAGCCGTAGGTGGCACCGGCTGCGAAGCTCGCCCGGCGAGCTTCCCGCCCTGAGCTTGTCGAAGGGTCTCGCCGGTGTGCCGTTGCCGTTTGTAGGGCGGGGGCTACGTCCCCCGCCGGCCGTTGCCGTTTGTAGGGGTGGATCTTTCGCGGGCCGTACCCGCGAAACATCCACCCGCGCCCGCCGCTAACCCTCGGCCGCCGTTCCCCTCTCCCGGAGGGGCCGCACGAGCGCAGCGAGGTCGGCCCGGCCGTTGCCGTTGCCGTTTGTAGGGCGGGGGCTCGTACCCCGCCGTCGCTAACGTTCGCCGGGTGGGAACTGTGGCTTCGCGATAGCCGCGGGCGGAGCCCCTCGACAGGCTCAGGACAGAAGCAAGCTCCGCCCCTACGGGAGAGCCAGCGCTTGCCGTTCGCCGTTTGCCCTTGCCTTTCCCCCCCTCTCCTGCCAGGAGAGGGGGCCGGGGGGTGAGGCCGGCCGCCGCCGGGGTACGTGTCCCCCTCGCCGTTGCCAATGCCGTCAGCCCCTCCCGCACCGGGAGGGGTGCCCGAGGTCTGCCGAGGGCGGGGTGGGCCGGCCGTTGCCGTTCGTAGGGGTGGATCTTTCGCGGGCCGTATCCGCGAAACATCCACCCGCGCCCGCCGCTAACCCTCGGCCTAGCGGTTGCCGCGGGCGGAGCAAGCTCCGCCCCTACGGGAGAGGCAGCGGTTGCCTGTCGCCGTTGCCTCTGCCGTTCCCCCCTCTCCCGCAAGGGGCTCGTCGGCGAGCGCCACGGAGAGGGGCCGGGGGTGAGGCGCCCTTAGCCCCTCCCGCACCGGGAGGGGTGCCCGAGGTCTGCCGAGGGCGGGGTGGGCCCGGCCGCCGCCGCGGAACTCCCCCCCTCTTCCGCCCTTGCGCCCCGCCCGCCCGGGCTATATAATGTCACGGGTAAGGCTGGCCCGGTGCCAGCCTTGTTTGGTTTTTTGGCGTGCTCCCCTCCAGGCTGGACCGGGGCACCTAACACCCGTATCGCCTGTAAGAGAGCCGGTCGCTCATGAATACTGTCAAACTGCCGGATAATCTAGACGCCGCCACGATCGCGGCCGTTGCCGCTGAGGAACACGTCGAGGAAGCCGTTCTGCGCCAGGGCCTGGCCGCGGGCACCATCGTCATCATGGGCCGCGCCGGCAGCCCCGTCCGCCCCCTGGGGGTCGGCGCCGGGCTCCGCACCAAGACTAACGCCAATATCGGCACCTCCCCCGACGCCAGCTCCCTCGACACCGAACTGGCCAAGCTAGCGGCCGCGGTGGCCGTCGGCGCCGACGCCGTTATGGACCTCAGCACCGGCGGCGACCTCAACGCCATCCGCCGGGAGATCCGCGCCGCCTGCCCCGTAACCCTGGGCACCGTGCCGATCTACCAGGCCGCGGCGGAGGCCGAGGCCCGCTGGGGCGACATCGTGAAGGTCACCGGCGATCAGATGCTGGAGGCCATTGAGGCCCACGCGGCCGACGGCGTGGACTTCCAGACCCTGCACTGCGGGGTGACCCGGGCCACGGTTGCCGAACTGCGCTCGCAGCCGCGCCAATGCGGTATAGTCAGCCGCGGCGGCAGCCTCCTGGCCCACTGGATGGACGTCCACCAGGCGGAAAACCCGCTCTACGAACGCTTTGATGAGCTGCTGGCCATTCTCAAGAAGTACAACGTGGCGGCCAGCCTCGGTGACGGCCTGCGCCCCGGCGCCACCGCCGACGCCTCCGACCCCGGCCAGATCGCCGAGACCCGCGTGCTGGGCGAGCTAGTCCTGGCCTGCCGCGCCGCCGGCGTGGCCGTATTCGTCGAGGGCCCCGGGCACATGCCGCTCAACCAGATCGCCGGCAACGTATTGCTCGAAAAGCAGCTCTGCCACGGCGCGCCCTTCTACGTGCTCGGGCCGCTGGTCACCGACGTGGCCCCCGGCTACGATCATATTACCGCGGCCATCGGCGGCGCCCTCTGCGCCGGCGCGGGCGCAGACTTTCTCTGTTATGTCACGCCCGCCGAGCATCTCGGCCTGCCCGACCTGGACGATGTCGTCCAGGGGGTCCTCGCCGCGCGGCTGGCCGCGCACGCCGGCGACCTGGTCAAGGGCGTGCCCGGCGCGCGCGAGTGGGACGACCGCATGAGCGAGGCCCGCGCCGCCTTGGACTGGGATCGCATGGCCGAACTGGCCCTGGATCCGGGCCGCGTGCGCCAGTTCCGCGGCGAACGGGGCCCGCAAGACCCCGACGTTTGCTCGATGTGCGGAAAGTTCTGCTCGATGAAGTTGCAGCGCCAGGAGGCGTTGGCCGCCGCCGAGGCGAACAGCGCGGAGTAACCCTGCCGCTGCACCCAACCAGGGCCCCTCACCGGGTCCCCTACCGCGCCTCCGGGCGCAGTCTACAGATACGGGAGACACCATTTATGTCCATCATGCGGATGCGGAAGATGTTCCACCAGCAGCGTAAGGTCAAGGTCGGCAAGCGCCGGATCACGTTGCCCAGCGCCATGGCCATAGTCTTTGGTCTGATGATCGTCATCTTCGTGGTCGGCTCCTATTACAGCTTTGGCGGCCGCGGTCGCGACAACGCCAGCGCCCCCGGCCAAGCGAAACTAAGTAGCATCGTGGCCAAGGTCGGCGGAGAGGCTGTCACCCGCGCGCACCTGCAGATGCTGGTCGACCAGCAGACCAAGATGATGCCCGGCGCCTCCAGCCTCGCCATGCAGTGGCAGGCCAGCTACGGCGTCTTCCAGCAGCTCGCCGAGCAGATGTTGCTGCTGCAGGCGGCCAAGCGCGAGGGTATCAAGGTCACCAGCGCTGATCTCAACAAGGAAATCGACGCGCGGGTGCAAGAGCAGATCGCCCAGCGCTTCCCCAAGCGCGAAAAGCTCTTCGACTACCTGCAGAGCCACAACCTGAGCCAGGCCCAGCTCGAGACCCAGACCCGCAAAGAGCTGGCCATGGACCCCGCGCCGCTGCGCGACAGCCTCATGGTCAAGGGCCTCCAGGCCAAGATCGAGAGCACCGTACAGCTCACCGACGACCAGCTCAAGAACTACTATACCGAGCTTCAGGTCAGCCACATCCTGATCAACCCCAAGAAGCTGCAGGCCGCCTCCGCCAAGCCGGCGGCCGCGAAGCCCGGACAGCCCGCCCCGGCCCCGGCCACGCCGCTCACTGCCGAGCAGGCCGACCAGCAGGCCAAGGCCAAGGCTGACCAGATCGCCACGCAGCTCACCTCCGGCGCCGACTTTGCCGCGCTGGCCAAGCAGGACTCCGACGATCAGGGCAGCGCTGTCAAGGGTGGCGACCTCGGCTGGGTCAAGCGGGGCATGATGGTCCCCGAGTTTGACCAGCAGATCTTCACCATGACGCCGGGCCAGGTCTCGCCGGTCTTCAAGTCCCAGTTCGGCTACCATATCGCCAAGGTCCTTGCGAGCCGCAGCACTCTGCCCAAGGATTTCGAGCAGAACAAGGCCTCCTATCGCACCCAGGTCGAGGGCGAACTCAAGTCCCAGGCCTGGCAGGCCTACGTCAGCAAGCTCAAGGACGGCGGACAGATTCAGATTATCGACGCCGAACTCCGCGCTCACCAGACGCTGGAGCAGGGCGACCTGGAAGGCACCCAGACGCTGCTGGCCCAGGCTGCGCAGGACGATCCCCAGAACGCCGCGGTCCGCTGGATGCTCGCCAACCTGGCGATGGAAAAGCAGAACTGGCCCGTGGCCATCCAGTATCTGGACCAGGCCAGCAAGCTGGAGCACGCCGCCTCCGACCCCTCCATCTGGATGATGCTGGGCGAGGCCCAGGAGAAGGCCGGGGACAAGGCCAAGGCGCTGGAAGCCTACATGCAGGCCTCCGACCGCGCCGGCGCGCCAAGCTTCCCGAACATGAGCATGCACACGCAGCTCAAGACCAAGTTCAAGGACCTCGGTCGCGCGGACCTGATCAAGCAGGAAACCGACTGGCTCGCCGACTTCCAGAAGACGCAGAAGGAGAAGGGCGCTATGGGCGGCCTGAACCTGCAGGACCTGCAGGGCTTGGGCGGCGCGGGCGGCAACTTGCAGATTCCCTAGCCGCTCCCGCCGCGGAGGAGGCGCGTGATGGGCAATTCCATCTGCCACGCCCGGCTGGTGCAGTTCAACCCCCGGCTGGGCGGGGTCACCCACAATCTGGAACGGCACCTGGCGCTGATCCAGGAAGCCGCCGCGGCCGGACGCGATCTGGTCATTTTCCCGGAGCTTTCGCTCACGGGCTACTACCTGCGCGACCTCGCGCCGGAGGTCAGCCTCTCCCTGGACAGCGCCCCGCTGCGCGCCCTGGCCGAGGCCAGCCGCCACATCAGCGTCGTAGTCGGCTTCGTGGAGGAGACTCCCTCTTCCGACCTGTACTGCAGCGCCGCCTTCTTCTCGGGCGGCGAGCTGCGGCATTTGCACCGCAAGGTCTACCTGCCCACCTACGGCATGTTTGACGAGGGCCGCTATCTGTCGGCGGGCGCCTCCCTGGAGACCTTCCCCACGCCCTGGGGCCCGATGGGCCTGCTCATCTGCGAGGACCTCTGGCACCCCTCCGCGCCCTTCGTGCTCAGCCGCCGGGGGATGGACTTCCTCATCTCCATCAACGCCAGCCCCCTGCGCGGCGTCGAGCCGGGCGGCCCGGCCATCGCCACCGCCTACCAGCAGATGGTGGGTACCTACGCCAACCTCTTCCAGTGCTTCGTCCTCTTCTGCAATCGGGTGGGCGTGGAGGACGGCGTCACCTTCTGGGGCGGCAGCCGCGCGGTTTCCCCGCTGACTGGGGAACTGGCCGTCGCTCCGCTGCTCGAGGAGACCCACCTGGACGTAGACCTCGACCGCGAGCACCTGCGCATGTCGCGCGTCGCCTCTCCCCTGCTGGCCGATGAGCGCCTCGACCTCACGTTGCGGGCTCTGGAGAAGATCGCCGATGAATGAGCTCTGCCTCGACTGCGATCTAGTCGTCCGCATCCTGGAGAACTTCATCCGCGAGGAGCTGGCCAAGTTCGGCTTCACGCGCGGCGTCGTGGGCCTCAGCGGCGGCATTGACTCCACGCTGTCCACCTACCTGGCCGCCCGCGCGCTCGGCCCGGAGAACGTCACCGCCATCACCATGCCCTACCGCACCTCCAGCCCCGAGAGCGAGGGCGACGCCCGCCTGGTCGCCGAGGACCTGGGCCTGGAGCTAGTCAAGGTAGACATCTCGCCGCAGGTGGACGCCTACTTCGACCGCTTCCCGGACGCCGACCGGATGCGCCGCGCCAACAAAATGGCCCGCGAGCGCATGGCGATCCTCTACGACCTGTCCGCCGAGCGCGACGCCCTGGTCATCGGCACCAGCAACAAGACCGAGGCCCTGCTCGGCTACACCACCCTCTGGGGCGACATGGCCAGCGCCGTCAACCCCCTGGGCGACCTCTACAAGACCCAGGTCCGCGAGCTGTCCCGCTTCCTGAACATACCGGAAGCCATTCTGACTAAGTCGCCCTCCGCCGACCTCTGGCCCGGCCAGACCGACGAGGCGGAGCTAGGCTTCTCCTACGCCGATGTAGACCGCGCTCTCTACTGGCTGGTAGACCAGCGCCGCCGCCCCGAGGACATGATCGAGGACGGCTTCGACCCGGAGTTCATCGCCCGCGTGCGCAAGCTCATCCGCCTCTCCCAATACAAGCGCCGCCTCCCGCCCCCGGTAGCCAAGCTCTCGCGCCGCTCGGTAGACCGCGACTTCCGCTACCCCCGCGACTGGCAGGCCTAGAGGCCGCATAGAGTCCCAGTGGCACCGGCCGCCTGCCCTGAGCTTGTCGAAGGGTCTCGCCGGTGCGCCGTTTGCCGTTTGCCGTTTGCCGTTTGCCGTTGGCGTTGGCGTTGCCGTACTGTAGGGCGGGGGCTACGTCCCCCGCCGGCCGTTGCCGTAGCCGTCGGTGGCACCGGCGTCTCGCCGGTGCGCCGTTTGCCGTTGGAGGGGCCGCACGAGCGCAGCGAGGTCGGCCCTGCCGTCGGCCGAAGCCGTTGCCGTAGCCGTTGCCGTAGCCGTCGGTGGCACCGGCGTCTCGCCGGTGCGCCGTTTGCCGTTGGAGGGGCCGCACGAGCGCAGCGAGGTCGGCCCTGCCGTTGGCCGAAGCCGTTGTAGGGGCGCGTTTTGCGGTGTCTGCACCGCAACACACGCCCGGCTCGCTGCCTGACAGCTAGCGAACGGGCGCGAATGGCTCCGCTACGCTCCGCCAAACGCGCCCCTACGGGGACCCGACCTTTCCC
The DNA here is from genome assembly GCA_036504235.1 of Armatimonadota bacterium. GTDB lineage: Bacteria > Armatimonadota > Zipacnadia > Zipacnadales > Zipacnadaceae > Zipacnadum. Next base: position 2,548 of record DASXVN010000032.1, on the reverse strand, counting down.
GCCGTCCGCCGTTGCCTTTGCCGTAAGCCCCTCCCTTTAGGGAGGGGTGCCCGCAGGGCGGGGTAGGGCCGTTGCCGTCAACCCTAGACCACCGACCACCGACCACCCACCTATGACCACCTCCACTCCCAACTCGGGCACCCTCTACCTGGTCGCCACCCCTCTGGGCAACCTCGAGGACTTCACTTTTCGGGCCGTCCGCATACTGCGGGAGGTCAGCGTGATCGCCGCCGAGGACACGCGCCACACCCGCAAGCTGCTGGCCCACTACGAGATTCACCGCCCCCTGCGCAGCCTCCACGACCACAGCCTGCCCCGGGATATTGCGGCCCTCGTCGCGCTCCTGGAGGCCGGCGAGTCCGTGGCCTATGTCTCGGACGCGGGCAGCCCCGGCGTCTCTGATCCCGGCGCGGAGCTAGTCGCCGCCGCGCGCGCGGCGGGGATCGAGCAGATTGTCCCCCTGCCCGGCCCTAGCGCCGTCGCCACCGCTTTCAGCGTCGCCGGGCTGACCGCGCCCGGTTTCATCTTCGCCGGATTCCCCCCCCGCACGGCCCAGGACCGGCGCGAGTTCCTGCAGCGCTGGACCGCGCAGCCCCTGCCCGTGATCCTCTTCGAGTCCCCGCACCGCGTGCGCGCCACGCTGGAGGAACTGGCGGAGTTGCTCCCGGAGCGCGAGGTGGTCATCGCGCGGGAGCTGACCAAGCAGTTTGAGCAGGTTCTCTCGCTGCCCGCCGCCGAGGCGGCGACCGCGCTCGCGGAGGACCAGTGGCGGGGCGAGTTCACCCTGGTCGTGGCCGGCGCCCCCCGCGGCGCGGCGGCCGCCGGCCCCAGCGAGGACGCCCTCAACCAGGCCATACGCTACCTCACCGCCGCGGGCCTGCCCCGCAAGACCATCGGCCTGGTCCTGCAGTTGCTCACTCCCCTCAGCCGCAACGAAGCGTACCGCAAGGCGGGCGAAGCATGACCGCCCGGCGCGCCCTCTGGCTGCTGCTGACCCTATTCGCCCTCCCGCCGCGCCTCGCCACGGCCCAGGAGACCGACACCCGCTACGGCCCCAGCCCGGCGACCCTCTCCAAAATGGTGCTCAATGCCGACCAGATGCAGGAGACGCACGCCGCGCTCCTGGCAGAGTTGGCGCGGCTCAAAGCCGCCGGCGAACCGCTGACCATGATGGAGGCGGCCCCGCCGCCGGTGCCCGCCGAGGAGAACGCCGCGCCGCTCTACGAGCAGGCTTTCGCGCAGGTGCAACTCAGCTTCGAGGATGACCAGGTGCTGTCGGACTGGCTGGGCAGCGACACCCAGCCGCCCACCGCCGCCGCGCCCGACGTGGAGAAGGTCCAGGCCATCCTGGACCGCAACACGATCGCCCTGGACACCCTGCACCTCGCGGCCCAGCGCCCGCGCTGCCGCTTTACCCTGGACTTTTCGCAGGGCGCCGCGATGCTCCCCCGCCACTATCCGCGCCTGCGACAGGTGGCTCGGCTGCTGACCGCGGAAATGGTCTACGAGGCCTCGCGGGGCCAGACCGGCCCCGCCCTGGACACCCTCCGCGACGCCCTGGCGGCCGCCGAGGCGCTGGCCGGCGAGCCGCTCATGACCTCGCAACTCACCCGCTTGGCGCTCCACGGCATGGTCCTCGCGCACCTCCCCACGGTGCTGGCGACCGCCGCCGGCCCCCTCCCGCAGGCGCGTCCGCTGTTCGATTACCTGGGGACCTTCGACTACCCGGCCGCCCTCCGCGAGGGCCTGCGCTGGGAGCGGCTGGTGGGGCGGGCGCAGTTTGCGGAGGTCCGCCAGGACCCTGCGCTGGCCGCGCAGGCCACCGGCGAGGATCTGCCTGAACTGGCCAAGATCTACTCCGGCCCGCTCGGCCCCGGCCTGCTGGACCTGGACGAACTGTTCTTCCTGCGCCAGATCGGAGCCGAGCTAGACGCAGTCGCGCTGCCCTACGGCGAGGCCCAGTCGCGGCTGCGCAGCGTGGCGCAGACGCTCGACCCGCCGCCCCTCTACGCCCTGTTCAGCGCCGTGCTGATGTCTTCGGGGGCCACGGTCCACAGCTCCTTCACGCGACGTTGGGCGCGCACCGGTCTCGCGCAGATCGCCCTCGCCCTGACCGCCTACCGCGCGCGCGAGGGCAGCTATCCCCCGTCGCTCGCCGCCGTGGAGGCGACGCTGGGCTGGAAGCTGCCCCTCGACCCCTTCACCGGCGCGCCCTTCGTCTACCGCAAGCAGGGCGCCGGCTACGTGGCGTACAGCGTAGGTCCCAACCTCCAGGACGACGACGGTCTCCCCGCCGCAACCGCCGACGACGGCACCGGCGATATCGTCTGGAGCGTCGCCCGCTGAACGCCGCTTCCGCCTAGGGGCGCGCTTGGCCGCCTCCGCGTAGGGGCGCGTTTGGCGAAGCGAAGCGGAGCCACACACGCCCGCTCGCTAACTGCCGGCTAGCCCCCGCGAACGCTCCCCCAGCCCCTCCCGCACCGGGAGGGGTGCCCGAGGTCTGCCGAGGGCGGGGTGGGCCCCGCCCCCGCCAAGGGCGGGGGGGGGG